>NZ_CP159534.1:8149508-8451342 GCF_040529335.1 Streptomyces sp. HUAS MG91 | reverse complement strand
TCTATTCTCGAATAGAGCTCCACCTTGAAGCTCGTGAGGGTTGCGGTGCAAGAGCGTAAGGAAGCAAAAAACTATGGGAACTTCGAGAGATAGCCTCCCCCCTCTGGGAGCGCGAGGGGCCTCGGAGATGGCTCGTCCGTACAGCTCCTGACCTCAGGACAGCCCGAAGTTGTACCGCTCAGGCGGACCGCCCGGGATGCCGGGGCTCTTGATCGGTCTCAGGGTGGTCTGACGTTCCCTGTTGAACGGTGCGTCAACTTCAGTATTCTGAGCCTTTTTTGACACTGCCTAAATGATCTCTCTTTTATGCCACAATAACTCGCATGTCGAAGAAGGATGTGTGGGTTCGAATCGGCAGCAGGACCTTCGCTGCCAAAACTATCAAGGGAATGGACGACAGCGAACCCCGCTATCTCCAAGTCAGGGTGACTGGAGAGCGGGAGCCTTTGAAAGTCCGTGGCCGTATTCCATACCGGGCTGAGGGATTGACCGACGAGGAGCGGCGGCGTTACTCCGATTCCGTGCTGCCTGTGGTTGTCGCGCAAGGGCTCCTCGACGCGATCGCGGCCTGTACGGCGGACGGCGGGCATTGGCTGCTCAGCTTTGAGGACAACTCTGCTTGTACAGAGGCGAGTTGGGTGCGTAGCGAGTTGGGCAAGAGCGGGTTGCCGCCACAGCGGCGTGCGTATGCAGGGCCTTCGGTTACCGCGAACACGACGGCGTCGGACTCTGTGCCCGGGGGCGCGGACGGATCGGAGACGATGCCGGCGGGCGATCGTGCGCTGCTTGCCCTGGGGTACGGACGAGACAGTCATCGCCGGCGGAGTCTGGATGAGCGGGAGCGGCAGCGGATGCTCGCCCAAGTTCCTGCGCACTGGCGCGTCCCCGGTAGGTCGTCCGCGGCACCCGGGATGGCGGGCAGTGGCAGTGACGTGGAGTACGAGGAGGACGTCGCGGCGAGTGATGAGCAGCGTTGCGGGGCCAGGCACGGAGGTCTTGGGCGGATCTGCGAACTTCGCGAGAACCATGTGGGGTTGCACCGTGGGCACAGCCCTGCCGGCGTCTTCGCGTGTTGGGAAGGCGACGCCGATGTCTATGACGACTGAGGGCTGGGCGATGCTCGCGCGTGGTTGGGCGGCGGCGGTCAGTGCGGTGAGGTGAGCTTGCTGAAGACCCAGCGAAGGACTTCTTGGTCGACGCGGGTGCGGCCGGTGCGTTTGAGGGCGGTGTGGGTGAGGGTGGTTAGGCGGGCCCAGTTGCGGAAGTTGCCGTGCGCGGCGCGGCTGTCGGCGTAGGTGATGTGGTCGGGGTCGGCGTCGGCCCAGATGGGGTGGTAGAGCGGGATCGTCTGGAGGATCTCGTTGGGGGTGAGGCGGGTGAAGCGCTGCCAGATGAAGATCCGGGAGGAGAGCATCGGTTCTCGGGTCAGTGCCTGGTGGCAGCCTTCGCCGCCGACGAAGATGGCGGCGAGCTGGGTGTAGGGGTCGTCCCAGAGGTAGCGGACGTATTCCAGCTGGTCGCTTTGGAGCCACTGGGCTTCGTCCAGGACGAGGGTGCGCGGGTGGGTGGCGAGTGCGGTTTTGAGGAGGTGGTCGAACTCGCTGGCATAGCGCGGGGGCGGGCCTGGTAAGTCGAGTGCGGTGTGGAGTTCGTGGCGCACGGCGCGGGTGGTGGCGCGGGCGTGGAAGGTGATGCGGCGGATGTCCTCGGTGGGTTCGAGGGCGCGCAGGCAGCTGGTGACGGCCATGGTCTTGCCGAAGCCGGCGCCGCCGTGGACGCACATCATCGCGCGGGCCTCGATGGTGTCGGTGAGGTTTTCCCGGGCGGTGAGTAGCGCTTGGGTACTGACGAGGCGGGCGTCGGGCAGGGGGGTGTAGTGGTCGGTAGGTGCGGGTGGCAGGTGGCCGCCGGTCATGGGGAGTCCTCGGTTGGGTCTGATGGTCGGGTGCGGGCCTTGAGGGCGTCGGGGATGGCCCAGTCGGCTGGTGGCGCGGCGGGTGGGATGAGGTCGGGCAGCGCCAGGTCGGCCAGATCGGTGTACTGGTGCTGGTGCTGGTCGAGTTCACGGGCGGCTGCCGCGGCGGTCGTGGCGTCCAGACGGCGCGGTGGGACCGGTTCGGTGGCGGGAGCGAAGCGGGTGTGGCGCAGTTGCTCGGCGGCTTTCGCCTCGTCGCGCAGGTGCCGGGCGCGCTGGGTGCGGGTGCGGCGCAGCGTGGCGAGCTGCTCGTCGCTGGCCTGGTCGGCGAGGTGGGCGGTGTCGAGGTGGTGGCCGTGGGGTGTGCAGAGTTCGATCTCGTGGGTGTGGTGGGGCATGAAGCGCACCGTGACTTTGAGGCCGGTTTGTCCGGTCATCCAGTCGGCGATGTAGTCGCGGCTGCGGAAGCGGACGCCGTGGCTGGTGATGGTGCGGGTGCGGCCGTCGTCCTCGAGCGTGAACGACCATATGTCCGCCGGGGGTACGTCGTGGAGCGGGGTCGGGTCGGCCTGCCAGGCTTCGAGCGGGGTGGTGCCGTGCAGTTCGGCCGGCTGGTGTTCGGTGTTCCACCAGTGGGCCCAGGCGAGCAGGTGCCCGGTGAACGCCTCGAAGGACAGGGGTGGGGCCGTCTGGGGGCGGCGGTCGGGGCGGCGCTGCGGCTTCTTGGGGGTGTGGCCGGGCAGGGCGGCGAACAGCATGCGGGTGACGCAGTGGTTGAGGTTCTCGATGCTGCCTTTCAGGTGGGGGCTGTAGGGCGGCAGGACGGTGATGTCCGTGTCCAAGGCGGTCAGCGCGGTGGTGACGGTGCGGGAGAGGAAGTCGCGGCCGCGGTCGAAGTGCACCTGCTCGGGCAGGCCCCGACGGGGCCGTAGGGGTGGTTGCGCAGGACGGCGGAGCGCAGTGCGGCCAGGACCGAGGCACGGGGTGGCGTGCCTGGGGTGACGGCGAGGCCGGTGATGGCTTTGGTCGCGCAGTCGATGAACCACGTGACGTATGGGGGGGGGACGAGGTCGCCGTCCGTGTCGACGCGGAGCGGGGCCTGGACGTGATCGGCCTCCCAGACGTCGTTGCGCCAGGTGCGGGGGGCGTTTGGCGAACACATCGTGGGCGCGCGCTGCTTCGGGGCCGTGGCGGTAGCCGGCCCGCTCCCCCGCCGTCAGGTCGCGGCGCACCGCGCGCAGGAACGTCGGCAGTGACGGCACGGTCTGGAGTAGCGGCACTGCTGCGGGCGGGGCGCCGCCTGGAACGGGTATGACAGGACGCGAGCCGGATTCGATGCTCGATGTCGGGGTGTCGTTCTCTTCGAGCGGCTCGGTAGCGGCGGCCCGGGCGCGGGCGACCAGTTCGCGGTGGACCGCGGAGGCGTTGCCGTGCCAGTACGCGAGCAGCACCCGGATCTCGGGGGTGATCTCGAACCGTTCGACACGGCGGGCTCCCGGGCGGGCGGCTGTCTCGGGTGTGGTGGTGGCGTCGGCGAGCCAGCGCCACACGGTGCGCTCGGATACGTTCAGGCACTGGGCGGTGGTGTGGACGTGGGCGCGGGTGAGCCGGCGTGCGGTGCGCAGGGCGAGCAGACGGCGCAGCGGCGGCGCCCGCAGTGCCGTCAACGTCACGGGATCCAGCACGGGCTCGGATCGGGGTGGCGCCAGCGTCGGGGCGTCGTCGTCCGGAGTGGTCGCGGTCATGAGGGGTGTCCTTCGGCCCGCGGGGTGGAATCGGTCAGAGGCTGACGGGACCAAGGCGGGAACAAGCGCGCCTGCAAGGCACGGTCCGCCACTGCCCCGGGGGCACGGGCCAGGGCCGCATACGCGTGGGAGGTGGTCTTCGCCCAGGTACGGAAGTTCCCCCTGGCGTGGGTGGTGTTGGTGTGCAGCAGATCGGTGTCCGTCGCCGCGTCCCACAGTGGGTGGAACAGGCGCAACACCGCGGGTACCTGGCCGGTGTCCAGGCGGGGCACCTGCTGCCAGGTCAAAACCCGGGAGGCCAGCGCGGAAGCACGCGCAAGGGTGCGCTCGGCGCCCGCACCGCACAGCACGAGAGAGGCCTGCGTCGTGGGCGCATCCGCGAGGAGGCGCAGGTAGTCCAGTTCCGGCGCGGCGATGCGCTGTACGTCATCGGTGACCAGCACGCCCGGGCCTGAAAGGCCTCAAGTAGCGCGCGGTCGGCCACCAGCGCGCGGTGCACCGGGCGCTTGACGAACTGGCCGGCCGCCTGGCTCAACCGGGTCCTGCGCCGCGCCGGCTGCCTCGGGGTCCACACCCGGGACGGCATGGAATACCTCGACCCGACGGCCTAGCGCGCGTTCGCGGTCGCCGACCACCAGTTCGCCCACGCCTACGTACGGCGGCCCGAGGACATCGCCGGGGTGCGTCGGGCGCTCGACGGCGTCGCAGGCGTCGCCCGGCTGCTGGGCGAGGCGGGCAAGAAGGAACACGCTCTGGACCACCCGCGCTCCGGTGAGCTGGTGGCGCTCGCCGAGCCGGACTCCTGGTTCACCTACGACTACTGGCTCGATGACGCCCGCGCCCCGGACTTCGCCCGGCTCGTGGACATCCATCGCACGCCCGGCTACGACCCCGCCGAACTGTTCCTCGACCCCCACGACCCCTACGTCAAGGTGCGGGCGGCGGGCGCGGTGGCCCGCAAGAAGCTGGGCATGCGCTACCGGATGGCGGTCGTCCCGCTGGACCCGGCCCCGGTGCGCGGCAGCCACGGCAGGCTGCCCGAGTGTCCCGAGGACGGCCCGGTGCTGCTGTGCTCACGCCCCGGCGAGGTCAGGTCAGGTCAGGTCAGCGGGACCCTCGCCGCGACCGAGGTGAGACCGCTGCTGCTGCGGCTCGCCGGACTCACCTGACCCCCACCCCGCCCCCGGGTGCGCACTGCCGGTGGAAGACGGGCGGTCCGGGCGGTGTGCACCGCCCGGACCGCTCAGGACACCCGCCCGACAGCCCTGCTCACCGGGCAAGCCGGGCGGGCTCGCCCAGCCGGGTCAGCTTGCCCGGGTTGCGCACCACATAGATCCGCGCCACACGCCCGCCGGCCACCTCGACACTGATCGCGGTCGGCGCGCCGTCGAACTCGATACGGCCCGCCGGCGTGCCGTTGAGCCACACCGCCCGCGTCCCGTGCTCGTCGCCCACCTGCCGCACCCGGGCGAGCACCGGTGCCACGGCGGCCGCGCCGTGGATCGGCACGAGCGCGGCGGCCACCACCCCGCCCCCATCGGTGATCATCACGACGTCGGGTGCCATGACCTCCAGCAGGTCCTGCAGCCTGCCGGTGCGCAGCGCGGCCAAAAACCGCTCCACCACCGCCTCCTGCTCCGAGCGGCTCACCCGCACCCGGGGCCGGCGGGCCGCCACGTGCTCACGCGAGCGTTTCGCGATCTGCCGCACCGCGGCCGCCGACTTCCCGACAGCCTCGGCGATCTCCGCATACGGCAGGTCGAAGACCTCACGCAGCACGAACACGGCCCGCTCGGTGGGAGCGAGTGTCTCGAGCACCGTCAGCATCGCGATCGACACGCTCTCCGCGAGCTCGACGTCCTCCGCCACATCGGGGCTGGTCAGCAGCGGCTCCGGGAGCCACTGCCCCACATAGTCCTCACGGCTGCGCGACAGGCTCCGCAGCCGGTTGAGGGACTGGCGGGTGACGGCCCGCACCAGATACGCCCGCGGCTCGCGCACCAGACTGCGGTCGACGTCGGCCCAGCGCAGCCAGGTCTCCTGCAGCACGTCCTCGGCGTCGGCCGCGGAGCCGAGCATCTCGTAGGCCACGGTGAACAGCAGCGCCCGGTGGGCGACGAACGGATCATCGGTCATGGCGTCATGAGTCACACCGATCATGTTGTCAGCCGGCGTCCGACACCTGAGGGCGCTTCACGGCCAACGGGACCTGGCACGCCTCGGAATAGCCCTGCGAGGTGATGCCGTGCGCGGTGTTCACCCGGGTCGACAGGTTCGCGAAACCGATGAACACCGTCAGCTCGACCAGACCCGCCGCACCGAGCTGCTTGAGCAGACTCGCCGACAGCTCGTCGGTGACGGTCGGCGGGGTGTTGGTCATCGCCTCGGAGTACTCCATCACCTCGCGCTCCAGCGGAGTGAACACCTCCGAATCGCGCCAGTTGGGCACCTGGCTGGCCTTGTCCAGATCGAGGTTCTGGTTCAGCGCGGCAAAATAGTTGATGTCCAGGCACCAGCTGCAGCCGACCTGCGCCGCCACCGCCATGTGCGAGAACGTCTTCAGGCTCTCGTCGACCTGGTCCCACGCGGCCACCTTCGCCGAGAACTCCAGATTCGACGTGGCGACGGCCGGCTGGTTGAAGACGACCTCGACCGGCTCCGGCACGGAACCGAGCTGTCGGGCCAGCGCCTCGGCCATCTCGGCGGGCAGCTCGGCCTTGGGGATACGCGGGGCCATGGTGTTCTCCTTCTCGAAAGGCCTTGCGGCCTGGTTGTCATGAAGACACCGCCGCACGCACGAGTGTGACAACCACCCCCGTACGCCGGCGGGCATGCCTGCGCCGCGGCCGAACAGCTCGCTTCAGAGCGCCGGGAACTTCAACAGCTCACCCGCACTGTCGCTCTGGGTGTTGCTGGTGACGTAGATGCCGCCCCGTCTGCTAAAGGGCTGTCCCGTAAGTGGGCGGGGTGAGCAACAGTCCCAGAGCGAAGGGACTGTCTCACGTGGCTGATCCCCGAAGGGCTTGTTGCCACTCGTCCATGACATCGCGGGACTCGTCCAGGGCGGGATCGCGGCTTCTGCCGGCTGCGTAGGCAGGGGACCGGTCTGCGTGGAGCGGTACATGGGCGCAGTACCAGGCCCGCTTGGCGCCTGCTTGTTCCGCGTCCGTGCCGGTCCGTAGGTAGTCGAGCAGTGCGGTCATGACTCGGCGGCGCCCGAAGGCGTAGACCGCGGGTTCGACGAACCAGCGGCAGAAGCTGGGGTCTGGGTCGTAGACGGCTGCGGTCAGCAACGGGGCGAAGAACTCCTCAGGCAGGTGGGCGCGTTCGAGCAGTGACTTGCGCGCCGCATGAGCCAGGTGCCGTGCGCGGCGGGCTTCCGGCACATCGGCCGCATCCCCGAGATCCATCAGCCGCGCCACCTCAGTGGCACATGACAAGAAGGTGCGCGCGACGGGGGGGTTGGTGTGTTCTTCGTCAGTCATGGCGGCATTTTGGACCTGCTCAGGCCGAGACGGCACGGAGGCGGTGGCTGCTTCTGACCGAGTGGAACGATCATGTGGTGGCTGGTGTGATCACGGCGTCGGTGCCGTCTTGGATAGAGCCGTTCACCGGACTGACCTTGCGCTGCTTCGGCAAGCTGGTTGCCTCTGTGCGACGCGAGCAAGCCTCGGATCAGCAGCGCGGCCGGCCCTGGAGCCTGCCGCTGGAAGACCGCGTCCTGTTGGTAACGGCATACTGGCGAACGAACTTGACGATGCGACAGCTTGCTCTGCTGCGGTCCCTGGCTGCGATACGCCTGTAGTTGCAGCGCGGTTCGTCCACGCATCACGGTGGCGGCGACGATCGGGCCTGCGGATCGCTCCAGACGGATTTCATCCGTACTGCTCGCAGGAATCAGCAGCCCGCCAAGATCGACGCGGCTGACCTGATCGGCAGCTGGATCGATCTCAGAGGCGTCCCATGGTCCGGTATCGGTACCGCGCCTGGTAGGAAAGAGCGGGTCGCCCGCCATCAGGATCTCGATCGAAATCTCCTGACCGGCATCCAGCAGATGGGCGATCTCCTCGCGTCATTCAGGGACTCCTTCTCCGCGATCTCGGAGAACAACAAGAGCACAGCGCCTGGTGGGCTGCGGCGTATCGGCGACGTCGAAGACGCGGCGCACCTAGTCGAGCGGCACCCGGGTATGGAACAGGTCGCTCATCGAGTTCACAAATACGGTGCGCGGACTCTTCCAGCCGTACGGGATCGCGAGCGCATCGGGATGCACGTGGAGCCCGGGCCCCGGCCCCGACGTGCGCGGGTCGCCGTCCATCTGATACTTGGGCGGGCCCATCGCCTTCAGACGCTTCGCCAGTGTCAGCGCATAGCCGTTGTCACAACCGCTGGAGATGCGGTCAGAACCGGTCGTCGGGTTCCATGTCGCTTCGGTCCGCTCGATCGCGCTGCGCTCACCCACCGGCGGACCCTCCGTTCCCTGGGCGCAGCCCCGTCCGCCTCCGCACAAGACGCGGGACGCTGACAGTCCAATGAGCCGTCGTCCCAGCGGACATCGGCGTCCAACCTCCACGGGGCCGAGGACGCTTGCCAGCCCCGCAAAACGAAGTTGAGTGAACGATCAATGCTCTCAAGAATTCCCGGTCTGCGGCTGCGAGATTCGGCAAGCGCGCCTACATCTTTGACGGCACTGTCATCCTCGCCTCGATCAGACTCTGGCTCCGACCGTGACCGCTGTTCAGGCGCGTCCTAGAGCAGTGCTAGCTGGCTCACCACAATCTCGGCTGTCCTTGCATAGCGGTCCGGCTCACCCGGGTGAGTCTCTCCCAGTGGACCTGCGCTCTCGCTGTGCGCGACGAGCCTGAAGATCAGTGCACGGATCAACATCTGCGGCCAGTCAGGATGATCGCTGCCAGCCGCCAGCAGGTCAGACGGAAGATCGTACCACAACAGCCCGTCTGCAACGACGATCGCCTCGGCGAACACCGGCGGCCGCCAGTACGGGGAAAAGTCGATCACGGCGGGCACTTGATCCGGAGCGAACAGGACGTTGCCCGTGAGATCGCCATGGATGAGCTGAGCTGTGTCCTGCGTAAGCGGGCGCCTCAGCTCCAGCAGGGTCGAGTACGGCGCGGCGAGGTCGTCGATCACGTCGATGTCCTGCTCGCCCCACGCGACTCGGTCGCCCACAGCCCACGGGTGCACATGCCGATCAAGGAATCCGGGCCGGGGCACATGCCGCAGAGCGTTGTGGAAGGCGCGGTCGGCACTGAGTACGCCGGTCCAGTGCTCCTCTGGTCCTGGTTGACCGGTCAGGAACTCGTTGGCGGTCCAGCCGTCGACGACGCTTCGCCCGTCGGCGGCCCGCAATGGCAGTGGAACACGGAAGCCGCTGTCTGACGCCAGCTCCTCGAACAGGGAAGCTGCCCACTCGACCTCGTCGTCAGTGCCCTCGGCGGGCTTGAATACAAACCCACCGACGAGAACGCTTCGCCCCTGCCCACCAGCCAGCGGGACAACAGAACCCTTCGCACCAAAGGCGTCAAGTACAGCAGGGGCTGGGACAGCGTTGCTCGGCATTTCAGTCACGCCGGTCATCCTGCCGACGGCATCGTGCCCAGCGCACCTTGATTTCGCTCAACCCCATCCGTCACACGGCAGCAGGGAAGAAGGCAGGCAGGCCCAGCGGATCTGTGCCTCCCACAGCGGCGGCCAGAACGTGGTCCGTCGCTCCGACGAATCCCTGGCGCGGTTCCATGTCGCGTTCCCTCCAGGGGTTCGGTAGGCGCAGTACTTCTGGAAGTCGTGCGCCTACTTCGCTGACGCAGTCGTGGACCTGGCTCGCCAGCGGCAACTGGGACAAGACCGTGCGGTTGTGGAACCCGGCCAGCGGACCTGTGCGCCGATTCGTATGGGCAGCACGGGTCGTTATGCTCGCGGCACCGCAACCACATCGGAGAACTGGATGACCGACGGCACTGCTTGGATAGGCGCGCATAAGCACACTCCTGTTTCCGGGGCTGTGCAGGGAATGCTCGGTGGAATTTCGCTTACGGTGGCCAGCGGTATTGAGCCTGACGAATTCCTCCTCGCGCTGGGCGCGGACGTGGATGAGCTGGCTGCGCGCATCCCATACAGGGACCTTGAGGTGCCGGTGGGGGGTTCTGGGCGTCCCTCGCCCGCGGTCAGTCCAGTCATGTACGGGACGTGCGGCGACTGGGTGTACGTGCTGGAGGACTGGGGGGCCGCGTCGTGGTCCACCGGATGGCGCAAAGTGGAGTCGATGCGGCCGCGGCCGGGCGAGGAGATCGTCTGTGTGACTGTCAACCGTTTCAGCCCGCCGCCGCAGATCCTTCATGTCCCGGGTGACGAGCGGGCGCGGCGGGCCGAGTTCGGCCAGGACACCGGCGAAGCGTCCGCCCTGGACTCGGCGCTCCACGCGGCGGGCGCGGTCTTTCCCGCTATCGGGGACGTTGGCGAAGCTGCTGTGGTGGAGTACTACGAGGAACACGGGCCGCGACTGCCCGAGGCGGTGTTCACCGCCGTCGGCAGCTACTGCGGTCTGTCCATCGACGAGGCTACGGTCCGGGCCGGTGGCCTTCCTGGTGTGCTCCTGCCCATGCCCTGACCGTGCCGTACTCGCAGTCGAGGACGCACCAGCGCCTTCGCCCGGGACCCAGTGGGGCGCGACCACCTCGCCCAGACCGCCAACTGCACCGCCACCGGGCCACCGTTCGGAATGCTCATGATCGGCGATTACAGCAACCTTCGAGGCGGTTATTCCGACTTCAACGATCGCATCTGGATCGCGTCCAGCGCCCGCAAAAGCGGCTCACCGGCGAGCCGGTTGAGCCAGGAGTCCAAGGTCCCACTGGCTGGTCGGTGAAGACGGGGTGTTGTAATGCCTCGTGTTTTCGCTGCATACGCCGAGATCGAGATGTGACCTGCGGCTTCTCGCGGCGACTCATGCCGCTTCATCTGCGGTTGTCACAGCTCCCGGTGCACGCCTGCCAGGTTCGCTGAGACCGCGCCGAACGAGCAGGCCGCTGACCTGCGATGTCTCACTGCTGGCTGCTTGTCACAACTGCTCATTCAGCGGCCTTTGTGTCACCAGTCCCGCGACCAGTTGCTGGAGGGGTGCGCAGCCGTGGGCGTTCTCCCTGAGGTCCGAACATGATCAGATACTCGACCGGTCCGTCGGGTCCGGCGTTCGCGACTGCGTGGGGCGTGCGGGTGTCGAATTCGACGACGTCCCCGGCGGTCAGGACGAGGTCCTGGCTGCCGAGTGCGAGCCGCAACCGCCCGTACAGGACGCACAGCCACTCGTAGCCCTCGTGGGACGCCTGTCGGGGCCGTCCGGGCGGCTCGGCAACGGCGGGCAGGACATGTTTGTGGGCGTGCAGGCCGCCGACGTAGCGGGTCAGTGGCACGACCGCCTTGTCGTCGCCGAAGCTGAGCGGCGCCGTGGCGGGGGGCGCGGCCGCAGGGGCGGGTGCGGTGCCGGCCAGTTCGTCCAGGGAGACTCCGTATTCCTGCGCCAGCCGGAGTACCACTTCCAGGGTGGGCTTGCGCCGGCCGGTCTCGATCCGCGACAGCGTGCTGGGCGAGATGCCGGTTGCCCGGCTGACATCGGCGAGGGTGACGCCATGGCGCTCGCGCACGAGCCGCAGCCGCGGCCCCATCGCCGCCGTCGTCCGGGTCACCTCGTCACCTGTCACCGTCCCTGTTCCTTCCTGCCGTGCCGCTTCACCGCTCTTTCCTGCAACCTTGCCAGGATGGCAACAGTGATCGCGTCGAGGGGCCGCCGCGTCGCATGATCGGTGGGTACTCGCCGGCCGTCCGCGAACCGAGGAGGAGTCGCCCATGCGATCCGAACTCACCGCCGTACTCGACCACCGCATCGTCCAGGCCCCGGCCGGGCGCCTGCACCTGGTCGAGCAGGGTTGCGGCCCGCTGGTCCTGCTCGTGCACGGCTTCCCCGAGTTCTGGTACTCCTGGCGGCGCCAGCTCCCGGCCCTCGCCGCGGCCGGGTACCGGGCGGTGGCGATCGACGTCCGCGGCTACGGCCGCTCCTCCAAGCCGGAGACGGCCGACGCCTACCGGATGCTCGACCTGGTGGAGGACAACGTCGCCGTCGTGCGCGCCCTCGGCGAGGAGAGCGCGGTGGTCGTCGGCCACGACTGGGGCTCCAACATCGCCGCCGCCTCCGCTCTGCTGCACCCCGGGGTCTTCCGCGCGGTCGGCTTGTTGAGCGTTCCGTACGCGCCGCCCGGCGGTCCCCGTCCCACCGATGTCTTCGGCCGGATCGGCGGCCCCGAGCAGGAGTTCTACGTCTCCTACTTCCAGGAGCCCGGCCGCGCCGAGGCGGAGATCGAGCCCGATGTCCGGGGCTGGCTCGCGGGCTTCTACGCGGCTCTGTCCGGCGACACCATGCCGGCCGAGGGTGAGCCCGACCCGCACTTCGTCGCTCACGGCGGGCAGTTGCGCGACCGTTTCCCCGCCGGCCCGCTCCCGGCCTGGTTGAGCGAGGACGATCTCGACGTCTACGCCGGGGAGTTCGAGCGCACCGGCCTGACCGGTGCCCTCAACCGCTACCGCGCCATGGATCGCGACTGGGAAGACCTCGCCCCTCATCGCGGCGCCCCGATCGAACAGCCCGCCTTGTTCATCGGCGGCGCCCTGGACGCGTCCACCACCTGGATGGCCGACGCCATCGACGCCTACCCCACCACCCTCCCCGCCCTGTCCGCCTCCCACCTCCTGGACGGCTGCGGCCACTGGATCCAGCAGGAACGCCCCGACGAGGTCAACAGCCTGCTCACCGGCTGGCTCGCCACCGTCCAGGACTGAACCTGGCGGCTGCCCCGGGCAGTTTGGCGGTGCGTTTCGGGCGGGGCCGCACCGAGGCAGGGCATGGCGGTCTGCTCGGTGATGCCGAGCAGTCGCACCGCACGTACTCCACTATGCCGGTGACAACACGCGTGCCTCTGTGACGACTATCGTGCCCCGGCTCAGTCGGCCGGCTCGGGTGCGAGTGCGGGCGGGGTGGTCATGCGCTGATGCCGATGGCGGAGACGTAGGCGTAGGCGGTGTAGTCGGAGTCGAGGTCGCAGATGATGTCGTCCCACAGTTCGTCGAGGAGGCCGTCGTCCTGGTCGGCCCAGGCGTCGACGATGTCGCCCCACAGGTAGCGCACGTGTGCGGTGCGTTCGGTGACGTTGTCGCGCTCGCGGCCGTGCTCCACGTGGCTCTGGTCGACGGGGTAGATCTCGATCTGCCGTCCGCGGCCCGCGTTGTCGAGGTGGCGCGTGAGCCAGCCGGAGCGGATCAGGTTCGCGCGACGGCGCGTCCAGTAGGCGGCGTCGAGGCGGGCCAGATTCGCTTTTGAGGGGCGGGACTTGCCCCGGAACCAGTCGCGCATGGCGCGGTCGGAGACTCCTTGCGCGCGCAGTTCGGCGCGGCCGGCCGGGGAGTTGAGGTAGCGCAGGCGGGCGTTCTGGCCGCGCTGGGAGCCGATCGGGGAGGCGATGCCCGACTGGTAGACGATCCTGCTGAGTTCCAGGACCAGGGCCGCGCCGCCTTTCATGCCGCCGGCGCCGTACTTCCCGAAGTCGCCCCAGTCGGCCCAGATTCCGACGTATCCGGCCGCCGACGCGTCCCTGCTCCCGCCGCCCCCGCCGCCGGTGTTGTGGGGCGGGGGCGGGGTGTCGTTTTCGTCGTCGTCGAAAAGGCTGAGCTGGTCACTGAGCCCGTTTCATCTTGGCGTTGACCTGGCCAGATGAAGGGTGAGGACGGCTCGGACAAGGTCGGTGATCCGGTTGGTGCTGCATCGGATCTGTCGGAGGATTCGCCAGCCCTTCAGCGTGGCAACGGCCTGTTTGCCGACGCAGCGGATCTTGGCGTGGGTGGTGTTGTAGCGGCGCTGCCATCGCTTGGGTTTCCGGCCGCGGATCGGCACCCGCATGTGTCGCCCCGCCGCCTGGTACGCGCGATCGGCTCAGGCCGTCAGCCCAGTGGTGCTCAGGGCCTCCACGATCCCGTGGGTGCGGGCGGCGGTCAGGTCGTGCGTGGCACCGGGCAGCGCGGGCGAGGCCCACAGCAGTTTGCCGTGCGGATCGGCGTTGACCTGCACGTTCATTCCGTGGTGTTTGTGTTTCCCGGAGTAGTACCGGCGGCCCTCTGCGATCCGGCCGATCGGCAGGAGCGTGCCGTCCAGGATCAGGAACGCCTTGCGCCGAGCCTCGCTCATAGCCTGCTGGAGCGTCGGAGCGAGGACGGACAGGACCGCGATCGCCGCGCGTATGTAGCGGTAGGCCGTGGCGGTGCCGATGCCGAACCCAGCGGCGAGCTGGGCGTAGGTATCGCCCTTGCGCAGGTGGGCCAGGACCAGCAGGGCCCGGCGGCCCGGCGGCAGGCGCCGCCACCGCGTGCCCTGCCGTCGATGCCACAAGCGCAGACGGCCGGCCAGGAAGCGCACCGTGGAACTGGACAGGTCGATGCCGCAGCGGTAGACAAGCACGCGAAGCCCTTGGTGGATCCGGTTCACTTGGTCGAAAACCCGTCTACCAGGGGCTTCTTCGCCCTGTCAGGCCAACGCGCAAGCCACTCCCGCAGGTTGGAACAGGCTCACTGCTGCGGGTATTGGTCGGAAAAGCGAAGACCGTCTCCGTCGTACCGTCCGGATGCACCCGCACCAGATCGTTGGCACCGGCATCCGTCACCAGGAAATCCGCACCGTCGCGGGCGAACGCCCACGGATTGGAGAACACCTCGTTGACCCCCGGATTCCCGGCATCCGGATTGTGCACCAGCTCGTGCTGCGCCAGATCACCCAGCACCCGCCCCCGGACGTGCTCAGCGTGCCCAGCGGCCCGCCGCCCGCACCCAGCGCCACCCGGTCTGCCGGCACACCACTCAGACCGTAACTGACCCGGTAACCACCCTCGCCCGCCGACTCGCCCTGGACCACACCCGCCATCCGGGTCAGCACACTCGTCCCGTAATTCTGATTGATCTGCTCCGACGGCAGACCCGTCACCACACGCCGCTTCGACGCACCCGCCACCCGGTACAACCAACCCGTGAACCCCAGACCCCGGTTACGGCCCGCCTCCACCGGCGGCACACACGACGCCGAACTGCTCCCCGCCTCCCCCACCAGCAGCGAGCCATCCCCCTGCACCCGCACCCCACGCGGATTGTGCAGATCACCCGCCACCACCAACCCCATCGGCGACACCCCCACCCCACCCGACACAGCCTGCCCCGGCACCGCCGACACCCCAACCGAACCCACCACAGCCCCCACCCAAGACTTCCTCACACGCGACCTAACACTCCTCCCAAAGGACCCGCCCCCGCCGTCAGGGGCCCACGCACACGGCACCCCAGATGCGGAAGACAATCACCACCCCGGTGTCCAAGACCGGACAACCCGCACTTGCACACCCACCAGCCACAAATCCCAGGCACCCACGCACCCGCGGCGCACCCCGCCAGAAACCAACCCCAGGACCACCACAAAAAGCCCGGCCCGACGCAGCCCCAAAACCCGGACACCACCACCAGACCGTCGATGATGGCGCGCTGCGCCCCAGCGAGCTAAGGGCTTTCCCGTAACAGGGCGGCACACCGTACCTATCCCGGACGGGGCCATGTCAGTACCTGGTGGCAGAATCCGGGAGTGCTGATCAAGGGATACGACGAGGGCCCGCTGGTGGCGGGTGAGTCGCTGCTGGCCCGCCTGGGCTTCTGGTCGAACCACCTCCTGGTGCTGTGCAGTGACGGTTCATGTGGCGAGCCACCGTCTCCGGAGTGCTTCGGCGATGACGGCGCCGATACCGACGCCATGTCCGAGGTCCTCTTCGATCCCGAACACTGGCCCGCCTTCCGGGTACCGGCCACGGATGGTCTCGGAGCTGTGGTGATCTACCGCAACCTGGTCGGTGACTACGGCACCGACTACCTCCTGACCCATCCAGGCAGAAGCTACGCCCAGCAGGTCGCCAGCTGGGAGGCGGGTTTCTCGGGGGCTGGCCTGACATGGCAGGAACTGGTCCGCATCGCTGACAACCCTTACTCCGCGGCCGAAGGCGTCCAGGACACAGCCGCCCGCCTCTTGCTGCTCCTGCCGCACCTCATGGACTCGGACCTGCCGACGGCGGTCCTGGCAAGGCTCACCACTGCCCTGACTGTGGTCGGCGCGCCGCAAGACACGGCCGCCACCACAGCGGAGCACCTGCTTGCCCACCTAGCAAGAAGGTCCCGGCATGATCCCACGTGGGAGTCGCCTCTGAGCGGCAGCTAAACGGCAGCTCAATTCTCAGGCCGTACGATGAAATGATCTTGGTGTGGCTGGTGTGATCACGGCATCGGGCAGGCCGAAGTTGAGCTTAGGGTTCTCCACGACCTCGCGGCCCAGACGGTCCAGGACAACGGATGACAGTCGTCGCAAACGGCGACGGCGGAGCCCTCGAACCCCTCAGGTAGACGAAGGCGGAAACACGAGTCCGCGCGCAGCCGTTGGCTTCGCCGTATTCGCCGACTGCGCCGCGAGGCGGGTCTGAGCCTGGCGCACGGCGCCGCGACCGCAGCGGGCAGCATTCTGATCACGACCACCTGTATCTGGGTCCAGCCCCGCTGAGCCGAGGGGCAACTCGGCTCAGCTCCACGATCCAGCAAAGGCATCAAAATCCAAGGCTGATCGATCAACTCCCGCACTACGATGCGAAGATGAGTGAGCTGACGCCTGCTGTTGGGTGCGCCCTTCATCAACGCGGGCCGTTGCGCCGTGCGCTCACGGCCAAGGGCTTGTCCGGCGGATCAGGGACGGACCGGGAGTCGGTGTGCCGGGGATGAGCCGTCGGCGGGAATGGACCAGCGCGTCGCAAGGACCTCGCCTGTGTCGGCGAACTCCCAGTGGGTCGCATGCTTCCCTTCCCTCAACGGCCATTCGACGCGGACGACATGTCGGCTCAACAGGGTCTCGAACCAGCCGGCGCACCGTTCCGCAAGTTCCTCGACGGTGCCGGAGGCCCGGAAGAATCCGTACTCGGGCGATTCCTGAAGGTTGAAGAGCTGGTCGCAGACCTTCCCGGCCAACACGTGTGTGCCGTAGAAGTGCACGGCCCACTCGCCGAGTACCAGTCGGCGGACCTCGTCGAGAACGCTGATATGGACGAGCAACGACGACTCGTCCTCGGGCCGTCCGACCTGGCTGGGAGCCCACGGCACTCGCCAACCAGCGGCCCGGACTCGCAGAGCTGCGAGGAAGCCGAGTTCAGCCTCGCTGAAGTCCCAGGGCTCCTCGCCGTATTCCTCGGGGCCCTCGACCTCGAACCATGTGTAGGCGTCCACGGGAAGACTCTAGAACTACAGCGGTGGTGCGCTCGGACTCGTTGCGGCGCTTGTGGATCTCGCTGTCGAAGCCGGTGGGGCGCCTGCCCCAGCCAGGACGGGAGGGGTCCGCCGTCAAGAGGTGGTGTCCAAAGGAGGTGCGTCAGGGGGCGCAGTGCACCGCCTGCTACGCGCTGCTGTCGTCGATCGCAAGCAGCACGGCGGGGGCGGACTGCTCCGGATCAAGTAGGTGAAGCCCCGCCCGTCCTCCGTTCCGCGCGCGCCCGGAACTCGTCCAGGAACCCCACCGCGAGCGCCAGCACCACAGCCGCCAGGGCGAACGCCACAGTGACGGAGTTCAACCAGGTGTAGGCGCCAGTGCCCGCGATCTCGCTCCCGTCGTTCAGGATGCAGTGGAAGCCGAGCGGCAGGTAAGACGGTTCGTGCCCGGCGAGGTGATCCAGCGTGGCGGGGTCGAGCGAGCGGCAGGGCAGGGCCGGGGCCGAGTCTGCGCCGGACTCCGCCTCGTGGGAGTCCCACTGGACCGAGCCGAGCCCAATCACGTATACGAGCACGGCCGCTGCAGCCGCCATGACGGCGCACCAGCGCAGCAGGTCCCTGCCCCAGTCCGGTCGGCGGCCCGGCAACACGACCGAGACCAGCTTGACCAGCACGGCGACGGTCCAGACCGGGACGGCGAGCAGAGCGCCGTACATCAACAGAACGAACATGCCTGCGCCACCGCCGCCTTCGAACGTTCCCCGGGCCTGTACGACGGCTGCACCGTCCCGTTCGAGACGCCGGAACGCGCCGGCCGGTTCCCGCCGCCCGCGTCGTGCGATTCAACGCTCCTTCCCGGAACCGAAGTCGCTGAGACAGAACCCGGACATGTACAGGATCTTCTGAAGATCGACGCGACCCTTGCGTCGTCGGCGTCAGGGCCAAGGCCAAGTCCAACATCACCTGCTACCTGGACATCAACACGCCCAGCGTGTCCTTCGGCTCCGACGCCAGTGGCGTCGCCTCCCCTGTCGGACAGGGCGGCGAAGACCCCATCGAGCTCTCCGGCTCCGCCGTCGCCTATACGGGCATCAGCCCCAAGACCACCAGGGAAAACCGCGGTGTCGAGTTCGAGAACGTCATCATCGCGATCACCGAGGGCGACCCGAACCCGGCCGAGATCAAGCTCCCCGAGACCGGCACCGTCGACAAGCCCATCGTCACCAACTGCTCCACCAAGCGCTCCGAGACTGTCCCCGTCATCGTCTGACGGGCGGCCGCCCCGGACCACTCGGGACCATCCCCGCAGGCGCGAGGCGCCGTTCGGTCTAGGGCAGTTGTGCGCGTGCGGGGCCGGTACCTGGTCCATGGGATCGTCCGACTGATGCTCGTTCGTGATCCACGGATGTACAACCCGAGGTGGATCCAGGCTGTCTGAAAGGCGCCGGAGGAAGAGCCTCCAGTGCCTTCCCAGTACAGAGATCGGGGATCAGGTGGGGAAGAAAGTCTTCAGAGCTGTCGTGACCGGTGGCGCGGCGGTGGTGTTCACGGCCGTGGCCGCGGTGCCGGCCGGGGCGGCCGAGGGCGGGGTCTCGTTCACCCGTGTCCAGGTGAACGGCGGAAAGCCGATCGTGATCGGGGTGTCCAACGAGGTCGCGGCGCCCACCTCTTTCCGTATGGCGACCACCCACAAGTGGAAGTGGCCGGCGGTGTTCCTGTACCGCGGCAATACGGGTGACCGGCTGTGGCACGCCATCGACTCGAGCGACTGCATCAAGGTGAGCCCGGGCGTCTGCGATATCAAGGAGACGATGTTCTTCGACCCGAGCGAATGGGACATGCGCAACAGCGAGGCCGGAGCCTGGAAGGTCGCGGCCGAGGTGTACTTCGAGGGCGGCGGCGGTGACACCGATGACGAGGGCCTCACGGCCTACGTCAAGCGCAACTCCCGCCTGACCGTCAATGCCTCGCCCGAACCGGTGTCCAAGGGCAAGACCATCACCGTGACCGGAAAGGTCACGCGGGCCAACTGGGAAACCAGGAAGTACGCCTCATACGAAGGCCGTCTGGTGAGCCTGCAGTTCAAGCCCACCGGTGCCGCCTCCTACACCACGGTGAAGAAGGTGTACGCGAACGGCTCGGGCAATCTCAAAACGACCGTGAAGGCATCCAAGGCGGGCACGTGGCGCTGGGTGTACTACGGCAACACCACCACCGGACCATCGACTTCCGCCGGGGACAACGTCGTGGTGAAGTGAACTCGCTGAGCAACCTCTTCCGGCTGCACAGCGAGTGGTGCGGCCGATGAGCCGCTGATCGCCCGTACGCCGGGCGCCTATCCCTCGCCATCGTTCCGGGGACTGCTCGGGACGACGGCGGGCGGGCGGCCGGTGCGTGACTTCGTTCCCGTGCTCGTCGAACGCAAGGCACGCGCCGTACTGGGCAAGCCGTCCGAACCAAAGGGATGACGGGTGGGTTCAGGAGGCGAGGGCCTGCCGGATGAGGTCGGCCACCGCGTCGGGCTGGGACAGGTAGACGGAGTGGCTTGCCGCGACCTCGGCGACGGTGGCTCCTGCCCGCTCGGCCATGGCCCGCTGCGCCGGAGGCGGGATCATGTGGTCCTCGGTGGCCACCAGATACCAGCTCGGCTTGGTCTGCCAAGCGGCCTGCGAGACAGCGCCGTTGAGGGCATCCACGCCCCAGGGGACTTGGGAGTCGGCCATGAACCGCGCCTGTTCCACGGGGAGGTCGCCGGCGAACGCCTCGGGGAACTTCTGCGGGTCCAGGAGGAGGAAGCCGTCCTGGGGCGGGAGGATCGGCGGGACCGGGGCGCCGGGCGGCGGGTCGGCGATCAGGGTGCCGACGGATTCTCCCTTGTCCGGCGCGAACGCCGCGATGTAGACGAGCGCGGCGACCTTGTCGTCCTGCCCGGCCTCGGTGATGACCGCACCGCCGTAGGAGTGGCCCACGAGGACGACCGGCCCGTCCTGCGCCGCGATCACCCGCCGCGTAGCGGTCGCATCGCCGTCCAGGGACAGCGTCGGATTCTGTACCACGCTCACGCGGTGGCCATCGGCGACGAGCCGCTCGTACACGGCCTGCCAGCCGGATCCGTCGACGAACCCACCGTGCACAAGAACGACGTTGCGAGGTTCCGAGACTGCGCTCATGGTCTTCCCCCTCTTGCCGGTGATGACTGGTGCATCGGGCACGTTGAGGCTAGAGCGAGTTGGTTGAAACCGCTTCTGACAATTGGCGTAGGCCGCGAGCGAGATATCAGGGGCTTCAGCGTAGATACCCTGCGTCAACGGCAGGACATAGCGCGGTTCACATCATCACGCTCGCCTTGTCCGCATGTCGGCACGCTCGGCATGTCGGCATGTCCTCAGATCTGGTGCGTCATCTCGGGCGGGACGATCAGATGCCGCGCCCTGTGCTCGGCGGCAGCGCTCGTCGCGTACGTCCTGAACCCCTCGGACGCCGTCGTCCGCTGAAGATCCTGCTCTCGCTGCGCACACACCGGGCAGTTCGCATCGAAGTCGGGGAGCAGCGGACCGTGTGCCTGGGCCAGGTGCTGGCCGAGAGCGAGTTGCGTCGTCAGCCCCGAGTCGAAAGGGTCGATGTCCACGGGGCCCGATGTCGTCAGCGACGCCTCCGCGACGGCCTCGCGGGCGTCGATCATGCGCCCGTACAGGACCGTGCACGTGTCGCACCCCATCATCCACGCGGGTGGGATGGGCCACAGTTCGTTGTCGTTCAGATCATCTGCCGCCATGGGGTGAGCCTATGGACAGTCGCCTCGGACGGGATGGCCGATCAGGCCAACGGCCCTTGTTGTTGGGTTCTCCGATCGGCTCCTTGCCGACCAGGAGCGGGGGGCCGGGCCGGCGTCCCTCGCCGTGAAGGATGAGGGTCGAGGCGTTGGTGGCGCAGGTCACACCATGCGACCCCGTTTTGCCGGGCAGGCGATCAAATGCTCGCCTGGGACACCCAGGGAGAACGACCGCACCAACCCCCTGGGAGGCACACATGTCGTCGAAGCGACGTCGCAAGAAGAAGGCCCGCCGCAAGAACGGCGCGAACCACGGCAGCCGTCCGCAGTCCTAGCGGCGGTGACGGAGAAGGCGGGGCGGCACTCTGGTGCTGCCTCGCCTTTGTCGTACCGGGAGACGTTCGACGCTCCTCATCAACTGCGTCGACCGCGTCGATCTGCGGCACATCGACTCCTCCGTCTCGTCATCGGAGTCCGTTCACACGTCGACCATCCGATCCCTGTTCCGCAGGTTCAGGTTGCGGAAGGAGACCTCGCACACGTGAGGGGCGATTCAGGCCGTCACTCGTCGTCGGTGACGAAGTCCGTCAGCGCCGCAGCGACGGCTTCGGGCTGCTCGTCGGGGATGAAGTGTCCGGCGTCGGGCACGACGATTCCGGTGGTGTTCTCGGCCCATGGACTGATGGCGGCGGCCATGTCAGGGACGGAACCGTGGCTGCTGGAGATGCCGAGGATGGGCACGGTCAGATGCCGCGACTTGAGCGCTTCGCGGTTCCTGCGCGCCGAGTCCGGGGCGTTTCGGTAGTACGCGAGGGAAGCACGCAGGCCGCCGTCGACGGCGATGGCCGCCGCGTAGTGGTCGAGCTCGGCGTCGTCGAAGGTGTCGGGAGACAGGGCCTTCACTTTCAGGAACCAGCCGACGTACTCGCGTTCGCGGCCGGCAAGCAGCGTCTCGGGCAGCTCGGGCACGCTGTGGAACGCGAAGTGCCACGTTTTCCACGCTTGATCCGGGTCGGTGGGGATCGACTCCGGAAGAGTGATGCCGGGGATCCCGGCGTCGAGCAGAGCGACCCGGCGCAGCCGGCTCTCGAAGTCGAGGGCGAGGGAGAAGGCGACCCAGGCGCCGATGTCGTGGGCGACCAGGGAGTATGTCGACACTCCGAGAGCCTGCACGGCGGCGTGGACGTGTGTGGCGACCGTGTGCGTGTCGTAACCGCGCTCCGGGCGCTCGGAGTGGCCCTGACCTGGCAGGTCGATCGCAATGACGTGGAACCGGTGCGCGAGGTGGGGCATCACCTTTCGCCAGGCCCACCAGGTTTGCGGGAAGCCGGCGAGCAGGACCACAGCCGGGCCGCTCGGCTGTCCGCCTTCGACGGCATGAAGGCGGACGCCGTCCGCGTCGACCCAGCGGTGGGTGAATCCGGCCAGATGTTGCAGGGGCAGATCGCGGATGGGGTTGCTCGCGGAGACATGTGGAGTGCTGGCTGCTGGGCCGGTCACGGGGGTCCTCCGTCGGTGTCAGGTGTGGGGTGGAGACGGTGTGGCTGACGGCGTGGTGTGTTGAGCGCGCGGTCGCGAAGTGAGCGCGGCACGTCTGGTCATGAGCGCGGCTGGACACGAGCACGTTTGAAGAGTAGCGCATCTTGAACCGATCAGTTCAAGATAGGATGGTGCGTGACACGGCCCGACTCATCGACGCATCGGAAGTGCCGCGTGGCAGGCAAGAAGCAGTTCGACATGGACACGGCGCTCGACGCTGCGATGATCCAGTTCTGGCGCGATGGCTACGCCGACACGTCATTGGGCGATCTGTCGCGCGCAACGGGCCTGAACCGCAGTTCCATCTACTCCTCCCTCGGCGACAAGGACACGCTCTTCCTGCGCTGCCTGGATCTCTACGCCGCCCGCTATGGCGCGAAGTACGACGCCGCCCTGTCGTGTGCGGCCTCGGAGCCCGTGGCCGCTGTCCGTGCGTTCTTCGACGTCACCCTCGAGCGCATCGCCGATCCCGAGCTCCCTGATGGATGCCTGATCGCCCAGTCGGCCATGGCGATTCCGGTGCTGAGCCCGAGCGTCGCGGCGCACGCCAAGCAGGCCCTCGGATTCCAGCGGCTGCGCCTGCGCGCCGCCCTGAAGGCCGGCCGACTGGCCGACCAGGACGCCGAGGACTTCGCCGTACACGCGGCGGCTGTAAATCAGTCGCTCGCCGTCATGAGCAGGGCCGGGGCGAGCCCGGCGCAGCTCCTGGCCATCGTGGGCGTGACCGTGGACGCGCTGTCGCAGACCAGGCGCTCGGGACAGCGGACCGCCACGCAGGAGAGTTGAGCGGTTGCCTCGCTCTGCCGTGCCTTCGCCGACCCGCCGAATCGGGAGGCACGGCAGAGCATGTTGGGCCGGACGGGTCACCAGGGCTGCGGCAGCCCGGTGACCGTGCACGGACTCCGCCCGCGCAACACTTGATGTAGCAAAAACTTTCATACCGTCAGAAAATGAGCAGAAGAACACATCGCGAGCGTCCGGTCAGGCGACGGGTCTCTCTGAGCGCCGCGGCCGCCGGATGTCTGTTGGTCGCCGTGGCGGCCACCCTCCCCGCAGCCTCCTCGCTGGCCGCAGCCCCGTCCGACGGCGGCTCCGACCTGCTGCAGGAGACGTTCACCGGCACCTCGGTGATGGACCCCGGGTTCATTCCGCTGAACACGGTGTGCCTGACGGGCGCGTCGGAGGAGCCGCCGGCGGACCAGTCGGCCACCGGGCCCTGCTCGGACCCCGAACAGCAGACGCAGCCCGTACCCGAGTCCGGCCGCACGCCGGGCTGGCTGCAGCTGACGGACCAGGGCAACTACCGGCGCGGTGGCCTGCTCTACAACCGGCCGCTGCCGGGCAACGGCGGACTTCAGGTCACGTTCGACCAGTACCAGTACGGCGGAAACGGCGCGGACGGCATCGGCTTCTTCCTGGTCGACGGCTCCGTGGACCTCACCTCCGCAGGGGCGGACGGCGGTTCTCTCGGCTACGCCCAGCGCAATCTGACTCCCGGGGTCGACGGCGGCTACCTCGGCGTCGGCCTGGACGCCTACGGCAACTACGCCAACGACGCCGAGAACCGAGGCATGGGCTGTACGGGGTTGGACGCCTCCCCCGTCGACGGCTTCAACATCGTGCCCGACACCGTCGTCCTGCGCGGTCCCGGACAGGACCTGGACGGATACTGCTACCTTGCCGGCACGCTCGTACCGGACAGCTCGAAGCCTGGTGGGTACACCTCGAACCTGCCCGGACCGCTGCGCGCCTCCACCGACGATCCCGAACAGGCCCTGCGCACCGCGCGGGTGACGGTCAGCCCCGAGCTGCGGCCGCTGGTGACCGTAGAGATCGACTTCAAGGACGGCAAGGGCTTCCAGACGGTACTGACCCGACGGATGCCCACCGCGGCGCCCAAGACCTACAAATTCGGTTTCTCGGGATCGACCGGCGGCCTCACGGACACACATTTGCTGCGGGGGCTGAAGGCCAGTTCCGTGGACAGTCTCGACAGCCTCAACCTGGTCAAGTCGGTGGCATCCACCCCGCCTCCGGCACACACGCCGTACCACGTGGGCGACACCGTCTCCTACCAGTTCCTGGTCACCAACACCTCCCCCGAGGAACTGACATCGGTCACGGTGACCGACCCGCTGGTCAAGGACATCTCGTGCCCGCGCACCACACTCGGACTGGCCGGCGGCCCGGACGCCTCCATGGTGTGCACCGGCAGCTACGTGGTCACCGAGGACGACGCCGCGCGCGGGACGATCGTGAACACAGCCAACGCCCAGGGCCTCAGCCCCGGCGGCTCGGAGGTCCCCTCGAACCCGTCCAGTGCCACGGCCCCGGTGTTCACCCCGAATCCGCGTCTGAGCCTGCACAAGACCGCCTCCCCCTCGAAGGCCGGGCCCGGCGACAAGGTGACGTACACGGTGAAGGCGGTGAACACCGGAAACAGCCCCTACACGCCCGCACACCTCACTGACGATCTGAGCGGCGTCCTGGACGACGCGGACTACAACGACGATGCCATGGCCTCCACGGGAACCGTCACGCGTACCGGTGACCACCTCGACTGGACCGGGAACCTCGATCCTGGCAAATCGGTCACGATCGTCTACAGCGTCACCGTGCACGACCCGGCGGACGGGGACGGGACGCTCCGCAACGTGGTGACCACGGACGCCGAAGGGGGCAGCTGCGCCGACACGGCGGCCTCCGCAGCGCGACGAGCCGCCGCCGACGCCTGCTCCACCGAGGTCCCGGTGGTCACCCCGTCGCCGACGGACTCCCCCAGCCCGACCGATTCCCCGTCCCCGACCGACTCACCGAGCCCGACGGACTCGCCGTCTCCCACGGATTCGTCGTCGCCGACCGACAGTCCGTCGCCGACGACCTCTCCCAGTCCGACCGACAGCCCGTCCCCGACCGGGTCCCCCGCTCCGACGGACTCCTCGACCCCGAAGCCGTCACCCACGCCGACCAGCGAGCCGTCCCGAAGCGTGCCGCCCGCCGGTCACCCGGATCACAACGGCGGAGGCCATCTCGCCGACACCGGGACGACCGTGATGTACGTCTTCGGAGCCGCGCTCGCCGCCATCTGCGCCGGCGTGTTCGCCATCTCCCGCAAGCAGCGCCGCCGCCGGAGCTGAGGGTCCGCATCCGGCACCGCGAACTCTCGTCGGTCGTCGATGCCTTCCACCCGACGGTGGGAGGACGGCGGGGCGGCTGTTCGCTCATACGGCGAGCCTGCCGATGGCGCAGCTTGCGCACGCCGGTAAAGGTGAAGGTGGGCCGACAGACTGGTTCCGTCGGCCCACCCGTTCACTGCTGAAGTCGTGGGGTGATTCGCAACAGGGCTGCCACAAGGTTCCGAAGAGCCTTGACCTTGCCGCGGCAGGAAAGACGACAGTGTCGCTATTGATCACATGCGCGGGCGGTGTGCGCCTGCCAACCGGTACGGCAAAGAAGGGGAGTTCAAGTGACGGCGACCTGCGTCATTCTGGATATTGGCGGCGTCCTGGAGATCACGCCGGAAACAGGGTGGGTGCAGCGGTGGGAAGAGCGGCTGGCGCTGCCGCTGGGCACTGTGCATGAGCGCATGCGTGACGTGTGGCGCGCCGGAAGCATCGGCCATATCAGCGAGCACGACGTGGGATGGGAGGTAGCGTCCCGCTTGGGGCTCGACGCGCCTCAGGTGGAAAGTTTCATGGCTGATCTCTGGGCGGAATACCTGGGAGCGCCGAACGAGGAGCTCATCGCCTATGTACGGGGGCTGCGGGGCAGTTGCACGCTGGGCATCCTGAGCAACAGCTTCGTCGGTGCCCGAGAGCGGGAGACGGCGCTGTATCAATTCGACGAGTTGGTCGAGGAGATCGTGTACTCGCACGAGATCGGCATGGAGAAACCGGATCTGCGTGCTTTCGAGGCTGCATGCGACAGCCTGAAAGTGCGGCCGGAGAACTGTCTCTTCATCGATGATGTCGCCGTGAACGTCGATGCGGCCCAAGCGGCGGGCATGCAGGCGCATTTGTTCGAGGACAACGCAACGACGATCGTGCGGATCGCGGCTCATTTGGAAGCTGGTTCCCCACGTTGAACACCGCCGCAGGATCTCAGCCGGCCTGTCGATCCTGCGGCTCCAACAAGTCGCGGAGAGCGGTCTACTGACACCGGATCAGGCCGGGCGCTGTGCCCTGACTCGCCGAGACGCCGATCTGGTGCCAGTCCCGTGAGCTGAACCTCAGCCGAGGTTCTCCACGACCGTCAGGTGGTACGTGGTGTCCAGCCAGAAGCCCTGGCCGGTGTCAGCCTTTATCTCCAGGACGTACTGGCCGGGCACCAGCGGCTCCACCGCTCCCCACAGGCCCCAGGCGTGCCGCCGGGTGAACCCGGTGCGGAAGGAGCCCGAGAACTGCGACAGGACCAGCTCCACCCCGTTCAGGTGAGCGGTCGCCTCGGCCACCGGAATGGTCAGCGGCGTCGCCGAATGGCTGTGCGTGTGCTGCATGTTGATCACCGGGAAGAAGAGCGGGCGCCCGGCAGGTATCTCGCAGGTGCGCACCACCTTGCCGCCGTACGTGCCCGCCAGGAACCACAAATCGCGCGGCTGCTTCCACCCGGCGTGCTCACCGGTCGTGTCCCGTACGGGGCTCAGTTCCTTCGGCGCCGACAGCGCCCACTTCCACCAGCGACCCGCCAGCTTCCCGCCCTTGTCGTCCGTCAGCTGCCACGTCGTCCCGGCCGGTGCCTCGTTCATCGCTTCCCCACCCTGGTACGAGGGTCCCGACGTCCGGGCCCCTTGATCAACGGCAGACTCTATCCGGGGCCGCCGCCGAGCACGCCTGGCGGCCGGGTCAGCCGAGCGCGACCGCCCGCTGTCGCCCCCATGCCTCAGGCGGTCGGCGTGAAGTCGTGTCGCGGCGCCGTGCGCAGCCCGAACCAGGCGCGGGCCATTTTCCTCGACCGGTCGGTCAGGACGGTGAACGGGACGGGTTCGCGTCCCGCGTCGCGGACGGCCTGCGCGAGGTAGTCGCGCAGTTGCCACACGTCCACGGGGTCGGCGCCCTCGATGTCGAGGGTGTTGGTGAGCCGGTCCTGTGTCCACTCCAGGTCGGCCGCGACCTGCTGGTCGGTGAGACCGGTCAGGGCGAGGTTGCTCCTGAGTTCCGTGCCTGTACGGCGACGTTCTTCGGCGTTCAGTGACATGGGGTGCTCCCGTTCCGTGGAGTGCTGCCACCCGGGTTCTGTCGTCCGGGTGCTGTCGTCCCGGGCGGGGCCGTCCCTGAAGAACGGCCCGGCCCGGCGAAGGGCTCCGGAGAAGAGGTCGCCCGGAAGGCCGGTCGTGACGTCAGCGGATCTCGATGTCGCCCGTGCGGGACGGGATCGCGTCGAGGGTGGCGAGGGTCGCCTCGTCGAGCCGGATCGCGCCCGCAGCGACGTTGGCCGCGAGATGGTCGGCGTCGGCGGTGCCCGGGATGAGCAGCGTGTTGGGGGTGTGGTGGAGCAGCCAGGCGAGGGCGATCTGCGCGGGCGAGGCGTCCAGCCGCTCGGCGGCGGCGAGGACTGCGGGCTCCTCGGTCGCCTTCGGGAGGCCGGGGAAGGCGCTGCCGAGCGGGAAGTACGGCACCCAGGCGATGCCCTCGGCGCGGCACAGCTCGACCATGTCCTCGTCCTCGCGGGAGACGATGCTGTAGGCGTTCTGCACGCAGACGATGCCCGCCGGAAGCGATCGGCGCAGGACGTCGATGGTGGTGCTGCTCAGGCCGATGGCACCGATTTTGCCCTCGTCGCGCAGCGCGGTCATGACGGCGAGCTGGTCGTCGAGGTCGACGTCCTGGTCGCCCTCGGCGCGCAGGCCGGGACCGTGGTCGGCGCGGCGCAGGTTGACCACGGGGACCTGCTCGACGCCGAGGCTGGCGAGGTTGTCCTCGACGCTGGCCCGCAGTTCCTCGGGGCGCTGAGCAAGGCGGAGGTGAACGGGACCGTCGTCGGGCGTGGCGCCGACCTTGCTGACGACGAGCACGTCGTCCTCGGGGCGGATCGCCTCGCGGATCAGGTCGTTGGAGAACCCGTTGCCGTAGAACTGGGCGGTGTCGATGTGGTCCACGCCGAGCTCGACCGCGCGGCGCAGCACGCCGAGGGCGGCCTTGCGGTCGTCTGCGAGTCGGGGCAGCTGCATGGCACCGAAGCCGACGCGGGAGACGGTGCGCCCGGCGAACCGTCCGGCGCCTCCGGCGCGCGGGGCGCCGGAGGCCGTGGTCCGGGAGTCGATCGCGGACTCGGAGGGGGAAGGATTGGCAGAAGGCATGGGAGTCCTGTCCTCGTGAGATGATCGAGGTGAAACGGAGGAGCCTCCGTTAAAACAACCGTAGCACGAACCGGAGGAGCCTCCGCTTTGACCGCACTCGAGCCGCCCGCACCGGACATTCCCGGGGGCGACACGTCCGGCGCCCGTACGGGCCGCCCCGCCGGCACGGGCCGGGCGGGCCGCTCCGACGCGCGGCGCAACCGCGAGAAGCTGCTCACGGCGGCCCGGTCCGTGTTCAGCGCCACCGCCGAAGGCCCGGTCACCCTCGACGCCGTCGCGCGCGCGGCGGGTGTCGGCATCGGCACGCTCTACCGGCACTTCCCGACCCGGGAGGCGCTCGTCGAAGCGGTCTACGCAGCCGAGCTCGACGCACTCGCCGCCGCCGCGTCCGAGCTGCTCGACGAGCTGCCCCCGGTCCCGGCGCTACGGGCATGGCTGGACCGCTACACCGCGTTCGCGGCGACCAAGCACGGCATGATCGACATGCTGCGCTCCGGCCCCTCCCCGACCACCATGCCGACCCGTCCAACCCGCGAGCGGATCGCCGCGGCGGTCGGCGAACTCCTCGCGGCGGGGGCCCGCGGCGGAACCCTGCGCAGCGACGTCGACCCGGACGACGTGACCACTCTGCTCCTCGGCGTCTCGCTGGCCGCAGCGTCCGGCAGCTCACCGGAGCAGACCGGTCGCGCGCTCGACCTGATCGTCGACGCGCTGCGTCCCCGGGCGGAGTGACGACACCGCGACCACCCGGGAGCGTCCTTCACCAAGGGTCGCGCGGCCTGGTTCAACGCGCGGCCGCGGCCGTCCCCGGCGGCACGCTGCCCGGCCTCGATCCTCTCGGCGTGGGGTGCCGGCCTCCCCGTATCTGTCGCCCCCTCGTCCGCCCGCCCCTCACGTCTCGCGCTGCGGCTCGTACGCGTCGGCCTGGAGCCCGAACGTCCAGGCGACGCCCTCACGTGCGGTTCTCGTGCGCGGCGGCACGCGCAGCCAGTAGGTGCGGTGCGTCCCGTCGGGCTCCGGAGTGGAGTTGACGACCTCGACCATCACCACGTCCTCGTCGCCGGGGAGCTGGACCCGCCACAGGATGCCGGTGGCGTCCCGGTGCACGGGCTCCGCTCCGGACTCCGTCAGATAGCGGTCGTAGCCGAAGTGCTCCAGCATCACCCGGCGCAGTTCCGCGTTCTCCTCGTCGCGGATGCGCTGCGGGGTCAGCCCGGCGAGCCCGGCCAGGAAGTCGGCGGGCACCGGCATGCCGCGCCAGGCGTGCAGCGCGAATCCATCAGGGAAGGCCAGGGCGGGTCCGGTGGCGCTGTCGAGGCGGCCGGCCTCGTCGCGGTGCAGCTCCGTGGGCCGCTCGCACACCACGGCCACCCGCTCGTACGGCCACCACCAGCCGGCCGACCTTGCGACCTGCGCCAACCCGTCCAGCCGCGAGTCCGACTCCGTGTCGGACGAGCCGAAAGCGCTCAGCCAGGCGGCCTCGTGCTGGCCGAACACCGCGTCCAGGAGCATGAGCCGGATCGCCGTCTCGCTCCTGCGGTCCCGTGCGCCCGCGACCGTGCGGGACGGCGCGGCCAGGTCCTCCACGACGCCCGTTCTGATGCGGTCGACCAGCATCTGAGTGGTGTTCCACAGGCGGCCTCCCGTGGCGTTCCAGTGCGCGCCCCAGCCGCTCGGGCCGAGCCGCGCGTGCAGCCGCTCGCGGGCCTCGGCCCATGGCCCGTTGCGCACCACGTCCCTGACAGATGAACCCAGTTCGTCATCCCCAGCGAGCCGTACGAGCAGCGTCACGGCAGCGCGCGGCGAGTCCGCCCACAGGATGCGTACGGGCTCGGTCAGACCGGCATCGCGGTAGGCGCGCCGCACACCTGCCTCGGCCGTCTCCCGGTCGGCGGGTCCGGTGGCGGCGGCGACCGCTCGCCAGTGCGCCAGATCCGTCGCGGCGCTCCCCGAGTCCTCCTGGATCCCCACCCCGACCGGTACGCCCGTCTCCGCCATTGCCGTCATGTGCTGTGCCTTCATCGTGTCGGTCATCCCCCGCATCGCCCCGTCCGCGCTCACTCGTCGCCCTGTCCCTGTCCCGCCCGGCCGTGTCCCGTCCGGTCAGTCCGCCACGATCCGCACCGAACCGGGCACGTACTCGCGCTGCCGGATCACCCGGAACCAGCCCTTGGGCAGCGGTATCGCCGCGTGCTCCTCGTGCACCACTCGTCCGCCGTCGGGCAGTTGGAGCAGCAGTGGGCCGAACGGGCCCGGCTCGCGGACCAGTCGGCCGGGGCCGACGACCGCGTGGGCGTGGCCCGTGACCTCGCCCAGTGCGAGCACCAGCCGCCCGCGGGCGTCCCGCGGCTCGTCCTGGGCGTCGCGTACGTGCGCCGGCACCGCGCCCTCCGCGAGCGGCACGATCAGCACGTCTCCCTGCCGGTACATGGCTCTCCCGTCCCGCGGTCCGCCGAGTGCGGCCGCGTCGTCGCCGACGGTAGAGGTTGGGTCTGACAACAGCCGCCCGGGCGCCCCGCGGCCGCCGTTGTCAGTGCCGGTTGGTACAACTTCAGTTCCAGCGGAGATCGCGGACGGCGCGAACAGATCGGGAACGGGGCGGACATGGCCATCGGAAACCACTTGCAGGAGCTGCACGGCCTGCCCACCTTCGACTTCCCGGCGGCGGACGCGGAGCAGGCGGCGGCGCTGCCCGCCGCTGACGCCGTCGCGTGGCGGATCTCCGTCGAGTCGTACGACAGCGAGGAGTCGTGGCCGGAGGCGTTCGCCCGGTTCGCCAAGGCCGTGGACCTCGGCGGCGTCAAGGCGATCGTCGTCGGCTCGTGGAGCGACCCGTACGAGGAGGGGTCGGGGCCGGTCATCGGTGCGCTGCTGGAGGCGCGGGACCGGCTGACGGCGCTGCGCGCGCTGTTCCTGGGGGACATGGTCTTCGAGGAGTGCGAGATCTCCTGGATCACGCAGAGCGACGTCACCCCGCTGCTGAACGGCTTCCCGGAACTGACCGAGTTCGCGGTGCGCGGCGGGACCAGCCTGGCGTTCCCTGCGGTGCGCCACGACCGGCTGCGCTCCCTCACCGTGGAGACGGGCGGTCTGCCCGCCGAGGTGGTGCGCGGCATCGCGGCGAGCGAGCTGCCCGCCCTGACCCGGCTCACCCTGTGGCTGGGCACGTCGGACTACGGCGGTGACTCCGCGGTCGCCGACGTCGAGCCCTTGCTGACGGGCGGCCGGCTGCCGGCCCTGAAGCACCTGGCCCTGTGCAACAGCGAGATCCAGGACGACATCACGGCGGCCGTGGCGGCCGCACCGGTGGTGGCCCGGCTCGACACGCTCGACCTGTCGATGGGCGTCCTCACCGACGACGGCGCCACCGCGCTCCTCGCGGGCCAGCCGCTCACGCACCTGAGCAAGCTCGACCTGCGCCACAACTACCTGAGCGACGGCCTGCGTCAGCGCATCCTGGACTCCCTGGTACCCGCGGGCGTGGAGGTCGACCTCGACGCCGACGGCGCGGAGGAGGACCAGGACGGGGACACCGTGTGGCGGTACGTCTCGGTCGGCGAATGACCGGGCGGACCACACCGGCGGGGCCGGACGGCGCACCGGACACCGGGGCCGCGTCCGTGCCGCACCCCGCCCCTCTCCGTCTCGCCGTCGTCGGCAATCCTGGCAATCGCCGGGTGGACCTGTTCACGGCCGCCGTGCGAAACGCGGGACTGCCGGCGCCTCGTACGGTCGCGTGGCGTGACGTACTGCGTGACGGCGGCGCCTCGTTCGCCGACGACGAGATCGTGCGGATCGACTCGGCGGGCGAGGACGAGGAGGTCGAGCGCGCCCTGCGGGACGTGTCCGATCCGACGCGGGTCGAGGGCGGCGCCCGGTGGTACCGACGGTTCCTGGCGGCCGTACGGTCCCTCGACGGCGGGGTCCGGCTCGACGATCCCGACGACGTCGCCGTGCTCTTCGACAAGCGCCGCTGTCACCGTGTCCTCGCCGATGCGGGAGTGGCCGTCCCTGCCTCCCCCACGTCCGGCGACACCGCCGAGGTCGCCGGCTGGGACGACGTGCGGGCGTTGATGGCGGAGCACGGAATGCCCCGGGTGTTCGTCAAGCCGGCGCACGGCTCGTCGGCCTCCGGAGTGCTCGCCCTGGAGACGGCGGGTCCCGGCCGGATCCGCGCCACGACGTCCGTGGAGGCGGCGGACGGCGCACTGCACAACTCCCTGCGCGTGCGGCGCTACACACGTGAGGCCGACATCGCGGCGATCGTGGACGCGCTGGCTCCGGACGGGTTGCACATCGAGCGCTGGCTGCCGAAGGCGTCACTGCAAGGACGGGCGGCCGATCTGCGCGTCGTCGTGGTCGCCGGCCGCGCCACGCACGCCGTCGTGCGCACCAGCCGGACGCCTCTGACCAACCTCCATCTCGGCGGCCTGCGCGGCGAATGGGCCACCGCCCGGCAGGCCGCGGGGGCCTCCTGGGCGCACGCCCTCGACCTGTGCGAGCGTGCGGCCGCCTGCTTCCCGCGCACCCTCTGCGTCGGCGTCGACCTGCTGCCGTCGGTGGGCTGGCGGCGCTTCACCGTCGGCGAGGTCAACGCCTTCGGCGATCTGCTGCCGCGCCTGACCGGGCTGCCCGGCAGCGGCGCCGAGGGCCTGGACACCTACGCGGCCCAGGTCGCCGCCGTGCTCCGCCACTTCCCCGATGCCGCGCACCCCGCGCGGGCCCCGGCCGCGTTCGGCGCCCCGCACCCGGCGGCTGCCGCCGCACACCCGCTTGCAAGGACCCGCGATGCCCGCACCTGACACCACCTCGCCACCGCCGACTGCGCCGTCCGCCACGAGCGGCGCGACGACCGATGCCGAGATTTCCGAGACACCCGAGATGCCCGACATGAACGAGGTGGTGAGCCGCGACGACCTCCTGCTGCTCACCCTCGACACACTGCGGTACGACGTGGCGGTCGAGCTGGCCGAGGCGGGCCGCATCCCCCACCTGGCACGTCATCTGCCGGGCGGCACCTGGGAGAAGCGGCACGCGCCGGGCAGCTTCACGTACGCCTCCCACCAGGCGATGTTCGCCGGTTTCCTGCCGACTCCGGCGACGCCCGGCCCGCATCCGCGGCTGTTCGCGGCACGGTTCGCGGGCAGTGAGTCCACGGCGGGCCGCACCTACGTCTTCGACACCCCGGACCTGGTGTCGGGCCTGGCCGCGGCCGGATACCGGACGGTGTGCGTCGGTGGCGTCGGCTTCTTCAACCGGCAGGGCGCGCTGGGGAACGTTCTGCCGGGCCTCTTCCAGGAGAGCCACTGGGAGCCGGAGTTCGGCGTCGCCTCGCCGACATCGTTCGAGGCGCAGGTCGCGCGCGCGGAGCAGGTCGTCGCCGGTCTTCCGCACGAGCAGCGGCTTTTCCTGTTCGTGAACGCTGCGGCGCTGCACCAGCCCAACTGGTTCCACCTGCCGGGCGCCACGCGCGCGGCGGGCGACACCCGTCGGACCCATGCCGCCGCTCTGGAGTACATCGACCGGCACGTGGGGCGGCTGTTCGCGGCGATGAGCGCGCGCCGCCGCTGCTTCGCCATGGTCTGCTCCGACCACGGCACGACCTACGGGGACGACGGCTACACCGGCCACCGTCTCGGCCACGAAGCGGTCTGGACCGTGCCCTACGCCCACTTCTTCCTGGAGCCGACCGCATGACCACCACCGCCGAAGAGACCGCACGCGCCGACGCCGCGCCCACCGACGCCCCGCGCCCGTACCAGAGTTATGTCTACGCGTACCCGCACAAGACCGCCTACCGGCCGCTGCCCGAGCGCCCCGCGCTGCGCGACCTGTGGCGCGACGAGCCCAAGGGCGCGCTCTCGCTCTATCTCCACATACCGTTCTGCGAGGTCCGCTGCGGCTTCTGCAATCTGTTCACGCGCATCGGCGCTCCGGACGAGCTGACGGGCCGCTATCTGGACGCCCTGGAGCGGCAGGCCGTGGCGGTGCGCGAGGCGCTCGGCGACGGCCGGGACGTGCGGTTCGCCAACGCGGCGTTCGGCGGCGGCACTCCCACCTTCCTCGACGCGGACGAGCTGGTACGGCTGTGCGACATCGCGGAGCTTCGCACGGGAGCGGACCTGCGGGCGGTGCCGCTGTCTGTGGAGACCTCGCCCGCGACGGCCACGGCGGACCGGCTCGCGGTCCTCGCCGAGCGCGGCACGACCCGGCTCAGCATCGGCGTGCAGAGCTTCGTCGACGCGGAGGCCCGCGCCGCGGTCCGGCCGCAGCGCCGTGCGGACGTGGAGGCGGCACTCTCCCGCATCCGGGACACGGACATCCCGGTGCTGAACATCGACCTGATCTACGGCATCGACGGCCAGACCCCGGCGAGCTGGCGCACCTCCCTGGACGCGGCGCTCGTCTGGCGCCCCGAGGAGCTGTACCTCTACCCGCTCTACGTCCGGCCGCTGACCGGCCTGGGCCGGAGCGCCGCCCCGCTCACTGACCAGGCATGGGACGGGCAGCGGCTGCGCCTGTACCGCCAGGGCCGCGACCATCTTCTGGAGCACGGCTACGAGCAGGTGTCGATGCGCATGTTCCGGCGTGCGGACGCCCCCGCGCAGGGCCCGGACGACTACGCCTGCCAGACCGACGGCATGATCGGTCTGGGCTGCGGCGCACGCTCGTACACCTCGTCGCTGCACTACTCCTTCGAGTACGCCGTCGACATGCGGGAGATCCGCGCGATCATCGACGGCTACACGGCCACCCCTTCCGAGGAGTTCGCGCGGGCGCGGCACGGGCGCCGCGTCGACGGGCGGGAGGCGCGCCGCCGGCATCTGCTGCAGTCGCTGCTGCAGGCAGAGGGCATGCCGTTGGACGACTACCGGACGCGGTTCGGCTCGGGTGCGTTCGACGACTTTCCGTCCGAGCTCGCCGCGTTCGCCGCGCGCGGCTGGCTGGAGCCGTGCGAGGACGGGCCGCGGCTGCGGCTGACACCCGAGGGGCTGGCGCATTCGGACGCGCTCGGGCCGGAACTGTTCTCCCCCGAGGTGCGCGCCGCGATGGCCGCGTACGAGCCGAGGTGAGCGGGCCGATGGACCTGACGCTGCTGTACCGGGGGCCGCTGTCCTCGTGCGACTACGACTGTCCGTACTGCCCGTTCGCCAAGCGGCGCGACTCGACCGCGCAGTTGCGGGCGGACCGCGCGGCGCTGGAGCGGTTCACCGGCTGGGCGGCCGGGCAGCGCGAGGACCGGCTGTCCGTCCTGTTCACACCGTGGGGCGAGGGGCTTGTCCGATCCTGGTACCGCAGGGCGATGGTCGAGCTCTCGCACCACGAGCACGTCGCGCGCGTCGCCATCCAGACCAATCTGAGCTGCCGCACGGAGTGGCTCGCCGACGCCGACCTGGACACGCTGGCCCTGTGGTGCACGTTCCACCCGGGGCAGACGCCCTACGAGCGGTTCCTCGGCAAGACGCGGGAGCTGGCGGAGCGCGGTGTGCGGTTCAGCGTCGGTGTGGTTGGGTTCCCGGAGCACTTGGAGCAGGCCCGCACGCTGCGCAGGGCCCTGCCGTCCGAGGTGTACCTGTGGGTGAACGCGGCGGAGGGCCGTACGTACACGGACGAGGAGGCCGCGGCCTGGACGGCCGTCGATCCCCTCTTCCCGTACAGCAGGCACCCGCACCGCTCGGCCGGGCTGCCCTGCCGGACGGGTTCCTCGGTCGTCTCGGTGGACGGCGAGGGCACGGTGCGCCGCTGTCACTTCGTCCGCGCCGAGCTGGGCAACCTGTACGACGGTTCCTGGCGGGCGGCGCTCGCGCCCCGGGCGTGCCCGCTGACGGTCTGCGACTGTCACATCGGCTACGTCCATCTGGAGACGCTGCCGCTGTACGACGTCTTCGCGGGCGGAGTCCTGGAGCGGATACCCGCAGCGCCGGTCCACGCGGTCAGGACGCCGATTCCCGGTCCGCCTTGATGGTGTGCGTTGCCGAAACTCCGTCACCACCAGTCGCCCGATGTCCCGCCGCGCGGCCTCCGCCCGTCCGGCGGGACTTTCCCCCTAAGGCCCGTCCGGCCGATCAGGTCGCAGTCGGTCGGCTCGCGCGTTTCCAGACCCCGCGCCCGCGACAAGATCCGCCGGACAGGCCCTAGTTCTCCGACGGGATCCGCGAGGCGATCTCGCGGGCGAACCAGCCCGCCTCCTCCGACAGTTCCTCCAGCCCCTCCCCCGCCACCAGTTGCAGCAGTCGCAGCAGGTCGTGGGCTTCTTCGAGGGTCAGTACCTCCAACCGGCGTACGGCGTCCTGAACGGGAATGACCGATGTGATGTCGTGACTCATGGTCCGATCATCAGCTGCCGAAGCCGCCTCCCGTGCAAAGGGGCGCGCAGATCCACTCGTACGGATGCAGGCCCGTACGGATGCGGCTCGGCCGATGTGCCGCATCGCGGCGCGTCGCGCCCGTGAGGCGCGCGGGAGCGTGGCGCGCTGAGGCTCAGGCCGGGTCCTCGGTCAGGGCCGCACGCGCCGTCTCGAGGATCTCCTCGGAGAGCGGGTCGCCCTTGGTGGCGCGAGCCAGGACGAGTGCGCCGACAAGGGTGCACAGGGACGTGACGCCGTCCTGCTCGTCGGTGGTGAGCCGGTCGGCGAACGCCCGCACGCCCTCGGTGTAGACACGGCGGGCCTCGCGGTCCTCGCCGTCGCGGGCGATGTCGGTGGCGAGCCCGGAGACCGGGCAGCCGTCGGCCGCGTCGTCGCGGTGCTCCACGGAGAGGTAGGTGTCGATGAACGCGCGGCGGGAGGCATCCGGTCCGCGCGCGCCCTGCTCGGCTCCGGCTCGATGGCGCTCGGCGAGCCGGCCGAAGGCGTGGGCGGTGGCCTCGTCGACGAGGGCCTCCTTCGAGGCGAACTGCTTGTAGAAGCCGCCGTGCGTCAGACCGGCCGCCTTCATCAGCTCGGCGACACTGACGTGGGTGCCCTGTTCCCGGAACAGCCGGGAGGCGGTCTCCACGACCCGCCGGCGGTTCTCCTCGGCCTGCTCCCGCGATACGCGGCCCATCGGCCACCTCCCATGTCGATGCCGGTCCCCCACTTTGATGTCGACCGAAATCTATTCTAGTGTAGTCGTTAGATGTTGAGCGCAATCTAAATAAGCCCACGACGTACCTAGGAGCCGACATGGAACTGAAGAACGCGGTCGCTGTGATCACGGGTGCCAACCGGGGGCTGGGCCGTCACCTGGCCGCCCAGCTCGTGGAGCGCGGAGCCACGGTGTACGCGGCGGCCCGCCGCCCCGAGACGGTGGATCTGCCGGGCGTGCGCCCGCTGCGCCTCGACGTGACCGACGCGGAGTCGGTCAGCGCCGCGGCCTCCACCGTGTCCGACGCGACGCTGCTCGTGAACAACGCCGGCCTGTCCACCGGCGCCCGGCTGCTCACGGACGACCTGGACGCGGTGCGCCGCGACATGGAGACCAACTTCTACGGCCCGCTCGCCGTGACCCGGGCCTTCGCTCCGGTCATCGAGCGCAACGGCGGCGGCGCCGTCCTGAACGTCCTGTCCGTCCTGTCCTGGCTGCACCCGGCAGGACTCGGTTCCTACGCGGCGTCGAAGGCGGCGGCCTGGGCGCAGACCGATGCCGTACGGGAGGAACTCGCCCCGCGCGGCATCACCGTCTCGGCACTCCACGTCGGCTACATGGCCACCGACATGGCCGCGCACATCCCCGCCGACCAGAAGTCCGACCCCGCCGATGTCGCCGCCCAAGCCCTGCGCGGCATCGAGGCCGGCGCGCCCGAGATCCTCGCCGATGACCTCTCCCGGCAGGTAAAGCAGCGTCTGTCCGCCGCGCTTCAGGCAGCCTGAAGCGCTCGCGCTGCCCGTCGCGCTGAGGTTTCGTTCGAGTTCCGCTCACGGAGCCGAGGGCGGGCCCGCCACGCCCTGCCCTAGGGCAGGGCGTGGCGCAGTACGCGGCCCCACATCGACGCGTACTGGCGCCACAGGGGTCCACTGACGTACGGCAGTCCGTGGCGGGCGCAGATCTCCCGTACCTGTGGGGCGAGTTCGGCGTAGCGGTTGCTGGGCAGGTCGGGGAACAGGTGGTGTTCGATCTGGTGGCTGAGATTGCCGGAGAGGACGTGCAGCAGCGGACCGCCCTCGATGTTCGCCGAGCCCTGGATCTGCCGCAGGTACCACTCCCCCCGGCTCTCGCCCTCGATCTCTTCCTCCGTGTACGTGAAGGTGTGCACGTCCGCGGGGAAGTGCCCGCAGAAGATGACCGTGTGCGCCCAGATGTTGCGGGCGGCGCTCGCGGTGAGGTTGCCGAGCAGGCAGGGCAGCGCGCTGGGGCCGGCGAGGAGCGGGAAGAGCACGTAGTCCTTGGCCGACTGACGCACCGCCTTGCGCAGGAGCGTGGTCGCTTCGCCGAGGAAGGACCGCAGGCTCTTGCGGCCGGACGGCACGGCGTCCACCTCCAGGTCGTACAGGGCGATGCCCCACTCGAAGACGGGCGCGAGCAGAGCCGCGAACACCGGCTGGAGCAAGTGCACCGGGTGCCAGGGCTGTTCCGGAGCCATGCGCAGGACGGTGTAGCCGAGGTCGCGGTCCCGGCCGACGACGTTCGTGTACGTGTGGTGCTGATGGTTGTGCGTGCGCTTCCAGGCGGCGGCAGGCGTGGCGAAGTCCCACTCCCAGGTGGTCGAGTGGATCGCCGGGTCCCCGAGCCAGTCCCACTGGCCGTGCAGGATGTTGTGGCCCAGCTCCATGTTGTCCAGGGTCTTGGCGAGGGCGAGCAGGGTGGTGCCCGCAACCCAGGCGGGCGGCAGGAGGGAGACGGCGAGGGCGCAGCGGCCTGCGACCTCGCAGCCGCGCTGCACGGCGATCACGGTGTGGATGTAGTGGGCGTCCGCGGCGCCGCGGCCGGTGACGATTTCGGCGCGGAGCCGGTCGAGTTCCCGCCCCAGTTCCTCGGTGCGGGTGGCGTCCGGCGCGCTTGCGGGCAGGGCCATGAAGTCTCCTCGGGAGAGGGGCTCGTGATGCCGGTATCACCGGTGATACCGGTTTTCAGAGGTCAAGCGTCAGGGAACCCGCGGCAGCATTGACGCAGGTCTGGATCAACTCGCTTTGCCCATGGCGCAGTTCACCGCTGCGCAGATCGCGGACCCGGCCCTCGACGAGTGGCACGAGACAGCCGAAGCACAGGCCGCGACGGCAGCCGTACGGCATCGGCACGCCGGCCGCCTCGCCGACCGCGAGGAGCGGTGTGCCCGCCGCCGCATCGGTCTCCACGCCGCTGCGCGCGAACCGGACCCGGCCGCCGACCGCCCCCTCCCCCGGCGGTTGTACGGGCGTGAGGTGGAACCGCTCGACTCGCAGCCGCCCCTCCAGCCCCACGGATGCCCATTGCCGCTCGGCCGTGTCGAGCAGCCCGGCCGGACCGCACACCCAGGCGTCCCGGTCACGCCAGTCCGGGCAGACGCCGGCGATACGGTCCGAGGTGAGCCGGCCGTCGTACCGGGTGTGGTTGAGGTGGATCCGGAGCCAGGGCAACTCCTGCTCCAGCGTCGCGAGTTCGTCCCGGAAGAGGCATTCGGCCGGGGTCGGCGCGCTGTGCAGAAGGAGGGTGTCCGGGGCAGTGCGACATCGGGCGAGCGTGCGCAGCATCCCCATGACCGGCGTGATGCCGCTGCCCGCGGTGATGAACAGGATGCGGTCGGGCAGCGGTTCCGGCAGCGTGAACTCGCCCTGCGCCGGGCCGAGTCGGAGCACCGTACCCGGTACCGTCCGGTGCACCATGTGCGGGGAGACCCGGCCGTCGGGGTGGGCCTTGACCGCGAGGGTGACGTCGCTGTCGCCGGGCGGCGACGTGATCGAGTACGTACGCCAGTGTCGTACGCCGTCGATCTCGACCCCGACGGGGAGGTACTGCCCGGCCCGGTGGCCCGTCCAGCCTCTGCCGGGGCGGATCGTCAGGGTGGCCGCACCGGGTCCTTCCGGCCGGACCGCGCCGACCCTGCCCGCGGGATGCCGCGCCGACCACAGCGGATCGAGCATGCCGAGATAGTCGTCCACGGTCAACGGGCTGGTCAGCCGGTTCACCAGCCACGCCCAGGGCAGGATGGGCGGCGCCCGGAACGAGTGGACCATGCTGGCTCCCTTCTGCGCGGGCCTTTCGGTGCCGGGCCGACGGGCGCCGCGGAAACCGAGCGAAGCACACAACCCGCCCAGGCACACCAGCGCCGAGGGCTTCACGCCATACGCCGCATGGCGCATTCGCCGCTGGCCCTGACGGACTCACCGTTGCCGATGTGGGACGCGGTTCGGTCCAGGAGCGCGCGAACGACGTCGAGAAGTTCGCAGGCGAGCCCGAAGGCGTAGGCGCGCAGAGGGAGCGGCAGCAGGTCGGCCAGCCGGAGAATCGCCCGGCGCACACGATCATGCTCTCCGCCTGATGGACTTTCGCGGGGTGCAGGGTGCCGCGCCGACAGTCCGGGTGCCGTGGCGGACGGTGGCCTCGGGGGCGGCGAGAACATCGAGCCTGACAACTCTCACAGCCAGGGGCAACGCAGCATACGGACACCGCTAGCCAGTAGCCGGCGCGCCCCGAGGTGAACATCGGCCATTGTGACGGTGCGACGGCGGCCAAGTCGGTCTGGAAAGAGCGGGCGGCCGGCAGTGCCTCGTCGCGGCTCTCGTCGTAGATCAAAGACAGTGCGTGATCCAGAAACTCGACGCTGCGGCAGCGTCGACTTGAAGATGGCGATACGGCGGTCGAGGGAGAGGCGGAAGGCCTTCCTGTTGCGGTCGACGTCGTCCCGAATCACCTTCTGGTCGTCCATCAGCGCCTCGGCCGCTGCCCGGGTTCCGTTCGCGGCGGCGCTCGGGTCGAGCCAGTGCCCTGCACGACGTAGTCCAACCCAATGTGTGAGAAACACGTGTTCCTCCACACCTTGTCGCCGCATCGTCGTCGAAGCCGAGCCCATCCCTTGTGACGGGTCGGCGCGGCGAGTCGCGCCGACCGCGCCACGGGATGGGCCGGCTTGTTCGGGAGACGGCGGTCAGGAGGCGACGAAGCGGGCGATCTGCCCGAGTACGACGGTGTCCGTCAGATAGCCGATGTGGGTCTGACAGGCCACGTTGTTGTTGGTCGCGCCGTCGAGGCGGGTGCTCGTGTAGGGGATGATGACGCCGTCGCACGCCGAGTACCAGGTGGCGTACTTGGTGGAGCCGGGTGTCTCGTCACCGGAGGAGATCTGGGAGATGAACGAGGAGCCCGGATACATCTGCTGGCAGGTCGTGTAGACGAGGCAGGCGCTGGCGTAGGTGGTGCCGTGGTTGGCGCCCGCGATCGAGGCGAGGTGGCTGACGCTGGTGTTGCCGCCCAGCACCTTCAGGTAGTACTGGCTGACCAGTCCGCCCATCGAGTGGTTGACGATGGCGACCTTGCTCGCGCCGGTCTGCGCCTTCACGGTGTTGACGTAGGCGGCGAGGCCCTGTGCGTTGGTGATGTTGTTGCCGTACGAGTTGTACTCGTAGGCGAAGAGGTTGGAACTGGACCAGCCGTTGGCGCGGAAGACGCTCATGGCAGTGACCCAGTTGGAGGCGCTGCCGGTGTAGCCGTGGACGAAGACGACCGGCGTGCTGGTGGACAACGGCTGCGCGGCGGCGGATCGCGTGGCGGCCGTCTGCGTGGCCGTGGCCGCGGTGTCGGCGGCGCCTGCTGTCGTCGTGGCCGAGGAGAAGAGGGTGAACGCGACGGCGGTGGCTGCGAGCACGCCGAGCAGCCGGCGTGGGGGACGATGACGCGTGGAGCCCATGGAGCCCTCCTGATGGGGGTGTGCGGGTACCTGGTCCGACCAGAGTGGAGGGGCCGGGTCCGGGCGCCATCGGCTAAATCGCCAGTGTGCGCGATGAATCGTGCGGAGCCGGTCCCGGGCCGGATGCGGTAGGAGTGCGGACGGTGGGGTGCACCTGACCTGAAGGCTTTATAGGTCCATGAGCGCCCTCGCGGGCGCGGGGAACGCGCTGGCCGGCGGAACTGAACCCAGATGACAGACATGAGCGGACCGATCTCGGTTAACCGGTCGAACATGGTGCACTTCGGAGCCGTCGGCCTGCTCGTTCTGTGTGCCGCTGCGGCGGTCACCTCGGCATTGGCTGTCTCCCCACGGTGGTGGTTCGCGGCCACCCCGTTGGGCGCCGCCGCGGATTCGCCGGCCGGCTGGGCCGCTGATCGGCAGGCCGCCGACCTGGACGGTTTCACTGGCTGACCGGCCCATCCCCCGCGGCACTCGACATCGAGCACCCAGGATCCAGCACCGCAGGCTTCACGCCGCTTCACGCTTCACGCTTCAGAAAGGACAACCTTCTATGTCCCGCACCGTCGCCCGCCTTTTCACCGACACCCTGGAGGAGCTCGGGGTGCGGCACGTCTTCGGTGTCGTCGGTGACGCGCTCAACCCCCTCACCGACGCCATCCGGTCCTCCGAGACCCTCTCCTGGGTCGGCTGCCGCCACGAAGAGGCCGCCGCGTTCGCCGCCGGCGCCCAGTCCCAGCTCACCGACACCCTCGGCGTCTGCATGGGCACCGTGGGCCCAGGCTCGGTGCACCTGCTCAACGGCCTGTACGACGCCGCCAAGAGCGGCACCCCGGTCCTCGCCGTCACCGGGCAGGTCCCGCTCTCCGAGGTGGGCACCGACTACTTCCAGGAGGTCGACAACGACCTCCTCTTCAAGGACGTGGCCGTCTTCCGCGCCACCGTCACCTCACCCGAACAACTGCCCGGCCTCTTGGAGGTAGCCGTCCGCACCGCCATCGGCCGCCGGGGCGTCGCCGTGCTCACCGTCCCCGGTGACATCGGCGACCAGGAACTCCCCGCCGACCGGCCCGCACGGCTCTCCGTCGCCCGCTCCGAGAACCGCCCCGACGACCCCGACCTCGACGAGGCGGCCCGCCTCATCGACGACGGCGGCGACGTCACCCTGCTCGTCGGCCGAGGCGCCCGCACCTCCCGCGCGGACGTCCTCGCCCTCGCCGAACGGCTCGCCGCGCCCATGGTGCTCACCCTCAAGGCCAAGGAGGGCTTCGAGGGCGACAACCCCTTCCAGGTCGGCCAGACCGGCCTCATCGGCAACCCGGCCGCCGCCCGCGCCATGGACAAGGCCGACACCCTCGTCCTGCTCGGCACCGACTTCCCGTACCGCGAGTGGTATCCGCAGGGCAAGAAGGTCGTCCAGGTCGACCGGGTCGCCGAGCACATCGGGCGGCGCGTCCCCGTCGACGTGGCGCTCGCCGCCGACGTCGGCCCCACCGTGCGCGGGCTGCTGCAGCGGGTCGCGGCCCGCGAGGACCGCAAGCATCTCGACTCCGCCCGCGAGAAGTTCACCCAGTGGCAGGACGGGCAGCGTCGGCTCGCCGATCCCGGCCACGACAAGGGTCTGGTCGGCAAGGTCCGCTCCGCCTTCGACAACCGCGACCACCTGGTACGCCCCGAAGCGCTCGCCGCTGCCATCGACACCGCGGCCGACGACGACGCCGTGTTCACCTCCGACACCGGCATGGCCACGGTCTGGCTCTCCCGGTTCGTCGAGATGCGCGGCAGCCGCCGGCTGATCGGCTCCTACAACCTCGGCTCCATGGCCAACGCGATGCCGCAGGCCATCGGCGCCCAACTGCTCGACCGGGACCGGCAGACCGTCGCCTTCTGCGGCGACGGCGGCCTGTCGATGCTGCTCGGCGACCTCATGACGATCCGCACCGAACAACTGCCGGTCAAGCTCGTCGTCTTCGACAACCAGCGCCTGGGCATGGTCAAGCTCGAACAGGAGCAGGCCGGGCTTCCCGAGTTCGGCACCGTCCTGGACAACCCGGACTTCGCCGCCGTCGCCCAGGCTCTGGGCATCAAGGGCATCCGCGTCGAACGCCCCGAGGATCTCGCCGACGCCGTCACGCGCGCGTTCGCCGAACCCGGGCCGGTCCTGCTCGACGTGCTCACCAATCCGGACGAGATCGCCGTACCCGCCAAGCCCACCGTCCAGCAGGGCTGGGGCTTCGCGATCGCCAAGGTACGGGAGAATCTGCGCAGCACAGGAAGCTGAACGGCAAGCTGGGGCGCGTGGACGACAGGCAAGCCGTGGCGAATGACGCCCGACCAGCCTGACGTCGTGCCGTCGGGAAACGGAGCGGTGAGCCAGTTACGTAGTCGCGTCCCGAGCGGTGGAAGATGTCGACGGAGACGGGGCGTTGCCGTGCTCGCCGCAGATGCCGGCCGCCCCGTCGACCCGGCTCCGTGCGATCCTCTGTACTCACCAGTAGTCAACAGTTCGGCCGGAGGGGCTTCCAGTGAGTCGCGTGTTCACCGTGAGCAGGAGCATCGAGGTCGAGGTGGCGCCTCGCATCGCCTATCAGGCGGTGAGTCGCCCGGAGGACATGGGCCGTTGGAGCCCGGAGAACCGTGGCACGACGGGTGACGTTCCGGCAGGGCCGGTGGTGCCTGGCACGTCGTTCGTCGGGCGCAACAAGCGCGGGCGGATCCAGTGGGTCACCCGGTGCACCGTCACCGCGGCCGAACCGGACAGCCGCTTCGCCTTCCGCGTCCACGCGATCGGCGCCCGCAAGCCCCGGCTGCGCGGGCCGATCGCCACATGGGAGTACCGCTTCGAGCCGACGGAGCGCGGCACACGTGTGACGGAGACCTGGACCGACGACCGCCGCGCCTGGCCCGACTTCGTCGCGCACACCTTCGACCGCCTCGTCACCTCGGGCCACACGTTCGCCGACTTCCAGACCCGGAACATCGACAGGACGCTGCAGAACCTCAAACGCCAGTTGGAGAACGCCGACGCCGCATGAGGGGACGCCGCATGACCGGACGCGGAATGACCCCACTCCGCCGGACCCGTCGGCGTGACCAAGTCGGGGCTCCTCAGTTGAACAGGCGATGTTCCGCCGTCGAAACAGGGAGCCCCTTCAGATGCGCATCCGCACAGCCGCCGGCACCGCCACGGTTCTCCTCGCCCTGTCCGCGTCCGCAGCCTGGGTCGCCCCGGCCTCGGCCGCCTCACCCGAGCCGGGTGCCGGGGCGGCCATCCTGTCGAACGAGGCCTACGACAGTCTCGCCCGCGCCGATCTGGACGAGCAGCACCTGATTCTGACGGACCCGTCGTACCGTGAGGCATGGCTCTCCTGCCTTGGCTCCACGCAGCCCAGTCACGTGGAACGCAATGGATGGGGCCCGGGGTACGTGTGCATCCCGGACGGCGCCGTGCAGTGACGGACTCCGCAGGGACATGAGCCCCCGGAGGGGCCGGACGGTCTCCACCGTCCGGCCAGGGTCCAGGTGGTCGGCCCGTGCACCAGCAGCCCTCTGGGCATGACCACGACCTAGTGAATTTCGAGCCGTCGTTTTCATCGGACGGCGAAGGGTTTGAACGACTTGGCCGGACACGCTCACGGCCTCGGCGGCCGCGGGCTCGCCGACCCGCACGACGTCCACGGCCAGGTCGCCGAAACCACCCCGCAGCCCGCCACCGAGCAGGCCGTCCAGGCGTGGCACCGAGCCGCCTCCCACTGATCGGAGCCGCCCGCGCCGCCGGAGAAACGCATCAGTCCTTGGGATCGCTCCCGCGCAGTCCCTCGTTCCGCGACGCGGTCATAGAACAAGAGGTCATCGTCCGGAAGTCAGCTGATGTTGAACATGCGCTCCGGTGGCTCGCAGCAGGCGAATCGCCGCGACTCGTTGGTATCGCGGCCGGTCCTCGGCCAGGAGCCGCTGCCGCCGTCGGCGTCGAAGCCGCGGGGCTCCGGTGCTCCGTGGAATCCGTTGTCGAGGAGGTGCCGCAGGAGTCGGTGGATCGCGGGAGTTGCCGGTGTTGCCGGCCGGTGGACGACATCGCCGTTGCGCCGCACGGTGTTCACGCCGCCGCGGAACTCCTGCCATTCAGTCATGGACGGCTCGCTTCCCGCGGGTCAGGGGTGGGCTGCGACGACCGTACATGGATGCCGGTCGGGGGTGAGTTGGCGGGAGCGGATGGGCGGGATGCCCCAAGGGTTCGAGTGTCGCGGAAAGTCAGCGCCGGCTCCGGTCAGGCCGCCTTCGGGTCCTCACCGGCCAGGAATGGACGCAGCAGCGCGAGGAGGGCGCGCGGGCGGTGCAGCGGAATGATGTGGCCGCAGTCTTCGATGACGTGTCCGGTGAGATCGTCGGTGAACGGGCGGAGTTGGCGTTCCAGCGCAGTACCGACGGGCCGCGCGCCCAACGCCATCGTCGGCACCGTCAGGCGGGCGGTGGCGACCGCCCGCTCGATCTGTGCCGCGCTCTCGGGCAGCGCCCGGTAGTACGAGAACGCGCGGCTCAGCGCAGGGCGGCCCGTGTACGCGCGGACGAAGGCGTCCCTGAGGGCGAGGCGTACTTCGTCGCCGAGCGTGCCGGCGCGCAGGAACCAGTCGACGTAGGCGGCCTCGTGGCCCTCCAACACGGTCTCGGCGAGGCCGGGCGCGGCGGAATGGAAGCCGAACCACCACGGCGGCCCGTCGGCGAGGAAGTCCTCGGCGCCGGGCAGCGTGCCCAGAAGGGACTCCATGACGACCAGGCGCCGGACGAGACCGGGGCGGCGCAGGGCGAGGAGGAAGGCCGGCGCCGTACCCGCGTCGATGCCCACCACCGCGGCCGAGGGCTCGCCGAGCGTGGTGAGAAGCGCCGCGGCGTCCTCGGCCAGAGTGCCCGCGTCGTACCCGGAGGCGGCATGGCTGCTCTCGCCGAACCCGCGCAGGTCCGGCGCGATGACGCGGTAGCGGCCGGACAGGTCGGCCATGACGTCCGTCCACAGCTCCCAGGTGTGCGGGAAGCCGTGCAGGAGCAGGACGGCCGGGCCCGATCCGGCGAGAGCGACGTTCAGTTCGACACCGTTGACGGGGACGCGCCGCAGTTCGGGCATGGAGAGGCTCCAGGTGTGTGGTGAGGAACAGTGACCAGGTCACGCTAGGGAACTAACCTGGTCCGTCCAAGACGGCACTTTCCCTTCAGGTGGTGAGCTCTGAGTGACCACATCGACGCCCGGCGAACCCGGTCGGCGGCCCGGCGAGCGGGGTGATCTGCTGGATCCGCGCTGCCCGGTCCGTCAGTTGCTCGACCGTATCGGCACCAAGTGGACGTCGATGGCGGTCAAGGTGCTGGCCGAGGAGGCGCCGGACGAGCTCCGTTTCGCGGAATTGCGGCGCCGTGTCCCTGGCATCTCCCAGAAGATGCTGTCCGTCACCCTGCAGAGCCTGGTCCGCGACGGTCTGGTCGCGCGCCGAGTGGAACCCACCGTGCCGCCCGCCGTCCACTACCGGCTCACCGAGCTCGGCCTGTCCCTCGAAAGACCGCTCTCCGCGCTGCGGGTCTGGGCCGAGACACACATGCCGGAGATCGACCGCAACAACCAGCTCGCCGACGACTCACCCCCTGGCTAGGACGTGGGTCGGATGTTGCGGTCACAGCGACTGGTTGAGGGCCGCGACAGCTGATCAGTCCGCAGCGACGAGGAACGCCTCGGTCACGAGCCGCACCTTGTCCACCACCTCTTCGTCGCCGAGCCGCAATGCCGTGTTGGCGGCGACGAGCACCGCGTCGAGTTGGAAGCCGGCCAGGTTCGCCGCCCAGAAGCAACCGCTCGGGAACAGCGGCGCCGACGCGTACTCGATCCACCGGTCGATCAGCGCGCACCCTCGCCGCCCCGCGGGCTGAACGACGTCGTCTGCGTGGGCTCGGGATATCTGGTCGACGGCGGCATCGCGTACAAGGTCTCACAGGTCGTGTGAACGCTTGCCGTGAGAACAGCGCGAGGTCAAAGGGAGGCGGTGAGAGTCACTACGCTGAGCGCCTTCGCTACTCGGGAGGTTCGGTTGGTACGGCGGAGCACGCTCGGGCAGGACTTCCGGCGGTTGTGGGGCGCCTACGCGGTCAGCGCGGCGGGCAGTGCGGTCGGAATGGGGGCGTTGCCCCTGGTTGCCCTCCTGGTGCTGAATTCCTCGGCGTTCCAGGTCTCCGTACTCGCCGCGTTGTCCGCGGTGGCCAGTGGGGTGATCGCTCTGCCGCTCGGTGTGCGCATCGAGCACCAGTACAAGCGGCCAGTGATGATCACTGCCGATCTGGCCCGGTGCGCGGTTCTGGCGAGCATTCCGGTCGCCATGGCTTTCGACCGGCTCACCTTCACTCAGCTGTGCGTCGTCGGGGTTCTGCAGACGGCGGCGTCTGTGGCGTTCGACGCGGCGAGCGGGGCGCACCTGAAGGCGCTTGTCCTGCCCGAGCAGCGTCTGCGCGCCAACAGCCTGTTCGAGACGACCAACTGGATCAGCGTCAGTGCCGGCCCGCCGGTCGGCGGGCTTCTGATCGGGGTACTGGGCGCGGCCGCCACGATCGTGGTCGACGCCCTGTCCTTCCTCGGATCCGCCCTGGGCATCCGTCGCATCCGGCGGCCCGAACCCGCGCCGCCGGCCCGCGCCGCCACCTCGCACCTGGGCCGTGACATCGCGGCGGGCTGGGAGTACCTCCTGCGGCACCCAGGACTGCGGCCGCTGTTCTTCAACGCGCTGCTCTTCGGTGGATCCATCATGATGGCCTCACCTTTGACGGCCGTCCTCATGCTGGACGACCTCGGCCTGGCCCCGTGGCAGTACGGACTCGCTCTGGGACTGCCGTGCCTGGGCGGCGTGTTGGGCTCACGCCTGACTCCGCCGCTCACGCGACGATTCGGACAGCGTCGCATCCTGTTGCTGTCCGGTGTCGCGCGCACCCTGTGGACGGTCCTGCTGCCCCTGACGCCCTCCGGTGCCCTCGGTGTGTGCGTCATCGTGGCCGCCGACTTCGGTCTGCTCCTTTCCGCCGGGGTCTTCAACCCGTCGTTCACCACGTATCGGATGGCGGCCACACCGGACGCCTACATGTCCCGCGTCGGCACCTCCTGGTCCGTCGGCTCGAAGACATGCCAGGCCGGCTTCGTGATCGCCGGTGGTCTCGTCGCCGCCTCGGCGGGGGTACGCGGCGCGCTGCTCATCGCCGGTCTGCTGTGCATGGCGAGCGCGTTGCTTCTGCCATGGCGTAGGGGACACATCTCCGCCGGGCACGTTCCGGCGCCGGCGGCTGAAGCGGTTCCGTCCCAGATCACGGACAGTCCGTCCGCGTAGCGGTTTCGCCGGACTCCCGTCATACGGCTTCGTAGGGACTCGGAAAGTGGTGCCCGGGATCGCGATCCGGTGCCGGTGAAAACTGCTGCGGCGCCGAACCGGCCCTCGACGCCGGGACAAGGTGGACGCACGGCGCCTGCTCGGCGACGAGAGGCCGTCGCTCAACAGCACCGGCCGGTCCCCTGCCTCCCCGCAACGGAACGCTTTCCGCGCGCAGGAGTAGAACGTTAGCGTCGGCTCAGCAGGGACTGTGGGGGGAGAGGACGGCGGATGGTCTTTGTGCTGGGTGGCCTTGTCTTCTTCGCCTTCGGTATCGCCGTGGCGGTGTTCACCATCCATGCGCTGATCTACGACCGGATGCCGACCCGGTGGGCCCCAAAACTTGTGCGCGCGCCCAGGATCTGGGCCATCGGCGTCACGTGCGCAGCCTGCGGCGGCGCCACGGACACTCCCACCATCGTGGTCGTCGGACTCGGGATCATGGCCATAGGCCACCTCACCAAGCCCACCGGTTAGCCCCGCAACGGCACCCGGCCGGCCAGGTACCTCCCGCCCTGCGGCTCCGGTTCACTCCTGCGCCTGCCAGCCGAGCGGCCTAGGGCCTGTCTGACAATTCCCGTCGTCGCCCGAAGGGCGGCCCCGCGGCGTCTGGTGCGTGCTCTCGGCGTGCCGGGTGCAAGGCCTCGTACTGGACGTACTCGGCCTTGTGCCCGGTGCGGCGAGAGCGCGTGCCAGGCGTCGCGGGGCAGACGGGAATTGTCAGACAGGCCCTAGTGTGCGGCGCCCCGAATGGCGGCGCCTCACGGGCTGGAAGATCATGGCCCGGTCAGGCACATGTGCGTCGCAGCAGGGGAAGGGCCCGGCCGTGTGGCAGTTCTTCGCGGACAATCCGTGGGTGACCGTCTTCGCCGTGATCACGGCGGGCGCGCTACTCGGCATGGTCAAGTTCGGCCCGGTGAAACTGGGCGCGGCGGGAGTGCTCTTCGTGGGACTCTTCGTCGGCGCGCTCGACCCTGACATCGGCCCTGCCGTCCCCGCGGGCGTCTCCGCTCTCGGGCTCGCCCTGTACGTCTACACGGTCGGCCTCGAGTCGGGCCCGGCGTTCTTCCGCGAACTGCGCGGCCAGCTCGCCGTGATGGCCGGTGCGGTCGTGGCCCTCGCCCTCACCGCGGCCGTCGTCGGATTCGTCGGCCACCAGGGCTTCGGGATCAGCGGGCCCTACCTCGCCGGCGGCTACGCCGGCATCGGAACCACCACGCCCGGTCTCGCCGCCGCCCAGGCCGCCTCCAAGGACCCCGCCCAGCCGGCGGTCGGCTACGCCATCGGCTACCCCCTGGCCGTCGTCATCACCATCGTGTTCGTCGCGGCGATCGCCGCCCGTCGCACGTGGAAGGCCCGCCGCGACCCCGACTCGGGCCTTCCGTCGAAACTGGTCTACCGCACGGTGCAGGTGACCCGCGACGCCCGCTGGGCCGAGGTGCCCGGCGTCGGCGGCCGGCGCGTCCTGGCGACCGAGTACCGCCCGGCAGGCGGCGAGACCGTCGTCGCCCGCACCCTCGACCGACTGGCCCCGGGCGACCAGGTCGTCCTGGTCGGCGGCGAGAACGACCTTCAGGCCGCCTCCACGCACCTCGGCGTGCCCGCCGCCCACGACCTCCTCGAGGACCGTCACACGGTCGACTACCGCCGCATCCTGCTCACCGACCCGGCCCTCGCCGGCCACACCATCGCCGAACTGGGACTTGAGGAGCGCTACGGCGCCCTCGTCAGCCGGGTCCGGCGCGGTGACTTCGACATGCTGGCCCACGACGATCTCGTCCTCCAGCTCGACGACCGGCTCAGGGTCGTCATGCCCCGCGAGCAGTCCGCCGCCGTCAGCGCCTACCTCGGCGACACCGAGACCAAGGTCAGCGAGGTCAGTGCGGTCAGCCTCGGTCTCGGTCTCGCCCTCGGCTTCCTCATCGGCATTCCCTCGCTGACCCTCGGCAGTACCACCCTGGCCCTCGGCACCGGCGCCGGACCGCTGGTGATGGGCATGATCCTGGGCTGGCGCCGCCGCACCGGCCCGCTCGTGTGGACCCTCCCGACCCGCGCCAACCTCACCCTGAGGCAGATCGGCCTGCTGCTGTTCCTCGCGGTCGTCGGCCTCACCTCCGGATACTCGTTCCGCCAGAACGCGTTCTCCGTCTTCGGGCTGAAACTCCTCGCGGTTCTCGCCATCGGAGCCGTCGTCAGCTACGCGCTGATGATCCTGGTCGCCCGGCTCCTGGGCCAGAGCCGGGAACGCACCATGGGGCTGCTCGCCGGCTACGTCGGCAATCCGGCGATCCTCGCCTACGCAAACGGCCGGGCCACCGACAGCCGTGTCAACGCCGGATACTCCACCCTCTTCGCCCTCGCCATCCTCGTGAAGATCGTCTGCATCCAGCTCATCGTCGGCCTCTGACCTCGAGTCCCTGAAACCGGAGGCCGCCCTCACATTCGGGATCTCAGCACGTCGATCTCACAGCCCCGTGCCGACGGGTCGAAGCCGTGCTCGATCAGCCAGCGAACCGCCAGCAGGCTGCGCAACGACCACCACGCGTGGATCACGTCGAGGTCGACGTCGGTGCCGTAGCCGGCGATGACCTCGTCGAGGTGCTCCTCGTGTCCGAGTGTGAAGGTGGCGAGGTCGTACAGGGCATCGCCCTGGCCCGCCTCGGACCAGTCGATGATGCCGGTGACCTCGTCGTCCTCCAGGAAGACGTGTGCGATCTGCAGGTCGCCGTGTGTGAACGCCGCGGTCCACGGCCGGAACGCGGCCTCGGCGACCTGGCGGTTGCGGGCGACCAGGTCGGCGGGCAGGACGTCGTTCGCCACGAGCAGCGCGCACTCGGCGTCGAGCTCCGCGGCCAGCGCGCCGCTGCTCCGGCCCGCCCGGCCGTGCCAGGGCGGCAGCGGCGCGTCGTGCAGCTTCCGGATGGCCGCGCCCGCCGCGGCCCACGCCGCAGGCGACCCGGTCGACGGACCGCCGAGGCGGCCGAGCGTCGCCCCCGGCAGTGCGGCGATCGCGAGCACCGGCGGCTTGCGCCACAGGACTTGCGGGGTCGGGACCGGCGCGAGAGACATCGCCTCGACCTCGATGTCGACGCGCGCCTCATCGGCATCCACCTTCAAGAACACGTCGCCGACGCGCAGGGTCGCGCGCTCGGAATGGGCGACGACGACTTTTACTTCATCCATGGGCGACCAGTGTCCCCGGGATGATCGCCGGCGTCTCCGGGTTTATCGCGTGTGCCGCGCGGCCGATCGCGGTCCGCCGTGCTGAGGCGCGCCCGTCACCAGGAGCCTCCGCCACCTCCACCGCCCCCTCCACCGACGGAGTAGCTCGTGTCGGAGCCGGAGTTCCAGCTCGATCCCGAGGTGGAGCCCGACGAGCCGCCGGAGGCCGGTCGGCCGGTGCTGGAGGAGAGGGAGTTCAGGATCGCGAGGGCCACGAGCGGGCGGACCAGTGGCATCCGTACGGGCCGCCGGGCGGACGGCGCGGGCGGACGCACCGTCCATGCGGACGCTGCCCGGGTCCAGTGGTCGGCCACGCCGAGAGCCACCGCCCAGGCGGTGTAGTGATCCAGGACGCCGGCGTCGGCCGCCTCCTCCACGTGCCGGGCTCCGGCCCCGGACAGATGGCGGCGGAAGCCTTCGACTCGGAGCCACAGTGCCGTGCCCTGGGGAGTGAGGACCGGCACTTCGTCCGCGTAGGCGAACATCCCGGCGCCCGTCCCCGCGACGACGGCGGCGACGGTGAGCAGCACTGGCCAGTGGTCGGCAGGGCGTCCTGCGGTGATCGCGGCAACGATGACGGCGATCAGGCCGGCCAGGGAGGTGGGGAACCCGGCCAGCGCGACTCGGTTCCACCGCTTGTGGGCTCTGGCGTCCCACAGTTCGCTGGTGTTGCGCCACACGATCAGCTGGTCGCCGGGGCTCCCCGGTGAGCAGGACGCCGCCCAGGGCCGGAGTCAGTTCCTCGGGCGGGGAGGAGGTTTCGGTGGCCAGCGCGGGAAGCCGGGTGATGTCGATACGGTGCACCGCTTCGGCCGGGCCCGCGGCGGAACCCGGCAGCGCGTCGGCGAAGATCCTCTCCCGCCCGGTCCGCCGGATCAGGCGTCCCGTCACCAGGGCGACGGCAAGGGCGATTCCGGCCGTGAGTACTCCCACCCACAACGGGCTGGGCCGGTGGACCCCGACGATCGGTCCGGACGGCTCGGCCGGGGGCTGCGGCGCGGCGGCGGTTCGGCCCGTGGAGGTGGCGTACAAGGTCGCGCCCCGGCCCGCGTCAAGGCTGTCGATGGCGAGCGTGAGGTGACCTTGCCGAGGCCGGTCCGCCTGGCAAGGATTCCGGGATCCGCGCGCGCCGCTGGCGCAATGAATGTCACCGAAGACGAATGGGCCGGTCACGTGGGCCTCGACGCGGTCGAGGGGTACCTGCCACCCGGTACCGACCGCGTTCCACGCGAGCTTCCCGCCGGACGCGATGCCGTCCAGTTCGTACTGGACGCGGTAGCGGTGCCGGCCGGTGACGGTGTCGTCGGCGTCGCCGATACGGATGCGGCTCGCGCCGCCGTCACCGGCGTCGGGCTCGACCTCGTACGGGATCCGCTTCCCGTCCATCGTGACGCTCACCCCGTCCTCGGCTGCGAGGCCGGGGACGTCCCGGAAGACGCCGTGCCGGCTCTCGTCCCCGAAGTCGTAGTCGATCACCTCGGTGATACGGGCGGTGCCGTCCGCGGCGAGTTCCGCCTCCGTCCACAGGCGGGCCACGTGCTCGGAGCTTGCCGCCGACGCGCTCAGCGCCGCGCTGAGCGCCGCGATGCCGCCCAGCACCAGCACCGCGACAAGCACGACCACCAAGGACAGTCCTCTTCGCCGCCGCCGGGCCACGTCCGCCGCTGTGTCGCCTTCGCCTCTGCTCACGTGCCCGCTCTCCCCCGACCGGCCAACAGCCCAGTTCCTGGTCGTCCCCGTGTTTGCGCGATCCTCGCCCGGGCCCGACGTTGATCGAAGAGACCGAACCTAGTCGCCCGGCAATTTAAGTTCCAGGCTTGTGGCGTGCGCGCAGCGCCCCGTTCCAAGGCGGCCGCCTGTTGTCAGCCCTTCGCCGCTCGTGTGCCGCGCCGCCTCGGGGCGACCGTCCTCGAACGCGCAGTCGGCGTCGCCGTGGCACCGAACCGGCCAGTCCATCCACACCGCGCTGAGCCCCCGGTCTCGTACGGGCGGGTCAGCCGTCGGCTGCTGCCAGGCGGGCCGGAGGCGGCGGGGTGGCTTCGCGGGGTTCCCGGCCCAGGCGCCGGACGGCGGGGACGGCGAGCATGACCGTGAGGAGGACGACGGCGACAGCGGAGGAGAACTCCAGGACGCGCGCCGTGCCGAACGCCTCGGCGGCCGGCCCCGACAGGGCGCGTCCCAGTGGGATGACGAGGATGGAGCCCGCGACGTCGTACGCGGAGACCCTGCTGAGGACGGCGAGCGGGATGTGCGTCTGGATGCTCGTCGCCCACATCACCCCCCAGAAGGCGAAGCCGCAGCCGCCCAGCACATGCGCGGCCGCCGTGGCCGCGAAGGACCAGCCGAGCGCCGGGGCCAGGGGGTTGAGCGCGAACATCAGCATGGCCAGCGCACCGGCGACGATCGGACGGCCGGGGCGGGCGCGCAGGCCGAGCAGACCGCCGATGATGGTGCCCGCGCCGTCCGCGGAGGCGATCCATCCGTACCCGTTCGCGCCGTGCTGTTCGGTGATGAGCGCGGCGCCCAGCGGCAGCGCGGGTCCGAAGACGAACAGTCCGAACACCGACCAGACGAGGATGACGCTCCACAGCCAGTCCCGGGAGCGGAACTCCCGCCAGCCGACGGCCAGTCGGTGCCAGATGGGGGCGGTCTCCTCGTCGCGCTGGGTGGCGAGGCGCCGCAGGGGAAGCAGCCCGACGGCGCTGATCAGGTAGGCGCCGGCGATCACCGTGTACGAGCCGGCGACGTCCCAGTACGCGACGAGCAGGCCGGCCAGTCCCGGGCCGAGCAGGGCGCTCATCGCCTCGGACACGCGCAGCAGGGCGTTGGCGCGCTGGATGTCCTGTGCCACCTGCGGTACGAGGCCGGCCAGACCGGGCTGGAACAGTGCGGTCGCCGCCCCGCTGAGCGCCATGAGAGCCATGACCTGCCACAGTCTCGGCTCGCCGAGTGCGAGCAGCGCGGCCATGAGCAGCATGGCGATCGCGCGCAGCAGATCGGCGGCGATCATCGTCGTCTGCGGGGAGAAGCGGTCCGCCAGCACCCCGCCGACCAGGACGAGCAGGACGATGGGGGTCATCCAGGCCGCGAGCGCGTAGCCGACGCCCGAGGGGCCGAAGCCCGTGGTGAGCACGGCGGTGGTCAGCGAGACCATCAGCATGCCGTCGGCCAGCAGTGAGGCGCTGCGCGCGGTGAAGAACAGCCGGAAGGGAGCCGAGCGCCAGGGGCTGGGCGGCGTGTCGGGGGCGTCGTCGGTGGTCATGTCACATCGGCCGTTCGCGGCCGTTCCCTTCGGTGAGGACGGGCCGTCGCTGCCACGCCGCGACGTCGGTGGTGTCGTGCGGGGCGTCGCGGACGACCACGTAGTGGTGGGGTGCGAGGAGTTCGGACCGTCGGGCGATCTCTGTCATCAGCCCGGTGTGAAGGCCGTGCGGAGTCGGGGCGCTGCCGTCCGGCGGCACCGCGACGTACGCGACCAGGCGGGCACCGCGCCCGTCCGGTGCGGCTGCGGCCGGGTCGTCCGTGACGGCGACGTGGGCGGGGAGCCGGCCGGCGGCGTCGCTCACGGCGCGCTCGACGGCGGAGCGGGAGATCCAGCAGTCGTCGATCCGGTGCCAGTCCGCGTCGCGCTCCGCGGGACGCACTCCGGTCACGGAGGTGAGGTCGGCGAGCGGCACGTCCGCTCGTGCGGCGGCCTCGAGCAGACGGACCAGTCCGGTCAGCTGGTCCTCGGCCTCCGCCCGGGTGAAGAGAGCGGGGTCGGCCCACAGCGACAGGCGCAGCTCGGGCTCGACCGCGTGGACGAAGGTGAGCAGGCGGGTGGGCAGGACCTGCTCGGGCCCCCAGGTCAGGGAGAACTCGCGGGGCTCGGCGTCCCCGGACGTCTCCACCGTGCCGACGGACGTCGCCGGCACGCTGCTCACGTCGTTGAACACCACGTCGCGGGCGAATCGGCTGCCGCGTTCACGGGTGACCGAGTCGATCATCTCCCAGAGCCGCACGGAGTCGAACCTGCTGTGCCGGTAGGCGTCGAGCGCCGCGCCCCACGTCCTGCGCAGCACCGCGTCGAAGGTCGGGCCGCTCATGTCGAGGCTGAGCAGCGCGTCCTGGGAGAGGGTGGTCACGCTGCGGGCGAGCCCGGACCGGTTGCGGTTTCCGGTCGGCGCCGCGGCGACGCAGGTGTGCTGTCCGGCCCGGTGCGCGGCCAGGGTGCACCAGGCCGCGAGCAGAACGGTCGGGGCGGGGCTTTTGGTGCGCGCCGCGGTGTCCCGCAGGGCCCGTCCGGCCCGGGACGACCGCAGGGTCAGTTGCGCGGTGCTGTACTCGCCGGCGCGCAGTCTCGGTTCGGCGAACATCGCCTGGGGTGCGGTGCGCAGCACGTTCTCCCAATAGCGCAGTGACGCCTCGCTCCTGCGGCGTCCGCCGGGCGAGGTCTCCTCCGCGGCGAGGTCCAGCGGGGTGCGGGCGGTCGGGGCGGGCAGGGGTGTGCCCGTCACGAGGGCGTGCCATTCGTCGTGCAGGATCGCGAGCGCGGAGCCGTCGACGGCGGCGTGGCTCGCGGCCAGGGCCACGTGGCTGACGGTCCCGTTCCGGGTGAGCAGGGTGAGGCGCAGCGGGAAGTCGCGATCGAGCCGGAAACGTTCGTGGCGGGACAGCCGGGCGACGGACTCGGCGTACCGGTCCGGTTGCTCGGGACACGTGTGGTGTGCGCGCTCGACGACGCGGAAGGTGCCCTCGGCCGCGACGTGTTGCTCTTCGGGCAGTTCGCCGGGGCGGTGCGGGAAGGTCGTGCGCAGCGCCTCGTGCCGTTCCACGAGGACGCACAGGGCGTCGACGGCGGCCTCGACGGACGTGTCGAGCGGTGCGGGCCACACGTCATGGATGTTGATCTGTACGGGGTCGTCGCGCAGGATGCAGCGGATCATGTTGGTCTGCCCGACGGCGAGCGGTCCGCGCCGGGCGACTCCCGCGGAGTAGCGGACGCTGTGCGAGGTCTGCCGGTAGGCGGTCGGGTGCGCGGGTTCCGCATGTGCGGACGTCTCGTGTACGGGCGTCTCGTGTGTGGTGTCCGTCATCGTGTGCTCACCGCCTGTCGGGCGCGGGCGGAGGCGGTCAGCGCGGGCCACGCGCCGAGCAGGAACGCGAAGTCGGCCATGTCGGTCCGCGCCTCGGCGAGGAGTTCGTCTCTACGGGCGTTCAGCAGGTCGGCGGCCGCGGCCCAGCGTCCCCCGAGGTCGCGCAGGACGGCGTCGAGGGCGTCCAGCCGGTGGGCGTCGCCGGGGCGCGGGTCGGCGGCGCTCAGGCGTACCGGGTCGGCGACGGCGGCGGTCCGTATCCGCCCGTCGTCGTCGAGGAGTTCCGGCCCGGCGGCGCCGAGGGCGGTGTGGATCCCGTGGAGGCGGGGCACGGCGAGGACGTACTTGGCGAGCCTGACCTGGTAGGCGAGGAACGCCTCGTCGGTGCGCCGGTCCGGGGTGTGGTGGTTGACGATGTGCCGGTTGTGCAGCACGCCGGGCAGCGCGGCGGCATGCACGACGTGCAGCAGGAAGTAGTCGCTGCCGACGGTGTCCCGGGCCGGCGGCAGTGGGACGCGCGTGTACACGGCGCGGGACAGGGCGATGTTGCACATGTCGACCCGGGTGGGCGGGACGCGGGTGAGGATGGTGCGGTCCTCGGTGAACTCCGTGGTTCCTCCGCCCCGGAAGGAGTCGGCGACGAGGGTCGGGCGCCACAGCGCCGGGTAGTCGTCGGGCACGGTGAGCGCGAGCAACCGCTCGTACGCCGCGGGGTCGCGCTGTCGCACCCCGTCGAGGTCGACGGACATGGCGCCGATGAACGACCCGCCCACCAGGGCGACTTGGCGGTCCCGCGAGTCGGGGCGGAGTCTGCGGGCCGACACGCGCGCGCCGGCGTCGGACGCCGTGGCGTCGAGGAAGGCCAGCTCCTGGTGGAGGGGAAAGACGGTCGCGCCCGCGTGTTCCTGGTAACTGCTGTCGGAGTCCCGGCGGTGCACGGAGTCACAGCCGAGGGATTCCGCGATGAGGAACGCACGGTTGGTGCAGGCACCGTACGAGACACCGGCGGGCAGCAGCAGGTGCAGCAGCCGGTCGGCGTCGGCGGGCGCGGCGGTGGCGACGATGTCCCGCAGCAGCGCGCGCTGGGCACGCTCGTCGAGGTGATGGACGACGACACCCGGTGCGGGTGTCAGGTTCTCGATGACCACGCGGTGTTCAGCGCGCGCGTCGGCGGGTGCGGAGTCCAGGACGAGGACGTGCACCTCGACGCCGAAGGTCCGGGCGCCGTGGGCCGCTTCCCTGGCCAGGCCGGTGATGGCGGGTGCGCAGGCCCGGTCGGTGGGGAGGGTCAGACAGATGCGGCGCACGCGTGCTCCTCCGCGTTCGCGGGGCGGTCCGGGTCGTGCCAGGACGTGAGCCCGAGCAGGCGGCTTCCGAGGGCGTCGAGGTCGGCGGTGGGATAGCGCTTGGACTCGTGCCGTACGGGGTCGCCGACAAGGGTGCGGTTCCAGCGGGGGGTGCGCAGGTGGCGCCAGGAATCGACGCGCGAGGTGCGCAGCCGGTCGTGTTCCTCGAGCGCGGGCATCATCGAGAGGTACTGCACGGCCCGCACGCCGTTCTCCGAGGTGTTGCGGGCCACTCCGTGCGCGAGCAGTCCGTTCCAGATGAGCAGGTCACCGGGTTTCAGGTCGGGCCTGACGACGGGGAACGCGTCCCGGTCGGCCTCCGGGCGCAGCGGGTCCCGGTCCGCGGGCTGGAGCGGGGCCCACTGGTCGAAGCGCCGGAAGAGTTCGGGGCAGCACTGGAAGCCGCCGGTATCGGGGCTGGTGTCGTTGAGGGCGATGATGCCCTGCACCCGCTGGGGCGGGACTCCGAGGCTGGTGTCGATGTCCCAGTGCAGTTCGATGTCGAATCCGCGGTCGGTGGGGTCGATCAGGGCCCGGTCGCGGTTGCCGCGGTTGGGCGGGTTGAGGTTCAGCCGGTCGAGGGTGACCCAGAGTTCCTCGCTGTCCCACACGTCGACGAAGGCGTCGTACACGCGGCTGTTCTGCCGGCTGTCCCAGAGCAGCTGGTGGTGGTACGCCTCCACGAATCCGTAGATGTGCAGCTGCCGGTCGAGCTGGGAACGCCAGGGCCGGTCCTCGAACCACGTCTGCGGGCGGTCGGGGTCGAGCCCCTGGAACTCCCAGGTGAAGTCGAGCAGGCGGCGGGCGGCAGCGGCCGGGATCGCCTCGCGGACGATGACGTAGCCGTAGGTCTGCCAATGAGCGAACTGCTCGGCGGAGAGCACCCGCAGGGGGCGGGTCTTGTCGAGCTCGCGCAAGGTGGTCCGGGCGAGGTAGGACTCGCCGTCGGTGCTGAAGTAGGGCCGGTCGGTGGCGGCGCGGTACAGGCGGGGTTGACGGCGGGGGCGGGCGGGCGCTGTGGCGGTCATGCGGCTCCTTCGGCGACGTCCGGGAGTCGGTCGGCTGGGCGCGCGCACGGCACGGCCGCGGCGGCGCTCCGCTCCGCCGTCAGCCCGGTCGGATGAGCGGGACGAGGGAGCGCTCGAACACTGGTCTAGACCTTGGGATTCTGTCAAGTCCCCCTTTTTGACCGTCTTTTGAGACCGCGAACAGCAGTATCGAGCCACCGGAGCACCGGACCTTCTTATGGTCTAGACAAATTCTGCGGGGGCGCTCTAAGGTCCACAACTCGACGCCGTGAACGCGCTCATGACGGCACAGCACCGCCGACGTGCCCCACCGTGTCCCGGCTTCTCAGCGCCCGCCCGATTTCCCAGGAAGCGGTTTGCATGAACACCTCCACCCGGCCGTTGCCGCAGCTGCGCGGCCCCGGCGCCGGACTGCTCGCGCTCGATCCCGTGCACACGGCGCTCCTGCGTGGCCTGGACACCCTTCTCCTCGGCCTGGCCGAGGAGTTGGCGGCCCCTGAATGTCTCGGTCCGCCGCTGCTGCCCGCCTCCGGCCTCGCGCGCCTGGACTACTTCCGCAACTTCCCGCACCTGGGCGTCCCCGCGGGCAGGTTCGGCCCGGAGGCGCTCGACGCACTCGCCGACGGCGGGCCGGCCGAGGCCGCACCGCTGCGAGCGACCGGACACCTGCTGCCCTCCGCCACCTGCTACGGCCTGCTGCTGTCGCTGGAGGGCCAGGACGTCGGCGAGGACGGGCTGCGGCTGTCCGCCACGGGCCGCTGCTTCCGCAACGAGACCCACTACGACGGCCTGCGCAGGCTGCACGGCTTCCACATGCGCGAGGTGCTGTACCTGGGCACCAAGGACGGCTGCGTCGAACATCTCGACCGGGGCGCGGAGTTCGTCACGGACCTGGCGAAGCGACTCGGCCTCGAACTGACCCGGGCGGCGGCGGACGATCCCTTCTACGACCGGCAGGGCTCGCGGGCCCGGCTCATGGCCCTGGATCCCGTCAAGCACGAGTACAGCGTCTCCGACGGCACGGCCATCGCCTCCGTGAACCGGCACCGCAACTTCTTCGGTGAACGGCTGGACATCAGCGCCGGAGGGCACGGCAGCGCGTTCAGCTCCTGCGTCGCCTTCGGCGTCGAGCGCTGGATCCACGCGATGATCCTGGCGCACGGCTCCGCCGAGGCCGCCCTCGACGTCCTCGACCGCGTCCGGCCCCGTGCCGGCGCCGCCCACTCCCCCGCCCCCGTCGCACAGTAAGGACCCCGCAGCGCCATGGAATCCGTCATCGAGTGGATCCACGAGAAGAACCCGGAACTCGAAGGAGGCATCGCCCACGACGAGGACCTGATCGAGGCCCGGCTCATCGACTCGATGGACTTCCTGGAGTTCATCGACCTGCTCGAATCGATCAGCGGCGAGATCATCGACCTCCAGACGTCCACCATCGACGACTTCCGCACGCTCGACCGCATCCGGGAGCGGTTCCTGAGCGCGTCGGGCACCGCCCCGGCGTGAGCGCGCAGCCGCCGGGCGGACCTGTGCCCCGGGCGGCCGGCGCGCCGGTACTCGTGGTGGTCGCCCGCACCGCCGTAGTGCTGGCGGCCCCCACCGCGGACGAGCGGACACTCGCCGGCTGGGAGCGGCGCAGGCTCGCGCTGGTGCGCGTGCCCGCGCGGCGTGACGACGTCCTCGCGGCCCGGCTGCTGCTGCGCTGGTGCGCGGCCCGGGTCACCGGCCGCCCGGCGCCCGAGGTGGAGCTGCGCCAGCACTGCCCCGACTGTGACCGCGCCGGACACGGCAGGCCCTCCCTACCCCGGCACCCACGGCTGGGGGTCAGCATCAGTCACGCGGAGGGGCTGGTGGCGGCCGCCGTGGGACTCGGACGGGTGGGCGTGGACGTCGAGCGGTACGACCGTGTGCCGCCCGACCCCGAACTGGTGCGGCGGCGGTTCCCTCCGGGCTCCCCGGGGCACCCGCGCCGTACGCCGGACGGCCTGACCGGGTGGGTGCGGGCCGAGGCCCGGTTCAAGGCCGACGCCGTCGCGCAGCCGGTTCACTCCTGGCACGACGTGTCTCGCGGTGCGCTCGTCGCGCTGGCCTGCACGGGATCGTGGCGCCGTGCCGAAGCCGCCGATCTGGCGCCTGCCCGGCTCGTTCCGCGCGGTCACGGTGTCGGGGTTCCGCGGTAGAGGTCACGTGTGGCGTGCCGACCCCGCGCCGGGCCGCGGGCGGCGGCGCTCACGGACGGCATCGGCGGCGGGTTGCGCTCGTGGCGTCGTCGGCTCGGCATCGCCGACGGCACCGAGGTCCATCTCGCCCTGGTCGGCATCCTTTTCGCATACTGGCTCTTCTGCGTCAGCGCACCGTTCGACATCCGCCAGCCCGAGAAGGAAACGCCTCCGTTGGACACCGGCAGCTACTACGAGCCCATCGACGACCACCGCTACAAGCCCACCCCGCACGCGAGCGGCGCGTGGGATCCCGCCGAACAGCACTTCAGCCCGCTCGGCGGTCTCGTCGTCCATGCCATCGACCGCCATCTGGCCACGCGCCCGCACGACGGCCGGTCTCTCCAGGCGCTGTCCAGGATCAGCTTCGACATCCTCGGCCGGCTCGCCCTCGACGAGTGCGAGATACAGGTCGAGGCCATCCGACCGGGCCGCACCATCGAACTGATCGAGGCCGTCGCCCTCATCGCCGACCGCCCCGTCGTGCGCGCCCGTGCCTGGCTCCTCGCCTCCGGCGACACCAGCGCCGTCGCCGGAGGCGCTCCGCGGGAACTCACGCCGCCCGACGCGCTCGACTCCTGGCCGCTGGATTCCGTCTGGCCCGGCGGCTACATCGCCTCCCTCGACACTCGCCCGGTGACGCCGCCACAGCCGGGCCGGACGACCGCCTGGGTCTCCACCGATCTGGATCTCGTCGCGGGCGAGCCCGTCAGCCCTCTCGCGTCCTATGTCGCTCTGGTCGACACGGCCAACGGCATCGCTGTACGCCAACCGCCCAGCGCCTGGATGTTCCCCAACGTGGACCTCACCCTCCACTTCCACCGCCGGCCACGGGGCCGCTGGGTCGGCCTGGACACCACCGTGGTCTTCGGCCCCACCGGCCAGGGCGTCACCAGCACGGTACTGCACGACATCGACGGTCCCGTCGGTCACGCCCAACAGATGCTCACGGTCCGGCCGTTGCGGCAGGACCAGCAGTAGGTGGTCCTCGGCGAACCGTCATGGGGAATCTCGGGGTTCCCCCGGCGTCGCCCGGCCCGCGCCTCGGCGGCAGTGCCGGACCGGCGTCATGACCGATCGCCTTCCGTGTCGATGTGCGGCAGGATCCGGTCGAGCCGGCGTGGTGTCCACCAGGCGCGGGAGCCGAGCAGGGTCATCACCGCCGGTACGAGGAGCAGCCTGACGACGGTCGCGTCGATCAGCACGCTGACCGCCAGGCCGAGTCCGAGCATCTAGACCACGATGTTGTCGCTGACGACGAACGCGGCGAAGACGCTCACCATGATCAACGCGGCGCAGGTGATCACACGTGCGGTGGTCTCCAGCGCGTGGGCGACGCTGCCCCGCGCGTCGCCGGTGCGCAACCAGGCTTCGTGCACGCGCGACGATGACGATGACCCCGTTCCGACGTGTCTTGGGTGGCGGACATGTGCTGCTCCCGGGAGAGACGCTCCCCTACGTTCATTAAACGCCGCCTCGGTCGGAGCGTCCTTGCGAGCGTGCGGGACGTGCGGCCAGGCGCACGCGGACGGGGTTCACTTTCACGCCCCTTTCGCACAACCCTTCGTACACCTCACCCGTCACACAGCCCGGAAGACTTTCCCTTCCCCCTTCTCAACTTCCGGGAGAACGACCGTGCGTGTACGAACCCTGGGCGCCACAGCGGCCGTTGCTGCCCTCACCGCCGCCGGCCTGACCCTGCCCCTCGCGGGAACCGCGACCGCCGCGACCCCGCTCCACGCCGACTTCAACGGGGACGGCCTCACCGACCTCGCCGTCGGTGTGCCGTCGGCGACCGTGAACGGCAAGGCGAAGGCCGGATACGTCAATGTGGTCTGGGGCGGGGTGAACGGGCTCGGCCCGAACAGCTCCACCGGCATCATCAGCCAGTCCTACCGCGCCGTGCCCGGCACTCCGGAGGCCGGGGACAGATTCGGCTCCGCGGTGGCCTCCGGCGACCTCAACGGCGACGGCGTCGCCGACCTCGTGATCGGCGCGAGCGGTGAGGCCCTCACCGACACGGGCCACGGCCACGAAGGCACCGTCACCGTGCTGTACGGCTCCCGTACGGGCTTCGGCAATCACGACAGCGTCGGCTTCACCGCCGCCAGGGGCGAGGGCGAGTTCACGCAGCTCGGCGGCCGCGTCTCCGTGGGCGACTACGACCACGACGGCGACCAGGACCTCGCGATCGGCGCGTCCGGCGAGGAGCACGGCTCGCTGCGGCTGCGCCCGGGCCCGCTGACGCCCGGCTCGCCCACCACCACCGAGGTCATCCACCGCTACAGCATGGGCGGCGGCACGCGCGACCTGGCCACCGGCGACTTCGACGGTGACGGCACGGACGACCTCGCCGTCACCTACAAGGAGATGGAGGGCGCCGGCTCCTTCATCCTGCGCTGGGACGAGGCGGGCAAGCCCGTCGAGCAGTGGAGCACCGGCGACTACGGCCAGTCGCTCGCCGCCGCCGACCTCGACCGGGACGGCAAGGACGACCTCGCCATCGGCTACGACCAGCCCAACGCCGAGTCCGAAGAGGCACCGCTGTGCGCGGACGAGCGGGCCGGCGGCGCGGTCGCCCTCGTGTACGGCAAGGGCGCGGCCTTCGGCTCCTCGCACGACTGCTTCACCCAGGACAGCCCCGGAGTCGCCGGGGCCTCCGAGGCGGGCGACTGGTTCGGCTTCTCGGTCGCCGCGGGCGATGTGAACGACGACGGCCTCCCGGAACTGGTGGTCGGCGTGCCCGGTGAGGACGTCGGCACCGTCAAGGACGCGGGCGCGTACGTCGTCCTGCGCGGCACGCCCACCGGCCCGTCCGGCGGCGTCGCGGTCAACCAGAACACCCCCGACATGCCGGGCACCGCGGAGGCCGGCGACCAGTTCGGCGCGCAGGTGACCACCGGCAGGTACAACCCCGACCAGTTGGGCGACGTCGCCGCGAGCGCCCCCACGGAGAACGCGGGCGAGGCCCGTTCGGGCGGCGTCTGGTACGCGCAGAGCACGGAGACCGCCCATCCCCTCGGCCGCTCGCTGACACCGCTCGGGCTCGCGCTGCTCACCGGCACGAAGTACGGCGAGGTCATCGGCAAGTAGGCAGCACAGCCCCCGCGCGAAATGACCATGCCCGCACGGAACTTGGATCGACTGCGGGGGCGATCGAGTACGGGCGGGTGCTCGGACTGCAGGACGTGTCGGCGGGCTCCGGAGAGTGTCCGCCGACCCGTCCTACAGTCCGAGCTTGAACCCGTCGTGGCTGCGGGCGAATCCGAGTCCCGCGTAGAAGCGGTGCGCGTTCTCGCGCTGCTTGTTGCTCGTCAGCTGGACGAGTCGGCAGCCACGGGCGCGCGCCCGCTCGATCGCGCGTTCCATGAGGATGCGGCCCAACCCGCCGCTCCTGCGGTCGGCCCGGATCCGTACCGCTTCGATGAGGGCCCGCTCGGCGCCGCCTTTTCCGAGCCCAGGGATGTACGTGGCCTGGAGACAGCCCACGACCGTCCCGCCCCGGTCATGGCCGTCGGCGTCCTGGACCAGGACCAGCATCTCGTTGCGCGGGTCCGTGTCGATCGCCGCGAAGGCGTGCTCGTACGCCTCTGAGACCGTGACGGTCGCCGGGTCCACCACCCGCTCCTCGTCGGCGAGCAGGGCCAGCACCGCGGGCAGGTCGGCGCGGGTCGCGACGCGCAGGGTGAGGACAGGGGCGGGAGAGGGATCGGCAGCCATGGCACAGACCCTAACCGGCGCCTCAGCCGCAGCAATTGCCTTGTCCACCACGCCACTCGCCGCACGCACGCGACACACCACTCACCTGCCGGGATGCTCGGGCAGGGCGAGCCACTCCGCCCAGGAGATCTCGCGGCCGACGAAGCGCGGCTGCTCGAACGGCCAGTCGGCCGCGATCCACTGGGGCACCAGCGCGTCGAGGGCCTGCTCGACCTCGCTGCCCTCCAGTTCGTCCACCACCCACCAGGAGATCTCGCCATCCGCGCCGGCCCTCTCCGGCGGGTCGATGTAGACGCAGCCGAGCAGAGCTGTCTCCGCCGTGTCGAACAGCGCGTAGTTGAAGGACTGGTGCGCGGCGATCTCCTTCTCGTGCCGCAACAGGTCGGCCTGGTCGGCCTCGTAGGTCAGGGTGGCCGCGGGCCAGTTCCAGGCCGGGCCGAAGAGGGACCACAGCCGCTCGCGCGAACCCATCACCGCCGGATAGTCGAGCGCGGTGTCCGTCTCACGGATCGGCCGCAGATGGTGGCCACCACCCGGCAGCGGCACCAGGACGGGGTGGACGAAGTCATCGGGAAGCCAGCTCATGGCGCCCGACCGTAACAGGAGCCCCGCCCGCGGCGTTGCCGGGCCGGGGGGCGGGGGCGGCCCCGGCCCGGCCCGGTCGCTCGGGTGTCGCGGCCGTGCTCAGCCGTCGATCTCGTACTGGCCGACCGTGCGGAAGTACCGGAGCGCCTCCGGGCTGCCGTCGTCGAGGACCGCCTGGATCGCGTCGTTCATGGCGTCACTGATGTTCGGGTCGGCGAGCATGCGGACGAGGTACACGGCGTCGTCCTCGGCCTGCGCGAGCCGGTATCCGGTAGCTTTCGAGAATTGACGCCGCGTCCGACCGACCGCTGCCGAGCGCCCTCTTCAGAAGGCGTAGCGGATGCGCAGCCAGGGGGCGTGCGTGGTGAGCAGGTCCGTGAGGCGGGCGAGGGCGCGTTGTTTGACCTGCACCCGGTAGCGGACGTTGAGGGCGCCGTTCTCCGAGCGTTTGGTCTCCTGCGCTTCCGGCTGCCACAGCAGCTCCTCCGCGCGCGGGTGCCAGCCGAGGTTCACCTCGTGGAGCTGCTGGTTGTGCGTGAGCATGATGATCTCGGCGGCGGCCTGTCGCTTCACACGTGTGGGCAGGACGTCGTCGAGATGGGCGAGCAGTTCGGCCCAGTCGCGCTGCCAGCCGGGGCGCAGGACGACCGGCGACAGGTTGAAGTGGACCTCGTAGCCCGCGTCGAGGAAGTCCGCGGCGGCGGCGATCCGCTCGGCGACCGGGCTGGTGCGGATGTCCAGTCGGCGCGCGTCGGGAGGGGGCATGAGCGAGAAGCGGATCCGTGTGCGCCCCCGCGGGTCGAGGTCGAGGAGGTCGGGGTTGACGAACTTCGTGGCGAACGACGCCTTGGCGGTGGGCAGTTGCCGGAAGGCGGCGATGTAGTCGGCGGTGTTGTCGCACAACAGCGCGTCCACCGAGCAGTCGCCGTTCTCACCGATGTCGTAGACCCACGCGTGTGGATCGCACTGGTTGGGTTCGCTCTTCGGTCCCTGGGCGCGTGCGTGCCGGCGGACGTGGGCGAGGATCGCCTCGATGTTGGTGAAGAGGGTGATCGGGTTGGCGTATCCCTTGCGGCGGGGGACGTAGCAGTAGGCGCAGGCCATGGCGCAGCCGTTGGAGACGCCGGGGGCGATCCAGTCCGCGGAGCGTCCGTTGGGGCGGGTGACCAGGTGGCGCTTGACGCCGAGGACCAGGGTCTCGGTCTTGATCCGGGTCCAGCGTGCGACGTTTCCCTCGTTGCCGTGGAGCGAGGGGATGCGCCAGTGGCCGGCGACCTCGGTCACCTCCGCGTCGGGCAGCCGGGCCATGATCTGCCGCCCGCGCGGCGAGTCGAGCGCCTCGCGCTCCGCGTACACCGACCGGATGTCGAGCAGCCGTCGCGCCTGTGCGCTGTCGCGGAAGCCGCCCCCTGCCCCGCCGGGGGCGGGGGCGTCGTCCCAGCCGAACAGAGCCTGCTGGCCGTCGTCGGCGGGCAGCGGGTTCTCCGGGGGACGGTTCACGCGGGGTACCTCCGGAGGTCTCGGTGCACCGGGACACCGTAGGGCTGGTCACTGCGAGCCTACGAGCCCGAGCGCCCTGTCGCCTCGAGCGCGGTCTCAGGTGGCGGTCGCGCCCGCCACGGGCCCGCACATCAGGTTGCCCGGCTCGGCCGGATCGTCGCTGATCCAGAACTGCGTCCACAGCACCTCGAACTCGGAGCGGCTGAGGTAGCCGTCGCCGTCCTGGTCGAGCCGGTCGAAGACGTCGCCGGTCGGGACGGCCCGCCCGTGCCAGGTGTCGATCAGCCGCCCGTGTTCGCTCCGGGAGATCCGGCCGTCCCCGTTCTCGTCGATGGCGTCGAAGATGACGTCCGCCGTCGCCGTGACCTCCTGCTTCATCGTCGGCAGGCGGTCGACCATCGCCATCAGGTCGTCCATGCCGATCCGCTCGGCAGCGGCCCCGCCGCCGACGGTCGACAGGTGCTGCCACCACCCCATGAGCACCGTACGCACCTTCGCCGCCAGCTCCGGTCCGTCGGCGACCCGCGGCAGCACCCCCCACCGGGCCGTCAGCGCCTCGAAGTCTCCCTCCCGCAGGGAGCCGTCACCGTCCGCGTCGAACGCGTCGAACATCGCCCGGACCTTCGTCCGCTGAAACTCACTGGCCACCACAAGCCTCCTCGCCGTCTGTGCTGCGAGCAGACTGCCCAGCCCCGTCGGCCGGCCACCGGCGCACAAGATCGCGGCGTCCCGGGCGCACGACCCCACGCGCCGGTTTCACCCCTGGAACGGGACCGGGAAGTGTCCCCTGGTTTGAAATCGACGCCACGGAACATTCGCTTACCTAGTTCTTATTTTCGCTGGTTGGAGGCAGATGATGGGCATCATCGCGTGGATAGTTCTCGGCTTGCTCGCAGGGGCGATCGCCAAGCTGCTGCTGCCGGGCAAGGACCCTGGTGGCATCATCGTCACGATGCTCATCGGAATCGTCGGGGGTCTCCTCGGAGGCTGGCTCGGCAAGGTGGTCTTCGGTGTCGACTCCATCGACGGCTTCTTCAACCTGTCGACGTGGGTGGCCGCCATCGTCGGGTCGCTGATCCTGCTGATCCTGTACCGCGTGATCGCGGGCAACCGGCGCCGCGCCTGAACCTGTCGGAGTATCCGCTCGCTCGGATGTGCTGAACGGCTCCCCCACCTCGGTGGGCGGAGCCGTTCGCCGTTGGACGGAAAGTCCGGTTCGTGTCCCGCCCGACCGGGGTGCCGGGCGGGCTCAGAAACCTCGCCAGACGTTGTCGAACGCGGCGTCCTCGATCGACCGGCGCTGCCGTACGGCTTCGAGTTCCATCACCGCGTCGCCGACGGCGGCCAGTACGGTGGTCACCGCGTCATCGGTGATGTCCCGGCCCGCCTCCGGCCGCTCGTCCTGCGCCCCGGCCGCTGCCGCGAGGACGGCCAGGACAGGCTCCCCGGACGCCCGGCGGGCCTCCGCACGGTCACGCTCCGCAGGGTCCACCGCGCCCCGCCGCCCGGACAGCAGCGGATGGCGGCGGGCACGTCCCCGGGCTCCCGGCTCGACGCCCTCGACGTCGTCGACGTAGGCCGCCGCCAGCTCGTCGCCGCGCCGCCACAGCCAGTCCTCGACGGTTTCGTAGGGCTCTTCCCGCAGGAGCGACGCGGCGGCCTCGTCGAGGAGCCGGTCGCCCGTTCGCGTCGGCGGGCCGGGCACCATCCGGTCCCCGTCGAAGGTGATCACACCAGCACTGACCAGGTCGATCGCCTCGGCGCCCGCGAGCGCGAGCGACAGGTCGCCCTGTTCCACGGTGCGGCCCGGGGACGCGTCCAGAGCAACGAGTGCGAGGTCCCGTGCAGTGGTCATCGGCGCTCCCGGTCGATCGTCGGCCCGTTCGGACCGAGTCTGCCACGACCTCTCCCCCACCGCTCCCGACAGCTCGGCGGCCCTTCAGATCTTGCGGCAGTACAGCGCGTCGGGAGTGCCGCCGCGGCCGACGGCATTCGAGAAGGCGATGCCGGCCGCGTACTCGTCGGCGTCGCACTGTGCCTTGTAGAAGCCGTTGGCGTAGTCGCCGCCCTCGCCGGACGCGGGGCGGGAGTCGCCCCGGTCGTCCCACAGGGTGCGGCCGGTCCCCGCGAGGGCGATGCGTGCGGGTGAGCACAGGGCGGCGGACACCCGGTTGCCGCGGACGCTGTACCCGGTCATGAACTGTCCCGCGGCGCACTGGTATTTCGTGAAGCCGCGCGCCCAGTCCGCGGTGACGTGTGCTTCGGAGGTGACCTTGACGGATGCGGCGGAGGTCGCGAGGTTCGCGATGCCGGCGTCGGTGCACAGGCCGCCCTGGCCGCGCTGGCTGATGCCGATCAGCCGCTGGTCGTCGGGGCAGGACAGTTTGCGGGCTCCGCTGTCCCAGTCCGCGGCCGCCTTCAGCGAGCGGTTGGCGTCGGTGTGGGTGGCCTTCAGCATCGACCAGGTGCGCACCTGCGGTACCGGGCCCTGCCGTCCGTCGGCGGCGGTGAGTTCGCGCCATGCGGTGCCGCGCCAGTCGTCGGCGTCCAGGATGCTGCGTGCGGCGCCGGTGGTGTCGTAGCGGATCAGGCCCCACCGGTTGCCCTGGTCGCCGTCCTGGAAGCCGACGGCGGGCCAGTAGGCGAAGTCGAGGTCGTGGTCGACGAGGAAGTCGACGGTGTTGGCGAACCAGGCGCGTTCCTTCGTGTCGGCGTCCTTGCCGACACCGAACTCGCTGATCCACACCGGTGCGGTGAAGTGGCGGTCGGGGGTGTCGGCGACGTAGGAGGCGGAGTCGCGCATGGTCCGGAACAGGTCGTCGCGGCCGAGGTCGCGGTAGCGGGCGTCGGTGGTCTCGCCGATGCCGGTCGCGCCGCTGTGCTGAGGGCCGGTGTAGCCGTAGAAATGGGCGGCGTAGACGAGCTTGTGGCTGCGTACCAGCGTGTTCGACAGGGTGGCGAGGGGTTTGAGGAGCGGGCGGTCGTGCCAGAATCCGTCGACCGGGATGCCCGCCCAGTTGATGCCTTCGACCATGATGAGCAGGTCCGGGTTGGCGTCCTTGAGGATCAGGTCGCCGGCCTGCTGGGCGGCGGCGGCCCAGTCGTGGGAGTCGCCGAGTCCCCAGTTGGGGTCGTCCAGGACGTCGCGGCGTATCTCGTTGCGCAGGTCGGCGCCGACGACGCGGGGGTTGGAGCGGTAGCGCTTGGCCATGAAGACCCAGTCGTCGAGCCATTTCTGGGTGCTCTGGCCGCTGTTCCAGCGTTCGTTGCCGTCGACGCCGCAGCACCAACGGGTCGTGGTGGTGTGGTTGTTGAGGATGACCGCGAGCCCGGCGTCGGTGAGGGCCCGGACGGTCCGGTCGAACACCTCCAGCGGGCGCAGCCCGTTGAGCTCCGGGTTGGCGGTCAGTCCGGTCACCGGCTGGGTGTCGCTGATCATCTCGTTGGAGAAGGGCAGGCGCACGCTGTTCAGTCCGAGGCCCTGGAAGTCGGTGACGACCCGGCTCATGGGCACCCGGTCCAGGCCGAGCGGCGCGCGGTGGCCCACCTCTCCGGCGTGGTTGTGCGCGGGATCGTCCGCGGACCCGGAGCCGTCCCAGGTTCCGCTGGCGCCGTGCCAGTTGCCCGACTTGAGCTTGAAGCGGCTGCCGTCGGCGTCGACGATGTAGCGGCCCCGGGTGCTGAGCGGTCCGGTCCAGGACGGCGCCGCGGACGCCCTTTCCGTGAGGTTCGGTGACGGTGCCGCGTGTCTCTCGCCGGCTGCGGCGGATGTCGGTGCGGCGAGTGCGATCAGCAGAGCGATGACTGCACAGGAGGGAAGGCGCACGACATCACCTGTCTGTCGACGATTCGGGCCTAGACGATAAGGCAGACGGGTCCGGTTTTGAAGGTCCGAGATCGGTGCGCGGGACCGGCGAAGAGAGTACCGAGTTCATTTCCGTACCGGGTACGGATATCGTGCCCGTGTGACAGGACTTCGCGAGCGCAAGAAGGAACAGACCAGACAGCGGATCGCCGCGGTGGCGCTGCGCATGTTCACCGAGCGCGGTTTCGACGCCGTGACGGTCAACGAGATCGCGGAGGCCGCCGAGGTGGCCAGGACGACGCTCTTCGCGTACTTCCCGGCCAAGGAATCGCTCGTCCTGGACGGCGTGGGCGGCGACGACCTGGCCGGGGTCGTCGCCCGGCGACCGGCGGGCCAGACCTTTCTGGAGGCCCTGCGGGCGCACTCCGGCGCGTTCGCCGCCCGGGGGATCCCGGAGACGGACCTCGACGCGCTGCTCGCCCGGGTGCGCGTGATCCATGGCAGCCCGGGACTGCAGAGCGCCGCGAACGCCCTGCTCCACCAGCAGCGCCAGGCGCTGGCGCAGGTCCTGGCCGCCGAGTACGGCCCCACCGCGGCCTCACTCATGGCGGCCCAGATCGCCGGGTCGCTGCTCACCCTCCAGGAGGCGTACTTCCAGCGTCTGCTGGACGGCGCTTCGGCCGACGACGCCGGCCGCGCCCTGGTCCAGGACATCGCCGTGGCCTTCGACCTGCTGGAACACGGACTCACCCATCTGGAAGGGCACTGACGTGCGCGCACGCGGCATCAACTACGACACCGGGACCTTTCCCGGCCAACGGTTCACCCGCACGACCTTCGACCCCGAACAGGTCCGGCGCGACATGGCGGTGATCGCCGGTGAGCTGCACTGCGACGTCGTGCGCGTCTCCGGCCGCGACCCCGAGCGACTGCGCGTCGCGGCCGAGCACGCGGCCGCCGCCGGTCTCGAGGTGTGGCTCTCCCCGTTCCCCGTCGATCTGCACCCGGAACAGCTTCTGCCGCTCTTCGCCGAGTGCGCTCAGCACGCGGAGGCCCTGCGCGAGGACGGGGCACGGGTCGTGTTCGTCACCGGCTGCGAACTCAGCGCCTTCGCCCACGGCTTCCTCCCCGGCGACACCCACCTCGATCGTCTCCACGCCATGGCCACCGCCGACCTCTCGTGGTGGGCCTCGCTCGGCCCGGTCCCCGAACGCCTCAACGATTTTCTGGCCCGGGCCGCGACGACCGTCCGCGCGCACTTCGGCGGGAGGATCACCTACGCCTCCGGAGCCTGGGAACCCGTCGACTGGGCACCCTTCGACCTGGTGGGCATCGACGCCTACCGGAGCGCGCAGAACGCCGCCGACTTCCGCGCCCACCTGCGCGAGTCCCTCTCCCACGGCAAGCCGGTCGCCGTCACGGAGTACGGCACGTGCGCGTACCGAGGAGCGGGCGAACGGGGCGGCATGGCCTGGCAGCCGCCCCAGGACGCGGTGCCGGACGAGGACGAGCAGGTGCGTTACCTCGACGAACTGCTCGACCTCTTCGAAGAGGAAGGCATGGACACCGCGCTGTGGTTCTCCTTCGCCAACTTCGACAAGCCCCGGGACCGTGACATCGCCTCGTACGGCGTCGTGCGCATGCTCGACGACACCCGCTGGGAACCGAAGAAGGTCTTCCACGCCATGAGCGCCAGACATCGACGACCGGGCGGCCGCGGCGACTGAACTACCGCCGTCGTTGTTCCCCGCACCGGACGGCCGCCCCTGCCCGGGGCGGCCGGGTGGTGGTTCAGCTGAGCGTCTTCACCGCGGCGGCGTCGTACGGCTTCAGCTCGTCGAAGCGGTCGGCGAGCACCTTGGCCGCCCATTCGGGGTCCTGGAGCAGCGCGCGGCCGATCGCGACCATGTCGAACTCCTCGGCCTCCAGGCGGTCGAGGAGGTTGTCGATGCCCTTGACCGCCGAGCCCTCGCCCTGGAAGGCGTTCACGAAGTCGCCGTCGAGGCCGACCGAGCCGACGCTGATGACCTGCTTGCCGGTGAGCTTCTTCGTCCAGCCGGCCAGGTTGAGGTCGGAGTCGTCGAACTCGGGCAGCCAGTAGCGGCGGGTGGAGGCGTGGAACACGTCGACGCCGGCCGCGGCGAGCGGGGCGAGGATCGCCTCCAGTTCCTGCGGGGTCTCGGCGAGGCGGGCGGTGTAGTCCTGCTGCTTCCACTGCGAGTAGCGGAACAGGATCGGGAAGTCCGGGGAGACCTTCTCGCGGACCGCCGCGACGATCTCCGCGGCGAACTTCGTCCGGGCCACCGGGTCGCCGCCGTAGGCGTCGGTGCGGCGGTTCGTGCCCTCCCACAGGAACTGGTCGAGCAGGTAGCCGTGGGCGCCGTGCAGCTCCACGCCGTCGAAGCCGATGCGCTCGGCGTCCGCGGCGGCCTGGGCGAACGCGGCGACGACGTCGTCCAGGTCCTGCTGGGTCATGGCCTTGCCGGTGGGCTCGGCACCCGCGTCGACCAGGCCGGAGGGGCCGACGGCGGGCGCCTCCGGGTACGGGGCGTCGCCCTGCCGGCGCACCATGCCGATGTGCCACAGCTGCGGAACGATGGTGCCGCCCGCGGCGTGCACGTCCTCGGCGACCTTCGCCCATCCGGCCAGCTGGTCGTCACCGTGGAACCGGGGCACACGGTCGCTCTGGCCGGCCGAGTCGTGACCGACGTACGTACCCTCGGTGACGATGAGGCCGACTCCGGCCGCCGCCCGCCGCGCATAGTAGGAGCGCACGTCGTCGCCGGGAATGCCGCCCGGGGAGAACATGCGGGTCATCGGTGCCATCACGATCCGGTTCGGAACGGTGAGGCCGCCGAGCGCGATCGGGCGGGACAGGAGGCGAGCCGCGCGGGATGCGGGCGTCGTGGCGGTCACAAGAACTCCTCAGAGGATGCAGGGTTAACCGTTTGGTATGTGAGCGTGCATTCTTACAGCCTCTGAAGTAACTGCTCGGACGGGGTCCGCATTCCCCTGCCGCGGGGCGGTTCGCCTCGGACGCGGGCCCGCTCGTAGCGTGGGGGCATGATCGGTATGACGCAGATCGAGAGCGACGAGGCCCGCCGGATCGTGGAGTCGGAGCTGGTTCTCCCGGCCGGGGACCTCCTCGACATCGCCGAGGCACGGCATCCCGGCGGCAGGGGCGCCCTGGGGCTGGAGTTCGGCCGGTACGAGGGCAGCGCGAGCCGCTACCTCTTCTCGACCGAGGTGGAGGACGAGGAGGGCACCGTCTGGCAGCTGCTCCTGGACGCGCATACCGGCGAGGTCGTGCAGGACACGGAGGTCCCCGAGGAGGAGATCCCGCCCGCTTGAGGGCCCTGGGCAGGGCAGGCGACGGCGTCGAAGGGCACGTCACTAGCATGTGCTCATGGTGTCCTTCGTTCCGTCGCTCGTCTGCCTCGTCCTGTTCTGTGCAGGGGTGGCGCGGGACCGCCGCCGGGTCAGCAACGCCGTTCTCCTGGGCCTCTGCGTCGTCTTCGCCGGGATCGCGCTGTTCTTGAAACTGGCCTCCGAAAAAGAGCAGTTGGGCCGCGATCTGGCGCTCGCGCTGCTGGTCCTGGCGGTGTTGGGCGTCATCACGCTCGCGTGGTTCCTGATCGCCAACGGGATCACCATGGTCCGCAAGGAGGGCCGGAGTCCGGCGAACCTGCTCTCCCTCGGAGCGGGCCTCGCGCTGGTCGCCCTGCTCGCCCTGCTGGGCACCGCGCTGGCCCTGCACACCCACACGCTTCTCGTGGCCGCCGCCACCGCCACGGCACTCTGCGGATACGTCGCCTTCCTGTTCCTGTGCTTCCTCGTCTACGGCGGGCTGTACGCGCGTCTGCGCATCCGGCGCCGGGCGGACTTCGTGGTGGTCCTCGGCTCGGGACTGATCGGCGGGACCAAGGTGCCCCCGCTGCTGGCCAGCCGTCTCGAACGGGCCCGCAAGGAGCATGCCCGGCTGTCCCGCAGAGGGAGACGGCCGGTGCTGATCACCTCCGGCGGGCAGGGACCCGACGAGAAGCTGCCGGAGTCCCATGCCATGGCCGACTATCTGACGGGCGAGGGTTTTCCCGCCGATCTGATCACGCGCGAGGACCGCTCGACGACCACGGACGAGAACCTGGCGTTCAGCAAGGCCCTGATGGAGAAGGCGAATCCGGGCTACCGCTGCGTGATCGTCACGAACAACTACCACGTCTTCCGCGCCGCGGTCACCGCCCGCCGCACGGGCGTCCGCGGCCATGTCGTGGGCGCCCCCACGGCCTCGTACTTCTGGCCGAGTGCCATGCTCCGCGAGTTCGTGGCCCTGCTCGTCTCCTACCGTCGTACCAATGCGGCTCTCTTTCTGCTCGTCCTGCTGAGCGGGCTGTTCATCTGGTGGCTGGGATGGCCGCCCACCCCCTGACCGGCTCCGTACGGGTGTTCAGCCCGCGTCGGTCTTCTTGCCGCGCAGTACGTCGCAGTACGTCGTCGATGTCCTGCTCGCGCCAGCGGCGCAGCATGTCGTGGAAGGCGACAGCCCCGTAGGGATAGGCGTTCGGGCCGTTCGGGCGGCCTCGGCCCTCGCGGTTGTAGTAGCCGGGGGTGCATTCGGCGTGGAACCACTCATGGTCCGGGGCGTCCTCGGCGCAGACCGCGAGCCAGGCGTCCACCGCCTCGGGGGTCGGTTCCACGACGGCGTTCCGCTTCTCGGCGGCGGCGATCAACGCGGCGGCGTGGACGGCCTGTTCGTCCAGGATGTGGGTGAAGTTGACGCTGCTGGCGTTCTGCAACGGGCCCATCATGAACAGGTTCGGGAAGCCGTGGCTGGTGAAGCCGTGCAGGGTGCGCGGGCCCCGCTGCGTGAACGCGTCCAGGAAGCGGATGCCGCCGCTGCCGGTCACGGGCAGCTTCCCGGAGGTGATGCCGGAGACGCCGACGGAGAATCCGGTGGCGAGGACGAGGCAGTCGACCTCGTACTCCACGCCTCCCACCACCACGCCGTTCACGGTCATGCGCTCGATGCCGTGGGTGTCGGCGGTGTCGACGAGGGTGACGTTGTCCCGGTTGAAGGCGGGCAGGTACTTGTCGGAGAACGTGGGCCGCTTGCACGCGTACCGGTACCAGGGCTGGAGCGCCGCGGCCGTGGCCGGGTCGGCGACCTCGGCGGTCACGCGCGCCCGTATCCGGTCCATCGTGGCGTGGTCCGCGGCCTCGTAGGTCGCCTCGAAGTCCGGTGCCCCGTCGCGGCGGAAGCTGGGCAGGAGCTTTTCGAGCAGGCCCGCGCACTCCGTCCAGCGGTCGGTGACGAGGTCCCGCTCGACGTCATCGCCGGAGACGATCCGCAGGAAGTTCTCGCGCCGTTCGGCCGCCCAGCCGGGACGGTCGGCGCCGACCTCACGCGGCGTCATGCGCCGCTGGCCCCGCACGTCGACGGCGGACGGGGTGCGCTGGAAGACGTACAGGTGGCCGGCGTCCTCGGCGAGCATCGGGATCGCCTGCACGCCGGTGGCGCCCGTGCCGACGACGCCGACGCGCTTGCCCGCGAGCCCGGTCATGGCTCCGTCGGGGCCGCCGCCGGTGTAGCCGTAGTCCCAGCGCGAGGTGTGGAAGGTGTGGCCCTTGTAGTCCTCGATGCCGGGGATGCCGGGCAGTTTGGGCTCAGAGAGGGTGCCGGTGGCGGTGACGACGTAGGTGGCGCGGAAGCGGTCGCCCCGGTCGGTGTCGACCACCCACTGGTGGGCGCTCTCGTCCCAGGTGAGGGCGGTGACGGTGGTGGAGAACAGGGCGTCCTCGTACAGGCCGAACTGCTCGGCGATCCGCATGGCGTGCCGGCGGATCTCCTCGCCCGGCGCGTATTTCCACTCCGGTACGTAGCCGGTCTCGTCGAGCATCGGCAGATAGACGTGCGACTCGACGTCGCAGTGGATGCCGGGATAGCGGTTCCAGTACCAGGTGCCGCCGAAGTCCCCGCCCTGCTCGACGACGCGCACCTTCGCCAGGCCCTCGCGGCGCAGCCGGGCGCCGGCCAGGATCCCGCCGAAGCCGCCGCCGACGACCGCGACGTCCACCACGTCGCGCAGGGGCTCGCGCCGGGCCGGCTCCGCGACGTACGGGTCTTCGGCGAAGTAGCCGAACTCGGCGGTGGTGGAACGGTATTGGCGCGTGCCCTCCGGGCGGACCCGGCGCTCCCGTTCGATCCGGTAGCGCTCGCGCAGCTCTGCCGTCGCCTGCGAGGTGGGGGGTGTGTCGCGCTGGGGCGGGGTCATGCGGCGGATTCCTCTCGTGGGGGGGAGTTGCGGGCCGCGCCGCACGGTGCGGGCCCTGGCTGGGCCTTCCGCACGGGCACCGGTACCGTAACTCAACAACCGGACAAGGCTGTCCGGTAGGGGTGGGGTTCGCGCCATGCGGCCCTGCCCGCGGACGACGCCACGCAAGGCCCGGTCCGGCCAGCCGGACCACGGAAAGGAGCACGATCCCCATGACCACGTCCCGTGCATCCCGCGGCGCCCTGGCGGGTCTCGCCGCCATCGGTCTGCTGACGCTGGCCGGTTGCGGCACCCAGCCCGCCGCCGGCCCGGCCTCGAAGCCCGCGGTGTCCGGCGAGGGCCGCACCATCAGAGCCACCCAGGTCTCCCACGTCACCGACGTGCACGCGTCCACCGGCATGACGCTGCTCGAAGGCCCGGTCCTCGCGGGGAAGGACGAGCTGTACGTCACGGACGTCACCGCGCCGCCCGGCGAGCCCAAGCTCATCTCCGTGGACGTGGGAACGGGCCGGCACCGGAGCGTCTACACCGACAGGACCGGTGCTTACACGTCCGCGCAGATCAGTCCGTACGACGACCGCGTGTATCTGACCGAGTATCAGACGGGGGCCGTCGTCAGTCTCGCCCGGGACGGCTCGGACCGGCGGACCTTCTTCCCCGGCGAGGTCGACGGCTCGGCGATGAACCCCGACGACATCGCCTTCGACGACGACGGGAATCTGTACGTCAGCGATCTGCACGGCATGAAGACGGGCAGGGCCGAGGGGCGCATCGTGCGGATCGACCGCGACGGGAGGAAGGCCACCGTGCTCGCCGACGGCCTCGCCCATCCCAACGGGGTGATGTTCGATCCCGAGCAGCACGGGCTGTGGATCAGCGAACTCGCGCGGAACACCATCTCGTACCTGCTGCTGGACGCGGACAGGACGTCCGTGACGTCCCGGCACGAGGCGATCCACGTCGACGGCGGCGTGGCCCAGACGGACTCCATCGCCGTGGACGGTGACGGCAATCTCTATCAGGCGCTGCACGGCAGGCCCGCCATGGCCGTCTTCAGCAAGTACGGGGAGCGTCTGGGCACGGTCGAGGTGCCGGCCGAGGCGGCGAAGGGGCTGCGGTCGGCGACCAATGTCGCGATCACCCCGGGCGGCAGGACCGCCTACATGACGGTCAGCGGGCCCTCGGGCGGATACGTGTACACCTTCACCGCGTTGGCGAAGGGCATCCGGCTGTCGAACGGCGGCTGACGGACCGTCCGGCGGGTGTCCGTCGCCCGGTCACACGTCGGTGTCCGTCTCCACGGGGCGCAGCGGCCCCACCTCGATGCCGAGCAGTCGCCAGGCCGCCAGCGCCTGGCGCTCGCGCTGCTCGAGGGGGCCCGCGACGGCCCCCGAGACCATCGCGACGGCGAGCATGAGGTCGTCGACGGCCGGTCCGGGTCCGTCGGCCGAGAGACCGGCCAGCGCGCCGCGGACCCGCTCGGACAGTTCCCTGCCCTCCTGGTCGTCGCCCCGCAGCCGCAGGAGGTCGACGAACGCCGTCGACCGGGTCACGTGCCACGTGACCACGCCGAGCACGCTCTTCAGCGTCGCGTCCGGCTCGGCGGCGGCCTGCTCGATCTGCCGGACGTTCTCGCCCAGGACGGCCGAGGCGAGCGCCGTCCGGTCGGCGAAGTGCCGGTAGAGGCTGCCCTGGCCGACCCCGGCGCGGCGGGCCACGGCGGACAGCGGGGCGTTGAGCCCCTGCTCGGCGAAGACCTCACGGGCCGCCGCGATGAGTGCGGCCCTGTTGCGGGCCGCGACCCGGCGCCCCTGGTTCGCGGGGCGGGGCCGGACGGGGTCGGAGGGGTTCGTCACCTCGGCAGCGTAATACGGACCCCATCTGCGTGAACGCGCAGGAAACCCGTTCGCGGCGCGGGTCGGGCGATGCTCGTGGCGGCGGTCAGCCCGTGAAGCGGTCGGGGTCGGGGCCGGTGCGCTCGTTGCGGTCGAGCGCGGAGATCTCGCCCATGTCGCCCTCGCTGAGCTCGAAGCCGAAGAGGTCGAAGTTCTCCTTGATGCGCTGCGGCGTCGAGGACTTGGGGAAGACGATGTCCCCGCGCTGGAGGTGCCACCTGAGGGTGACCTGCGCGGGAGTGCGGCCCACGCGGTCCGCGATGCGGCCGATGGTCGGGTCGTCGAGCACCTTGCCCTGCGCGATGGGCGACCACGCCTCCGTCGCGATGTCGTGTTCGGCGCCGAAGGCCCTGACGTCGTCCTGGGTGAGGTACGGGTGCACCTCGATCTGGTTGACGGCGGGGACCACCTCGGAGTTCTCCATCAGGCGGCGCAGGTGGTGGGGCTGGAAGTTGGACACCCCGATGGCCCTGGCGCGTCCGTCGCGGTAGATCTGCTCGAGGGCCTTCCACGTCTGCGTGAAGTCGCCCTTGTCCGGCACCGGCCAGTGGATGAGGAAGAGGTCCAGGTGGTCCAGGCCCAGCTTCTCCATGGTGACGTCGAAGGCGCGCAGGGCGTCGTCGTGCGCGTGCGCGTCGTTGTTCAGCTTGCTGGTCACGAAGACGTCCGCGCGGTCGAGGCCGGAGTCCCGGACGGCCTGCCCGACCTCCTTCTCGTTGCCGTACATCTGAGCCGTGTCGATGTGCCGGTAGCCGGCCTCCAGCGCGGCCAGCGTCGTCCCGCGGGTCTCCTCCGGCGGGATCTGGAAGGTCCCGAAGCCCAGCTGCGGGATCTCGACGGCGTTGTTGAGGGTGACGGTGGGAACGGCGCTCACGTGAATCTCTCCTGTCGAGGCGTACGACTTCTGCCGTTCGGTCTGCCCCGCGCACCGCCGGGGCATATCGGGACTTTGGTCCTCTGTTCACGCCTGATCCCGGCGTTCACGCCTGATCCCGGCCCGGGACGCCGTGGAATCCCTCCTGGAGCATGTGCGGCCCGCCCCGGAGGACGCTGGTGACTTCGAGGAGGCGCGCGCCCCGCTGTCCCGGCTGCTGCACGCCGGAAGCGGCACGTGCGCCGCACCCACGGCGGCATCTGACGCGGCCCGCCGCTCCTCGGGCTCAGGCGAGGGCCGCGACCAGCAGGGCGAAGGCGGCGACGATGACGGCGACGCGGACGTAGTGGTAGCGGTCCCAGCGGTTCATCTGCTCCTTCCAGTCCTCCGGCCGGTTCTCCGGGGTCCAGGTCTTGCCCCGGTTGTTGATCGGGACGAGCAGCAGGAGCGACATGACCACGCTGAGGAGCAGCAGCGCGCCGGAGGTGACGACGAGTCCCGTACCGCCGTGGTGCCGTCCGGCGACCGCCCAGACCGCGACGAGGACGAGTGAGCCGATGTACCAGAACGGCATCACGGCGCCGAGCATTCTGCCCCCGTGGGCGCGGGCGAGTTGGTCGCTGTCCTCGGGAAGCGCGCCGAAGATCCGGTTCATGACGAAGGCGACCGAGAACTCCACCCCCACCATCACGCCGACGATCACGGTGGTGAACACCTCGAGTGCGTTGAGCATGACTCCCCCTTGGGATCTAGCATTGCTAGCCGATGAGGCAACGCTAGCTCTACTGCCGCTCGATTGTCTAGCAGTGCTAGGATCGGAACATGTCGGTACAGGAACGCAAGGAGCGTGAACGGGCGGGCCGCGAGCGTCTCATCGTGGCCACCGCTCGCGAACTCGCCGAGCAGCAGGGCTGGGACGCGGTCACCACCCGACGGCTCGCCGAGCGCATCGAGTACAGCCAGCCCGTCCTCTACAGCCACTTCCGCGGCAAACGCGAGATCATCGGCGCCGTCGCCCTCGAAGGGGCCGCCGAGCTGGCCGTGGCGGTACGGGCCGCGACCGCCGCCGCGGAGGACTCTCGTACGCGGGTCACCGCGCTCACCCGCGCCTATCTCGACTTCGCCGCCCGCAACCCGGCGGTCTACGACGCCATCTTCCAGCTGGACGGCGGGCTGGCCTTCGCGGACGAGGCCACCCCGGAGCCGCTGAAAGACGCCTTCGCCGCCCTTCTGGAGAACCTCGAGGAGGTCGCCGGGGACGGTGTCCACCCGGGCCTGTTCACCGAGACGTTCTGGGCGGCCCTGCACGGACTGGCCACGCTCACCCGGGCCGGACGGCTGCCGCCGGCCGACACCGAGCGGCGCGTGGCGCTCCTGGTGGACCGGCTCGCCATCCACTGACACCGCCCCGGCGTGTCCCCCGTACGGGCGCTACGACTCCCGGTCGGAGACTTCGGGGCCGGCCGCGGGCTGTTCCGCGGCCCGGGGCGCGGTCATGTCGAGCAGCAGCAGGGCGTCGTGGTCGGGGCTGCCGGGTTCGGCGGTGTAGACGCCGATGCGCTGTCCGGGGGTGCCCTCGACGTGCAGTGACTGCGAGGTGAGGGTGACCGTGCCGACCTGAGGGTGCCGGAAGACCTTCTGGGCGGGCTTGCGGCCGGTGACTTCGTAGCGTTCCCACAGGCCCGCGAAGTCGGGGCTCTTCAGGAGCAGTTCACCGACGAGACCGGTGAGGTCGGGGGCGTCGGGGGCGGTGCCCGCGACGGCGCGCAGCCGGGCGACGCAGCCGGTGATCTGGCGGTCCCAGTCCGGGAAGAGATCACGCGCGGCCGGGTGGAGGAACAGGTAGCGGGCGAGGTTGCGGTGCCTGGCCGGCCAGTCCCCCATGCCCGCGTACAACGCGAGCCCGCCGGGGTTCCAGGCCAGCACGTCCATGCTGCGGCTGATCACCAGGGCCGGGTGGGGGCGCAGCGACTCGAGCAGCAGCTTCAGGTGGGGGCGCACCGTACGGCTGGGGGCCGGAGGCGGTTCGGGCACGTAGCGGGCCGCGCGGGCGGCGAGTTCGCGCAGGTGCTGGTGCTGCTGGTCGTCCATGCGCAGGGCGCGGGCGAGGGAGTCGAGGACAGCGGGGCTGGGCCGGGTCTCCTTGCCGCGTTCCAGACGCACGTAGTAGTCGATGCTGATGCCGGCGAGGGTGGCCAGTTCCTCGCGCCGCAGACCGGGGGTGCGGCGGACGCCAGGGCCGACGGTGAGGCCGACGTGTCCGGGGCTGGTCTGGGTGCGGCGGGCGCGCAGGTAGCGGCCCAGCTCGGCGCCTTCGCTGGGCGCGCTTGCGGTTGCCATGACTCCAGTCTCACCCGTGGGACGTCCGCCGCGCGGGCGGGAGGGGGGCCCTGTCATTACCCCTGAAGAACGCGCCCTGCCACACCGGAGCGGCCCGGAGGAGAGTGTGGGTGGAAGGCGCCCGCCGCTTCGGTGACGCCCTCGTCCCCGACCGGCGGGACCCGCCGGTCCGGGCGAGACTGAGAAGCCGGGCGCCACTCCGAAGCCGATCGTCCACCCTCAGTACCACCCCGTTGGGAGCCCCCACCGATGCGTGCAGCAGTGATGTACGGAGCCGGCGACGTCCGCGTCGAGCACCGGCCCGACCCGAAGATCGTGAAGCCCGCCGACGCCGTGGTCCGCGTCGTGGCCGCCTGCGTGTGCGGCAGCGACCTGTGGCCCTATCGGTCGATGCCCGCCACCGACACCGGTCGCCCGATGGGGCACGAGTTCCTCGGCGTCGTCGAGGAGACCGGGGCGGACGTGCGCGGGCTGGCGACGGGTGACCTGGTCGTCGCACCGTTCACGTACAGCGACAACACCTGTGACTACTGCGCCAAGGGGCTGCACATCTCCTGCCGCGACGGGGGCCGGTACGGCTTCGACGGCGTCGACGGCGGGCAGGGCGAAGCCGTCCGTGTCCCGCACGCGGACGGCACCCTGGTGAAGCTGCCGGTGGCCGCAGATTCTGCGCTGCTGCCCTCCTTGCTGGCCCTGTCGGACGTGATGACCACCGGCCACCACGGCGCGGTCACCGCCGGGGTCGGCCGCGGCGACACGGTGCTGGTCGTCGGCGACGGCGCGGTGGGCCTGTGTGCCGTGATCGCCGCGCGGCGGCTCGGTGCCGAGCGGATCGTGCTCGCCGGCCGCCACGAGGCCCGCACCGAGCTGGGCCGTCATTTCGGAGCCACCGACGTGGTCGCCGCGCGCGGGGAGGAGGGCATCGCCCGCATCCGGGAGCTGACCGGTGGCGTCGACAAGGTGATCGAGGCCGTCGGCGCCCGCGAGGCCCTCGACACCGCCCTCGGCGCGGTCCTGGACGGCGGCACCGTCAGCCGTCTCGGAGTGCCGCAGTACGAGCAAGTGCCCATCGGCCCGGCCGAGTTCATGCGCAACATCACGCTGACCGGTGGCGCAAGCCCCGCCCGTGCCTACATCGAGCAGTTGCTGCCCGACGTCCTGGACGGCACCATCGCCCCCGGCCGCGTCTTCGACCGGGAGTTCCCGCTCGATCAGGTGCCGGACGCCTACCGGGCCATGGCCGACCGCCGGGTGCTCAAGGCACTCGTGCGCCCCTGACCTCGTAGACCGCCCGCCCGCACTCCTCCCCTACACCGCCGACAGATGGTGGGCGGCTTCGGCCGCGGTGTAGGAGGAGGAGAAGGTGAACGCGCGGGGGGACGGCCCGTCGGCGCGCAGGGCGGCCAGCCGGGCCAGGGCCTCGTCCACGCTCGGGACGTGCCCGGCGGGGATCCACCAGAGCACCAGGTGCGCCTCGACGTGCCGTGCGAACCATTCGCGTCGCCGGCGCAACACTTCCAGATGCCCGCTGCGGTAGGTGAAGTCCCACAGGGCCTCCTGGGTCTCCCACACCGACAGGTTCACGACGACGTCCTCGCCCGCCGGACGCAGACCGGTGGCGTCGGCCGACCCTTCCTCCACCAGCCGCCACACGAAACCGGGTGCGCTGTCGGCGGCGGCATTGATCGGGTTCAGCTGTTCGACGAACGACGCCATGCTCGGGTCGTCGAAGGGCCGTCGCAGTGTGACAACGTTCAGTTCGGCGAGGTGAGCGCCGTGCGGGGTTGTGGTCATGGTTCATCCCAACACGACCCGCATTTCTATGTCAATCCTCGTTGTTTTTAGATTCTTCGAGCACCACGCAGCACTCCCCCGGCCGGGCGTCCATGCGGGCACGAACCGGGCCGTCCTTGCCGACCAGCCCTTCGAGGAGCGCGAGATTCATGCCGCAGACGAGCGGCGGGAAGCGTTCGGCGACGGCGTGGAAGGGACAGTTGCGCAGACGGACGACGCGCGAGCCGGCGCCGGTCGCCTCCTCGGCGCCCGTCTCCAGGCGCGGCTCGTAGCCCCTGGCGGCCAGCAACTCCATCGCCTCCTCGAAGCCCCCGCACGGCACGGCCCCACCCCGGAGGGCCTCGCCGCGGCGGCGGGCCGACGCGAAGAGCCCGGTGTCCAGGCCGGCCTCCTCGGCGGCCTCCGCGAGCAGTTCGGCGGCGGTGCGGTAGTCACGGGCGGGCAGCGACACCGACCGCTCGCCTGCCGCCCGGGTGTACACCTTGGCCGGGCGCCCCGCCCCCGGGCCCGAGCGGCCGGTCAGCCGCCGACTGCCGCTGTCCAGCAGTCCCACCTCGGCCAGCTTGTCCAAGTGGTGGGCGGCGAGAGTGCGCGCCACACCGGCCGCCTCGGCCGCCTCATTGCGGCCGACCTCGCGGCCCTGCGCCGCCACGTACTCGTACAGGCGGCGCCGCACCGGGTCCTGCAAGGCCGCGATCGCATCGATGTTCTCCACCCGCCCATTCTATGAACAACACATGTTGGAGGTAGAAAGGCCGGGGCATGTCCTGGCGCTCGACGGCTTCGCTGTGGTTATCTGACGTCATGACCGTGCTCGTGACCCGTCGCCATGTCGACTACGCGCATGTCACCACCACGGCCTGTCCCGCCGCGAGCTGACGACGCGCTCCGGCCCCGGACCTGCCTTCTGACCAGCAGAAGACAGGTGTCCGCCAGCTCCGCGTCCCACCCCTGACCGGGCCCTGACCGGCATTCCTCCTCGCCGTACGGCGCGCAGCGACACCCGCCCGCCGGGTGGTCCCTGCCGTGCGCGCCGCACCACGGTCCCGGCACCGCGCCTCTCCCTTCCGGCTCTTCCGGATCACCAACTCCTGCGTTCCCGCCTGCCGTTCAGCCGTCCGCCTGCCCGACCTTCGTCCAGGGAGCTTCGTCATGAGCCAGCCCATCGACTCCGTCACCGCCGGTCACACCCCCGAGGAATCACCCGCCGGACCCGACACCTCGGCCTGGTCCTTCGAGACCCAGCAGGTCCACGCCGGGGCCGTGCCCGATCCGGCGACCGGCGCCCGGGCGACCCCGATCTACCAGACGACGTCGTTCGTGTTCCGCGACACCCAGCACGCCGCCGACCTGTTCTCGCTCGCCGAACCCGGCAACATCTACACCCGTATCCACAACCCCACGCAGGACGTCCTCGAACAGCGGATCGCCGCGCTGGAGGGCGGTGTCGCCGCCGTCGCGCTGGCGTCCGGGCAGGCGGCGGAGACGCTGGCCCTGCTCACCCTGGCGAGCGCGGGAGACCACATCGTCTCCAGCACGTCGCTGTACGGCGGCACGTACAACCTCTTCCGTCACACGCTCCCGAAGCTGGGCATCGAGGTGTCCTTCGTGGACGACCCCGACGACGCGGAGGCGTGGCGGGCGGCGATCCGGCCGCGCACCAAGGCCCTGTTCGCGGAGACGCTGGGCAACCCCCGCGGCAACGTGCTCGACGTGCGGGCGGTCGCGGACGTCGCCCACGAGGCCGGCGTGCCGCTGATCGTCGACAACACCGTCCCCACGCCGTATCTGCTGCGGCCCATCGAGCACGGCGCGGACATCGTCGTGCACTCGGCGACCAAGTTCCTGGGCGGCCACGGCACGGCCATCGCGGGGGTCGTCGTCGACGGCGGCACCTTCGACTTCGGCGCGCACCCCGAGCGTTTCCCGGACTTCACCGAGCCCGACCCGAGCTACCACGGCCTCCAGTACTGGCCGGCCCTCGGCCCCGGCGCCTTCGCCGTCAAGCTCCGGGTCCAACTGCTGCGCGACCTCGGCCCGGCACTGTCCCCGCACTCCGCGTTCCTGCTTCTCCAGGGCGTGGAGACGCTGAGCCTGCGCATCGAACGGCACACCGAGAACGCCCTCGCGCTCGCCCAGTGGCTGGAGCAGCGGGACGAGGTCGCCGCCGTGCACTATCCGGGACTCGAGTCCAGCAGGTGGTACGAGGCGGGGCGGAAGTACCTGCCGCGCGGCTCCGGTGCCGTGGTCTCCTTCGAGCTGCGGGACGGCGTGGAGGCGGGCAGGAGGTTCGTGGACGCGGTCGAACTCTTCAGCCACCTCGCCAACATCGGCGACGTCCGCAGCCTCATCATCCACCCGGCCTCCACCACCCACAGCCAGCTCGACGAGGAGCAGTTGGCGGCCACCGGCACCTCCCCCGGTCTGGTGCGTCTTTCGGTCGGCATCGAGAACCTCGCCGACCTGAAGGCGGACCTCGACGCGGGGTTCCGCGCCGCGAAGGGCGCGTCCTCCTGAGCGCCACAGCCACGTCCTTCGAGGTTCCCCTCCCGCGGGCCACCGGTGCCTGGCAGGAGGGGGACCCGCCGGGGCGCCGCCAGTGGTACGACCTCCCGGGTCCGCTGCCTTTGGAGGCGGGCGGTGAACTGGCGGGCGTGCGGCTCGCGTTCGAGACGTGGGGGCGGCTCGCTCCGGACGCGTCCAACGCCGTTCTGGTGCTGCACGCCCTCACCGGTGACAGTCATGTCGCGGGCCCGGCCGGGCCCGGGCACCCCACACCGGGCTGGTGGGACGGTCTCGTCGGCCCGGGGCTCGCCCTGGACACGGACCGCTGGTACGTGGTGGCCCCGAACGTCCTGGGCGGCTGCCAAGGCAGCACCGGGCCCGCGTCCCGCTCCCCGGCCGGACGGCGCTGGGGCGGCGCCTTCCCGTTCCTGACCCAGCGCGATCAGGTGGCGGCCGAGGCCCGGGTGGCCGACGCGCTCGGCATCGACCGCTGGGCGCTGGTGGTCGGCGGCTCGATGGGCGGGATGCGGGCGCTCGAATGGGCGGTGTCGCATCCCGAGCGCACCGGCGCGCTCCTCCTGCTCGCCACGACGGCCGCCGCGAGCGCCGAGCAGATCGCCTGGGCCTCGATCCAGCTGCACGCCATCCGTTCCGACCCGCACTGGCAGGACGGCCACTACCACGACACGGGCCGCGGCCCCGCCGCCGGACTGGCCCAGGCCCGGCGGCTGGCCCACGTCACCTACCGCAGCGAGCCGGAGCTCCACGTCCGGTTCGGCCGCGTCCCCCAGGGCGCGGAGAATCCGTGGGACGGCGGTCGGTACCAGGTCGAGTCCTACCTCGACCACCATGCGACGAAGTTGGTGCGGCGGTTCGACGCGGGCAGCTACGTCGTGCTCTCCGAGGCGATGAACAGTCATGACATCGGGCGCGGCCGGGGTGGCGTGCGGCGCGCCCTGCGCCGGGTGAGCGCCCCGACGCTCGTGGCGGCCGTCGGCTCCGACCGGCTCTACCCACCGTCCCAGCAGGCGGAGTTGGCCTCCGGCATCCCCACGGCCGACGCCGTCCGGACGATCGACTCCCCCTACGGCCACGACGGTTTCCTCATCGAAGGAGAACAGGTCTCCTCGCTCGTCGCCGAGCTGCTTCCGCACCAGCACACCCGCTGTCCTCGGGACGGGAGCACCGCCAGGTCCTAGGTGTATTGATCACGAGCGTTGTTGACACTGGCGGGTCTTGATCATGGCGAAGACCTCCGGTGTGGTGGAGCTGTCTAGGACCGCACCACACGGAGGTCTTCATGTCCCACCGTAATGCCCGGCTGACCGTGCACGGCAGGCGCCTGCTGGTCGAACGTGTCACGTCCGGCCGCCCCGTCGCCCATGTCGCCGCCGAGATGGGCATCTCCCGAGCGACCGCGCACAAGTGGGTACGACGGTGGCGAGCCGAGGGCGAGGCGGGCCTGGCCGACCGCTCCAGCAGGCCGTTGACGACACCACACCGCACGGCGGCCGCGATCGAGGGCCGCGTCTGCGACCTGCGCCAGTCCCGCAAGCTGGGGCCCGCGCGGATCGGCCCCATCCTGGGTCTGCCCGCCTCGACCGTCCACCGCATCCTGACCCGCCACCGCCTGAACCGTCTCGCCTGGACGGACCGGCCCACCGGCACGGTGATCCGCCGCTACGAACGCGAACGCCCCGGCGAACTGATCCACGTCGACGTCAAGAAACTGGGCCGGATCCCCGACGGCGGCGGCCACAAAGTGCACGGCCGCGACGCCGGCCGGCCCATCCGCGGCATGGGCTTCGACTACGTCCACTTGGCCGTCGACGACCACTGCCGCCTCGCCTACAGCGAGATCCATCCTGATGAGAAGGTCGCGGCCTGCGCGGCCTTCCTGACGCGGGCCGCCGCGTTCTTCGCCGAGATGGGCATCACCCGGATCGAGCGCGTGCTGACGGACAACGCGTGGGCCTACCGCAAGGGCCTGGCCTGGAAGAACGTCCTGGCCGAGCTCGGCGCGAGGGGCAAGCTCACCGCGCCTACCGACCGCAGACCAACGGCAAAGTCGAACGCTTCAACCGCACCCTGGCAGACGAGTGGGCCTATCTGCGGCCCTACACCTCGAACGACGAGCGAACAGCGGCCCTGGCAGACTTCCTCCACACCTACAACCACCACAGCTGCCACACCGCACTCGGCGGCCAGCCACCAATCAGCCGCGTCAACAACGCTGCGAGTCAATACACCTAGGGCGGGGTGACGACACGCAGTGCGGCGGCCGCTTCGCGGGCGCGCGCAGCGCCCTGGCGGTGTTCGGCGGCTTCAGGGGCACGGCCGCGCTGTTCGCACTCGCGGGCCAGGGCGTCCTCGGCTTCCGCCAGTGCCGCGATCGCCTCGGTGGCTTGTTCCCTGAGCCGGACGGCTCGGCTCCGCCGGGTCTGCAACGGCTCCGGGCCCTGCCCGGACATCCGTACGCGGGCGGCCTCGATCTCCCGGTCGACGGCGGCCTGTTCCCGCAGATCCGTCTCGTCCTTGCGCCGCAGCGTCTCCCGGTCGCGGTGCAGTCGCTCCTGGCCGGCGGCCAGCAGGCCCTGCGAGCGGACGAGCTCTTCGTACGAGCGTTCCCGCGCGCCGGCCGTCGGATCCCCTGCCGCACGGTGTCGTGCGTCGAGGCGCCTCTCCCGGGCGGCGAGCTTCTCCTCCCAGGTACCCGCGTCGGCCTCCCGGTCGTCCGCGACGGCCTCACGCGCGTCGGCCGCTGCCTCGCGATCATCGGCGATGGCTTCCCGCCGGTCGGCGGCGGCCTCGCGATCGTCCGCGACAGCCTTCCGCCGGTCGGCCGCGGCGTCGCGGAGATCGGCGGTGCGCGCCCGCTCCGCGTCCGCCCGCCGGCGATCGTCAGCGTGCTCGCGCGTGTTCTCGGCCGGCGCCCCGGGGTCGGCGTCGGACGGCCCGTCCAGCGCGTCAGTGCCCATAACGGCAGTATGCCTCTCCCAGCGCCCCGCGGTCCGGCGAGCGGGCTTCGGCCTCGCAGAGGACGTGAACGCGGTCCGGGGAGTCAGCCGCGCGGGAGGGCCCGTCGCTTGCCCCTCACCCGCACGTCAAGGGTTAGCGTCCGCGCAGCGTGCTCGGTCCACCGCTCCGGAGGTCAGCCATGTCCCCCTCGTCACTCGGTCGCGAGATCCATCTGGTCAGCAATCCCCCGGGGCTGCCGGCCCCGGAGCACTTCCGGATCGCCGAGGTTCCCGTACCTCGCCCCGCTCGCGGTCAACTCCTCGTGCGCAACCGGCAGTTCCTCGTCTTCGCCGGGCTGCGCACGCTGGTCTCGCGCCAGGGCGAGGGGTTCCCGATTCCGCCGCTGAAGCCGGGAGAGCCCTTGATCGGGCCGGCGCTCGGCGAGGTGGTGGCGGCGGGACCGGAGGCCGGTGACGTACCGGTGGGAACTCTGGTGACGCATCTTCTGGGCTGGCGGGAGTTCGCGGTGGTCGACGCGGACGCGGTACAGGTGGTGCCGGCCGGGCATCCCGATCCGGTGGCACTGCTGTCCACGGCGTCCGCAGCGTACGGGGCGCTGACCCGTCTGACCCGGTTGCGCGAGGGTGAGACGGTTCTGGTGACGGGCGCGGCGGGCGGGGTCGGCTCGCTGGCCGGGCAGGTGGCCCGACTCCTCGGTGCCGGACGGGTGGTGGGCACGACCCGCAGCCCCGGCAAGGCCGAACGGCTGCGCCAGGAACTCGGGTACGACGCTGTCGTGGTGCCCGGAACGGACCCGCTGGCCGACCGGCTCGCCGAGGCCGCACCGGACGGCTACGACGTGATCGTCGACAACGTCGGGGGTGAACAGCTCGCCGCGGCCCTGGAGGTGGCGCGGCCCGGCGCCCGGGTGGGCCTGGTCGGCGCGCTGTCGGGGCAGTTCGACCCCGTGCTCTCCGGCGGCACCTCACCCGCGCCGATCGACACGTACCTGCTGATCAGGCAGTCGGTGTCGCTGCTCGGCTACCAGGGCGGCGATCATCCCGGTGTGGAGGAGGAGTGGCGCGAGAAGCTGGCGGACTGGCTGCGCGCGGGGGACATCGTCTATCCGTACGTGACGCTGCCGGGCATGGACCGGGCACCCGGAGCGTTGCAGGAACTGCACCAGGGGCGGCACTTCGGCACCCTGGTGGTGCGGATCTGACCGGAGCGGGCCACGAGGGGGACCTGGGATGCGTATCGGAGACGCCGCGGCCGCCGCGGGCACCACCCCACGCGCACTGCGCTTCTACGAGGAGCGCGGTCTGCTCCCGCCTCCGCTCCGCACGACGACCGGCCAACGGGTCTACGCCGAGCGGGATCTGGCCCGGATCCGCGCCGTCCGGCGCCTGCTCTCCCTCGGCCTGACCGTCGAGGACGTGCGTGCCTGCGCGGACCGCATCGACCTGCTCCTGGCCGACCCCGGCCGGCGGTGCGGCACGCCCGCCCCCGGCGAGGCACCGGGCGTCGTGCAACTGCGGATCGACGCCCTCGACGCGGAGATCACCCGGCTGACCGCGCTGCGCGACAGCCTCGCCCGCCGGATCGCGGCGCCCGAGCCGGCCGGGCCCGCGGCCCCCTGACGGCATGCGGCGTCACCGGGCAGCGTTCACAGCAGGGCGATCAGCCGCTCGCAGGCCTCGACGCACGCCGTGGTGGCTTCGACGCACAAGCGGCAGTGGTCGTGCATCAGTTCGTGCTCACGGCATTCGCGTTCGCAGCGCAGACAGGCGCTGGTACAGCTCTGCAGCAGGGTGATGAGGCCCTCGCGGTCGGCGTGCGCGCTCTGGCGGAGGAGGGTCGAGGCGGTCGCCGCGCAGATCGCAGCGCAGCTCTCCGCGGCCGCCGCCGCGCGGGACAGTCGCGCCGGGTCCTCCTCGGAGAGACAGCCGTCGGCGCACGCCGTACAGGCCGCCGCACAGCCCAGCGCGGCTTCCACCGCCCGGGCGAGCGCCTCGCCCCTCTCCGCCGTCGCGGAGAGGGGGTGAGCCTGGAGAAGGTTCTCGGCAGAGAGCATGAGCTTTCGTCTCCTGAGTCGATGGGGTGCGGAGCCGGGACAACGACCGTCGGCCCACTCATCGTGTTCGATGGACCGGACGTCCGCCACCGGTCATGAGGCCGGGGCCGGGGTGAGCTCGCGGATGTGGGGCACGGCGCGGCTGAGCCCGAAGACCCCTGCGGCGATCAGCACCGCTCCGGCCGCCTCCGGCAGGAGGAACCAGCCCGTGCGGATCGTCTCTCGGAACACGAAGATCCCGAGCAGCAGGCTGACGGTCGCGTCGCCGATGGTGAGCGCGGGCTGGGAGGCCGCCAGCGATCCCGCCTGGAGGGCGTTCTCCAGCAGCAGGACGGCGGCCACGCCGGTGACGGCGAATCCGTACGTCTGCCAGCTGGTGAGGAACGCGACCGGCCCGTGGTCGGAGAAGGTCCCGGTCGCCGACTTGAGCAGGGCCGCGGTCAGGGCGTTGGCGACCGCCGACGCGATGCCCAGGCAGGCCGCCCTGACCAGCGGCGAGGAACGGCCGCGTGCCACGAGCAGGGCCGCGCCGACAGCCCCGAGGCAGACGATCAGAGCGGGAATCCACCGGGTCATCGGTGCGTCGCTGGAACTGCCCGACGGCGCGGCCGCGCCCAGCAGCAGCCCGAGGCCGGCGACGACGCTCGCCACGGCCCACCAGCCCACGGCGGGGAGCCGCCGGTGCAGCAGCGGCATCGCGATGATCAGCGCGAACGGCAGTTCCAGCACGAACAGGGGCTGGACCAGCGCCAGCGGCCCGAAGACGAGGGCCAGGGCCTGAAAGAGCGCCGCGCCGATCACACCGGCGATTCCGGCCACCCACGCAGGTTGCCGCACGAGAGCGAGCAGCAGCCGCAGGCCGCCGCCCTCGGGGACGGTGGCGGCGGCCTTCCGCTGGAAGGCCGTTCCGGCGGCGTTGCTGGTCGCCCCGAGAACGGCGAAGACCACGGCGAAGAGGAGCACGTCCGCGATGCTGCCCGAGGTCCGCAGGCCCGGCATCCGGGCCTGTCGACATCACTCGAACAGACCAGTGATGACGGCTGCCCGGTATCGCACGAGCGCGGTGTGCGTTTGCGTGGTCCACGGACCGGGTCACCCTCCCGCTTGTCCGGCACGAGCGCCCGGAGTCCGCGTCGGCCGTGCATCCGGCCGACGCGTCCCCTTAGTCACCGGCATCCCGGTGACTCCCGAAGTTCTCCCCCGGAGGCAGTCATGCCCATCTGCACCACCCGCGACGGCGTTGACATCTTCTACAAGGACTGGGGCAGCGGCCGTCCGGTCGTCTTCATCCACGGCTGGCCGCTCAACGGCGACGCCTGGCAGGACCAGCTCAAGGCGGTCGCGGACGCCGGCTTCCGCGGCATCGCGCACGACCGCCGGGGCCACGGCCGCTCCACCCCGGTGTACGACGGCTACGACTTCGACACCTTCGCCGACGACCTCGACGACCTCATCACCGGTCTCGACCTCCGGGACGTGACGCTCGTCGCGCACTCGATGGGCGGCGGCGAACTCGCCCGCTACATCGGTCGGCACGGTACGTCGCGGGTGAAGTCCGCCGTGCTCCTGTCGGCGATCCCGCCCCTGATGATCCAGGGCCCCGACAATCCCGAGGGCGTGCCGGGTTCGGTCTTCGACTCGATCAAGGCCGGGATCATCAACGAGCGGTCCCAGTTCTGGAAGGACACGGCGGAGGGCTTCTTCTCCGCCAACCGGCAGGGCAACAAGGTCACCCAGGGCAACAAGGACGCCTTCTGGTACATGGCGATGGCGCAGACCATCGAGGGCGGCGTCGACTGTGTCGACGCCTTCGGGTACACCGACTTCACCGAGGACCTGAAGAAGTTCGACGTCCCGACGCTCCTGGTGCACGGTGACGACGACCAGATCGTCCCGATCGACGCCACCGCGCGCAAGGGGGCGAAGATCATCCCGGACGCCACCCTGAAGGTCTACGAGGGCGGTTCGCACGGCATCGCGATGGTCCCCGGCGACAAGGAACGGTTCAACCAGGACCTGATCGACTTCCTCAAGTCCTGACCGACTCGGCAGCGGGGCCCGGGCCGACGGCCTGGGCCTTGGCCGTCATGTCCGCGGCGAGCGGGCTGCCCAGCGACTGAAGCAGCGCCGCCGCCCGCAGCCAGCCGGCGCGCGCCTGCTCCTCGTCCCCCAGGTGCAGGTGGGCGGCCGCGAGGCGGTCCAGTACGTCCGCCTGGTTGTAGGGGTCGAAGACCTCTTCCAGGATGGCCAGGCTCTTCCGGTAGTCCGCGATCGCGCCGCCGACGTCACCCAGGCTCTGCCGGGCGTACCCGATGCTGTCCCATGTCGCGGCCTCGTCGCAGAGGTTCCCGTTGGACTGGAAGACGGGGAGCGCCTCCTCGCAGCAGGCGAGCGCCTCCTGGTACTCGCCGATCTGGACGAGGCGCCAGCCGAGGTCGTTGAGGGCGCGGGCGACGTCGTTGCGCTGCGGGAGCGTGCGGTAGACGGCGAGAGCGTTGCGGGAGTGGCGCACGGACTCCGCGTGACGGCGCAGGCGGTGCAGCACCCACGCCAGATTGTGCTCGGTGTGGGCCCGCATCTTCGGGTCCAGCCGGTCCAGTTGTGCGCGCATCAGCTCCACCTGCTCATCCACCAGGTCGTCCTGGCCGGTCAGCACCAGCGCGCGGGCCAGGGGCGCGCTGGTCTTCGCGATGGCGCTCGGGTCGTCCAGTACGAGGGCCGCGTCGAGGCCGATGCGCTGGATCGTGAGCTGCTCGGCCCAGCGGCCGGTGACGATGAGATAGCTCTGCCAGGTGTGGATCAGCTCGATGCGGGGGCGCAGCAGCCGGGGATCGTCCCCGCCGGTGTGCAAACCGGCCGTGACGGCCGCGTCCTCCTGGTGGAACCAGTCCATCGCCTCGGCGCGGTCGGCGATCGCGACCTGTACGACGCCGGGCGCCGGGCTGTGGGGCGGTTCCTCCCAGGGGCGGGTGTCCATGATCAGCCTGGCGGTGTGCGCGTTGTGGCGCAGGTAGTCGAGGAGCCGTGTCTCGGCACCGGAGCGGTCGTCCTGTTCCCGCTCCAGGAGTTCGGCGCCGTAGGCCCGGACGAGGTCGTGCATCACGTAGCGCCCTTCGGCGTCACGGGAGAGGAGGCTGGCCGAGACCAGTTCGCGCAGATACCGCCGGGCGGTCGGCATCCCGACCGCCGCGAGCGAGGCGGCGGCCTCGGTGGACACGGCCGGTCCGGGATGGACCGCGAGGTGCCGGAAGAACCGTGCGCTGTCGGCGGTCAGCGCCCGGTAGGACCAGGAGAACACGGCGCGTACGTCGACCTGTTGGTCATCGGTCGACAGGGCGTCGAGCCGCGGCAGCGACTCCAGCAGCTCGTGGACGCCGCGGCTCAGGGCCATCCGCGGCGCGGCGCTCAACTGCGCGCCGACGATGGCGACGGCGAGGGGCAGGAATCCGCACAGCTCCACCAGCCGGGCGGCGGCCTCCGGTTCCGCCCCGCACCGCTCCTCCCCGATTCTGGCGGCCAGCGCGGCCAGGGCCTCGTCCCGTGTCCACACGTCGAGGCTGATCCGGGAGGCACCCTCGCTCGCGGCCAGCCCGGACAGTTGGTTCCGTGAGGTGATGATGGTCAGACAGCCGGCGGAGGCGGGCAGCAGCGGCCGCACCTGCTCGGCGTCCCGCGCGTTGTCCAGGACGACGATCAGCCTCCGGGACGAGCACTTCTCGCGGAACAGAACGCTGCGCGCCTCCACGGTGCTGGGCATCTCGCCGCTGGGCACTCCGAGGGCGCTCAGGAAGCGGCCGAGGGCCTCCTCGGGGTCCATGGGCCGTCCCGACGCCTCGAAGCCGCGCAGGTTCACATAGAGCTGGCCGTCGGGAAAGCCGTCGGCGATCCGGTGCGCCCAGTGCACCGCCAGCGTCGTCTTGCCCACGCCCGCCATGCCGCCGACGGCGCCGATGACGACGTGCGCTCCCCGTACGGAGATCTGCGAGGTGATGTGGCGGGCGGCCGTCATCGCCTCGTCCCTGCCACGGAACACCGCCGGATCGGGGGGAAGCTGCCGGGGCACCTCTTCGGTGCGCCGGACGGAGGCCCGGGTGAGGGCCTGCCGCCTGCTGTCGTCCAGGGCGAGGGCGTCCATCAGCTCGCGCAGGGTCGCCTGGCGCGGCACGCTCTTGCCGCGCTCCATGTCGCTGATGGCACGGACGCTCACGCCCGAGGCCTCGGCGAGGTTCTCCAGCGTCAGCAGCGAACGCTGCCGGGCCTCGCGCAGCAGTCGGCCAAAAGGCTTCTCGTCCATGTCCACCCCGGAGCGTCGTCAGGTTGCCGATATGGATTGAACACCACAGCAACGTGACGTGTTCACGGCCCGTCCCGCCGGGCGGTGTGCGAGGTGGAGCAGGTCGGCCGGGCGAGCGGGCGAAGAGGTCCGGCAGGGGTCGCCCCACCGGGGTCCCGGACGCCGCCCCCGCACATCTCGCCACGCGTCTCGCGCAGGAACAAGGGGCGGGAGCCGGCATCGGCACGACGGCCCTCAGACGACGTCGAATTCGTTGCCCTCGGGGTCCTGCATGGCGGTGGCGTAGAACCCCGCGTCGGGCTCGTCCTTGATCCGCAGCACGGTGGCGCCGGCCGTGACCAGTCGGTCCACGGTGGCCTTGACCCGCCCGATGCGGACGTCGAGCGGGACGTCACGGCCCCCACCGACCTTCAGGTCGAAGTGCCACCGGTTCTTGGCGGCCTTCGGCTCCGGTACCTGCTGGAACCAGACTCTCGGGCCGCGTCCCTCGGGGTCGACGATCGACTCCGGGATGTCCCCGGCACCGGCGGGCAGTTCCTCCTCGGGCACGCCCACCGACGCCCAGTACGCGCGCCACGTGTCGTGCCCGCCCGGCGGGGGCTCGGGCACGTAACCCAGGGCCTCGGCCCAGAAGGCCACCATTCGCTGCGGATCGGCGCAGTCGATCGTCAGTTGCACGGTCATCTCCATGCGCGGAGCGTCTCAGGCGGGTCTGACAATCGGTCCGCGGTCCGGCATCGCTCGCCGACGGCGGGCTCCCCCGGGGCCGTCCCTCCCCAGTGCTCAAAATGAACCCGCTCCGGAACCGGCGGAGCGGAATCCCTACGTCCGCACACCGGGAAAGCCGATACTTCATGCCGGGACATCAGGCGGCTTCCCACGCTCCGGTGCCCGCCCGATCCGGCGGACCGTCCCGGCACGTCCCGATCGCCCCCACCGGCGCGGCAGTTGCGCGGCGGCGGGGCTTCTTCGACGCCGCGCGTTGCGGGCCGCGCACGGCATGTGGCCGAGCGAGCACACCCGTAGACGAAGGGACCCATCATGACCGCTCCGCTTCCCGTGGTGTTCATCCACGGACTCTGGCTGCACGGTTCGTCCTGGCAGCCCTGGATCGACCTGTTCCGCAGCGAGGGCTACGAGCCGTCCGCGCCCGGCTGGCCCGGCGACCCGGACACCGTCGAGGAGGCGCGCCAGAACCCGGAGAGCATCGCCGACCACGGCATCGACGACGTCGTCGAGCACTACGCGCACCTGATCGCGGCCCTGCCGAGGCGGCCCGTCCTGATCGGGCACTCCTTCGGAGGCATGATCGCGCAGAAGCTGCTCGGCCAGGACCGCGCCGCCGCGGCGGTCGCGATCGACGCCGCGCAGATCAAGGGCGTTCTGCCGCTGCCGCTGTCCGCGCTGAAGGTGACGTTCCCCGTCTTCAAGAACCCCGCCAACAGGCACCGGTCCATCTCGTTGACCGAGGAGCAGTTCCGGTTCGCCTTCGGGAACGCGATCCCGGAGGAGGAGTCGACGGGTCTGTACGAGCGCTGGAGCATTCCGGCGCCGGGAAAGCCGCTGTACGAGGCCGCGTCCGCCAACTTCAACCCGCACTCGGCGGCCAAGGTCGCCACCGGAAACAGCGGGCGCGGTCCGCTGCTGCTCATCTCCGGCGGCAAGGATCACACGGTGCCCGAGTCCGTCACCCGCGCCACCCTCAAGCAGTACCGGCACTCCGAGGCCGTCACCGACATCCTCAACTTCCCCGACCGCGGGCACTCCCTGACGATCGACAGCGGCTGGCGGGACGTGGCGACCACCGTGCTCGACTGGCTGCGCGAGCACAGCCCGGAGGAGGGACGATGAGCGGCCACCCATCCCCGGCCACGGGTCCCGCCGGTGCGTCCAGGGGCCTGGCCGGACGGACCACCGTCGTCACGGGCGCCGGGCGCGGGATCGGGCTGGCCGTCGTCGAGGCCTTCCTCGCGGCCGGCTCCCGTGTGGTCGCGGGGACCAGAGAACGCACCGAGGCCCTGGAGCGGCTCGTGAAGCAGGGGGCCGAACTCACCGTCGTGGAGGCCGATCTCGCGCTGCCCGACGCCCCGGCGGCGCTGATCGCCGAGGCCGTCGCCGTCCACGGGGGAATCGATGTCCTGGTGAACAACGTCGGGGCGGTGCGTCCGCGGCCGGCGGGGTTCCTGAGCGTGACGGACGAGGAGTGGGAGTGGACGTTCACGATCAACTTCATGGCGGCCGTCCGCGCCACCCGGGCCGCCCTGCCCCACCTGCTCGCCACCGGCGCGGGCCGCATCGTTACCGTGTCGTCGGTCAACGCCCGGCTGCCCGATCCGCTCGTCATCGACTACTGCGCGGCCAAGGCGGCGCTGACCAACTTCTGCAAGGCCCTGTCCAAGGAGGTGGGGCCGCGCGGGGTGCGGGTGAACACCGTCGGGCCGGGACCGGTGGAGACGGCGCTGTGGCAGGGTGACGGCGGCGTGGCCGCCACCGTCGGCCGGTCGCGGGGCGTCGATCCCGCGGAGGTGGCCCGCGGCGCGGCGGCCCAAGCGGCGACCGGGCGCTTCACCCGCCCGTCGGAGGTCGCCGATCTCGTCGTGCACCTCGCCGGTCCTTCCGGGGCGAACATCACCGGCGCCGACTTCGTCATCGACGGAGGTCTCGTCGACTCCCTGTGACAGCCCCTTCGGCCGGTCCCGGTGGCCGCGTACGTACGACGGACGCGGTCCCCGCACAGGGGCGGCATCCGGCTCAAGCGGCGCGCTTGCGCACCCGTTTCCCCTCCAGGGGCGGCGCCGTGACGGCCCCGTGGGTCCGGCATTCCGGACGGGCGCAGCCCGGTGCGGGACGGCGTACGAGGGTGAACGCCAGCGCCGAGCCGACGACCAGGACCGCCGCGCAGATCGGCATGGCCCGCCGGAACGACGAACCGAAGGCGTCCGCCGACCGATACGCCTCCGCGCCCATCCCGGTCAGCAACGGAAGCGCGGCGACGGCGACGAGACCCGCCACGCGCGCCGCCGCGTTGTTGATGCCGCTGGCCAGGCCCGCCCGGGAGGCGTCGACGGAGCCGAGCACCGTGGACGTCAGGGGCGCGACCAGGACGACCATGCCGGTGCCCATCACCAGTACGGCGGGCAGCACGTCCGTGAGGTAGTCGGCGTGCTGCCCCACCCGGAGCATCAGCAGCATCGCCGCCGCGCACAGCAGCGGCCCCACGGTCAGCGGGATGCGCGGGCCGATCCGGTCGGCCAGGGCACCGGAGCGGGCCGAGAACAGCAGCATGAGGGCCGTCGTCGGCAGCAGCGCGCTTCCGGCGGCCAGCGGCGAGTAGCCCGCCACCACCTGCAATTGCAGCGCGGTGAGGAAGAAGAAGCCGCCGAACGCGGCGTACACGCACAGCGTGACCAGGTTGACGGCCGTGAACTGGCGTGAGGCGAAGATGTCCGGCGGCAGCATCGGATCGGCCCGGTGCCGCTCCACGTAGACGAAGGCGACGGCGGCGAGCACCCCTGCCACCGCGCAGAGCGCCACCGCCCAGGATCCGCCGCGGGCCTCGATGAGCGCGTAGGTGATCAGGGCGAGCGCGACGGCTCCGAGGGCCGCCCCCAGCACGTCGAATCGTTCGTGGCGCCGTCCGTCCGACGACTCGGGTACGTGGCACAGGGCGACCGGGACGCACAGCAGGGCGAGCGGGATGTTCAGGAAGAAGACCCAGCGCCAGCCCGGGCCGCCGACCAGATAGCCGCCCAGGAACGGTCCGACGGCCGAGCCGATGCCGCCGAACCCCGACCACACGCCGACCGCCCGGCTGCGGTCGTCCGGGTGGAACGACGCCTGGATCAGCGCGAGCGAGCCGGGCCCCAGCAGTGCGCCGCCGACTCCTTGCAGGGCGCGCGCGGCGATCAGCACTTCGGCGTTCGGCGCGAGCCCGCACATCAGCGACGCCGACGCGAACCACACGACTCCGATCACGAAGATCCGCCGCCGGCCGTAGGAGTCGCCGAGGGATCCGCCGAGCAGGATCAGCCCGGCCAGGGTCAGCATGTAGGCGTTGACCGTCCATTGCAGGCCCGCGAGTTCGGCGCCCAGGTCCTCGCCGATGCGGGGCAGCGCGACGTTGACGACGGTGGAGTCCAGCATGGCCATGCTGGATCCGAGCACGGTGGTGAGCAGGATCCATTTGCCCTGCGACGAGGCCAGCCGGACATTCGACATGCCCCAGGTATACAGCGCCGTGCCGCCTGTGCGAGGGAGCGGCGGACGGCGGGACCGTGCGCCGCGAAGTCGACACACCGCCGCTCCGCATGTCCCCTCAGCACCAGACGCCTTTTGTCATATATTGCGCTGGTTTGATCCTCCGGTTCGGTTCACTGTCGAAAGGCTCTCCGTGCACCCTGTCTCCCGTCGCGTCGCGTCCGTGGGCACCGGCCTCCTGATCTGCGCCGCGCCACTGGCCGCGGCTCCGGTCGCCGCCGGCGCCACCACTCCCCACGCCGTCGTGGCCTCGGCCCCGCAGCAGGCTCCGAAGCCGACGCTGTCGGCCAAGGCGACGGTGAAGTCCGCCAAGGCCTGGCAGGAGTTCCGTGTCTACGGCTCCTCCACGCGCATGGCCGCCGGCACCCGCGTCACCCTGCAGCAGTTGCAGAAGAAGGGGTGGGTCAGCCTCCCGATCCACATGAACACCACCCGCAGCCACACCTACAACCTGCGGGTGAAGCTGGGCATCAAGGGCCTCAACAAGATCCGGATCGCGGGCGGCGGGGCCGTCTCCAACACCGTTCAGGTCACCATCCGTTAGAGCCTTTCCGGCGGATCAGGGCGCGTCGGATCGGTCCGCGCCGTTCCGTGCCGGAGAGCGGGGTCCGGTGCGTGCGGGTGGACGGCGGAGGAGGGCGGGCGTCGACGCGGAGCGTCGGCAACCGGCGACGAGGCCGCGGTCGGGCGTGACGTGCCCCGCGCCCACGACAAGATCCGCCGGACAGACCCTGGGGCGGGCGGAACGGGCCGAGCCTCCTCTGTCATGACCGGCTTGCCGGTCCACAACAGGGGAGGCTCGGCCGTCGGGGCACCCGGTTCCCTGCGGGTTCCCGTGCCGGCGGGAACCCGCACGGAGGGCGCCTTCAGGCGGGCACGCCGTCAGATGCCGCAGGACGACGCGGACCAGTAGCGCGAGCTCTGGCTGCCGAGGTGGGCGTGTGTGCTGTGGCCGGGGTAGCCCGGGCCGAGGATCTCGTTGAAGCCGTGGTTGCGGGCCTGCTTGACGATCTCGCAGTACGAGGGGGTGACGACGAGGTCGATGCCGCGCCCGTAGAGATGGTTGCTGTTGGCCGCGCCGCCGACCGCGTTGTTGCAGGCGTGCGAGCGGAAGCCGCTGCTGGTGGTCAGTGCGCGGTCGCCCAGCGCGTGCCGCAGTGCCTCCAGCTTCCACATCGCCTGCAGCGCGTTCGCCTTCGCGGCTGCCGCCGATACCGCGCCGCCGGACCAGTCCGCGTTGCACCGGTTCATCTCGGCGTAGGTGAAGTGCGCCGGGGTGCAGTCGCCGTCCTGGAGGGCGTAGAGCTTGCTGAAGGTCTGCGCTCCCGCGATGCCGTCCGCCGACAAACCGTAGGCCTGCTGGAAACGGGTGACGGCGGCCTTGGTGCCCGGACCGAACTCCCCGTCGACCGCGAGGACGGCACCGTATCCGGGGTATCCGGCGACCCGGATCTGCAACTGCCGCACATCCTCACCGCTGGCGCCCTGGCTCAGGGTCCGGGTCCAGGTGTAGCAGTCGTCGGCGTGCGCGGTACCCGTGGTGGCCGCCGCACCCAGCATCGAAAGCGACGCGAGCATGACAAGCGTGAGAAGCGTACGGAGATGGCGTCTTAACACGGTGCCTCCCGAGGTGAATGCCACAGAGAATCAAGGATCCCTGACAGTGCCCGGCGCCGCTACGCGCGTCAATAGGGCCGACACTCGGGCCACCTGGGCCCGCGAGGAACTCGCGGGCCGCGCTCCTCAGACAGGCCCACGTGGCAGCTTTCCCATGTGCTGGTGCATGAACAAGACCTGCGGCGCGCCCACCAGATGCCGCGCGCGTTCCTCGACCATGCGCCGCACGTGCGGCTGGCCCTCGTGGGAGAGGAAGGCGCGTTCGTCGGCGTAGAGCTCGTAGAAGACCCGCACCAGCGGCTGCCCCTCGGGCGTGTGGACGGCGTACACGAGCGTGTCCGGTTCATCGGCGATGCCTTCGAGCGTCTCGGCGACGAGGGCGTCGAAGGCCTCGGCGGACTCCGCGGAGCGCAGTTCGAAGACGACGTTCAGCGCGTACGGCGTCGGTCCTGGCTGCTCGGGAAGGGCACTGAGGTCGCGGCTCATCTGCAGCGCTTCACGTCGCGTGATCTCGGGTTCCATCTCCCCCTCATGCCCCCGCGGGCCCGCCTCAACTGTCGGCGATCCCCGCGGTTCTCTCCGGTGTGCAGTCCGGCGGCTCACGCTCGCGCGAGATCGGCGCGCCGGGTTCGAGCCGGTCCAGTGCGCTGGACCGGCCGAAAGAACTTCTCTCCCTGAGGGGGGAGTTCACGGGCTCAGGGGCGCTTGGCCCGCAGTGACGCGGGCAGGGTCCAGCGCGCCCGCTTCGACGTGGTGGCCTGGTCCGTGTCGGACGCGACCGGCTTCTCGGCGCCGGACGCGGAATCGGCGGACCGCTTGCGCCGCCAGAGTCCGGCCGGCCGCTCCTCGGCCACCACGGGCTCGGGGCGGCGGGGGTGCCACCAGCGCACACGGCGGGGGTGCAGCGCACGGCCGAGCCTGCGGCCCAGGACGAGGTAGCCGAGGAAGGCGCCCGCCGAGTTGAGGATCACGTCGTCGATGTCGAACGCCCGCCCGGTGACCAGCAGTCCCTGCGCCGTCTCGACGGTGAGCATCACCAGGGCCGTCATCAGCACGACGCGGACCAGGCCACGGGTGCGCGGGAAGAGCACCGGCAGCAGGAAGCCGAACGGCACTCCCAGCACGATGTTTCCGCCCACCTGTTTCACGGTGTCCCGCCAGTCCGGCTGATCGAAGTACAGCCGGATGGAGCTGCCCGGGTGCAGGTTCGTATGGGTCATCGACACGGACGCCGGCGAGGGCACGAGCGTGGCCCTCGCCAACGCCACGGCGAATGCCACCATGCAGACGAATCCCAGCGCCATGACAAAGGCGCGCGCCAACTTCCAACCCCATGTGTGCCGTCGTAGCCTCGGCTCGCGTTCCATGGGCTTCCAGATGCCCCGAGGTTCACTCTCTACGCGCGGGTTCCGCGCACGCGGCGCCCGCGCGCCTTCGTCACGGCGCGGTGAGCGTGAGCAGGTGGTCGAGGACGCCCGCGTCGGCCTTCACGCCGTCGTGGAGATGGGTGTCCGAGACCCAGGGGCGCAGGCCGCGGATACGGGACGCCGTCTCCAGGGACTGGTCGTGGTCGACGAACATGTCCTGGAGGTAGACCGCCGCGGCGGCCGGGACCGTGTTGGACGACAGACGGTCCAGGTCGTAGAGGGCGGGCCAGTCCGTGCGGTGGGCGAGGGCGTCCGCCGTCGCCTTCAGCGGGGCGAGCGCCGGATCCTCGTCGAACATCCAGGGGTACATCATCTCGCCGGTGAAGTGCAGCGGACCGCCGCCGGCCGCGTCGAACTCGGGGAACTCGTCCCGGATCCGGTGCGCCGACCACGCCGTGGCCCGGCCGCCCTGGGCGTAGATCGCCTCGTGCAGGACCGCGTACAGGGGGCGCGACGCCAGGGAGACCACCGCGTCGACGCCGCGCAGGAACGGGTCGGAGAGCGCGGGCCCGTGCGGCCCCGGCACGAACGCGCACTCCAGGAGGTAGTGCAGGGTGTCGAAGCCCGACGAGGTGCCGAAGGTGATGCCCAGCGTCTGGAACCGGCGTACCGACAGGCGCTCGCCGGACGGCATCCGGACGTCGTGGTCGGCGAGGTGCGCGGCGACCCGCTCGGCCAGTGCCCGGTCGGCCGGATACCGGTCGAAGTAGCGGGAGTTGGCCGTGCCGGTGCGCCGGTACGCGGCGCGGTAGACGTCGTCGGCGTGGGCGGTGAGGGTGGGCAGGCCGCCCGTGATCAGGGCCCGGGCAAGTCCCTCCGGAGCGAGGCTGAGATAGGTGAGCGTCGCGAAACCGCCGAAGCTCTGGCCGAGGACCGTCCAGGGGCGATCGCCCTGGAGCCGTCGGCGCACCCGTTCCGCGTCGCGGACGATGGAGTCCGCCCGGAAGTGGGTGAGATACGTCGCCGCGTCGGAACGTGCGGCGAGCGTGGTGCGGTCGGCCGGCGCGGAACGGCCGGTGCCGCGCTGGTCGAGGAGGACGACGCGGAAGTCCTGGAGGGCGCGGCGCAGCCAGGCGCCCGCCGCGTTGGGGCGTTCCGCGCGCCCGCCGGGACCGCCCTGGAGCCAGAGCAGCCGCGGCAGATCGCGACCCTCCATGCCCTCGGCGACGACTTCGCGGGCGAAGACGGAGATGCTCGGCCCGTCGGGGCGGGCGTGGTCGAGCGGTACGTCGAGGGTGTGGTCGGTGCAGACGAGGCCGCTGTGGCGGTACGTGATCTGGTCGTCGGTCAAGTCCGGCTCCTTGGGCGGGCGGTCGGTCGGGGTGGGGCGGGGGTGCCGGCGGTCAGTAGCCGGCGACGCCCAGCTCGCGGCAGATCTTCACGAGGTCGGGGTGCACGTACACGCCGTCCTTCTCGATGCACTCGCCGTCGAGGTAGATCGACGGGCCGAGGATCGAGCCGTCGGTGTGCGCGGCGGACACCCACGGCTCGCCGCCGATCCAGGCGCCCTTGGTGCCGATGCCCAGCTCGACGCAGCCGAAGACGCGCTCGTCCTCGACGATGCGGCCGGTGGGCGCGGGCACGCCCGGGTTGAAGCCGAGCGACCAGTGGGCGACGCGGTACATGTTCGGGTCGTCCCAGGACTCCATCCAGCGGCGGAAGATCTCCGCGTCCTGGCCCTCGCCGTCGATCTTGGTGACGACGCCCTTCTCGACGGTGCAGCGGACCGGGGAGCGCAGCAGGCCGAGCTGGTCCGGCGGCCACAGGGCGCCGTCGAAGACGAGGACGCCGTCCTGGGTCTCCTCCAGGGGGTTCCAGGAGATCTGGCCGGAGAGCATCACGGTCTCGCCGGGCTTCTCGGCGGGCTTGCCGCGCAGGTTGATGGGGCGGTCGCCGTTGCGGCCGGTGATGTCGGTGCCGTTGGCGGAGGTGATGCGCACCTCGTCGGCCTGCTCCAGGAGGTGGACCAGTGCCTTGCCGAGCCGGATGACGCCGTCGAAGTCGGGGCGGCCGACGGTCGCGACGAGCATGTGCACGTCCATGGCGGTCAGGTTGGTGTAGCGGCAGCCGTTGGCCATGGCGCGGCGGAACGCGTCGGAGTGCATGACGTAGGAGACGGCGAACTCGATCCACACGTCGGCGTCCGCGATGGCGCCGGCGACGGGACGCGGGGGCTCCATCGACGAGCTGGGCATGGTCTCGGACCAGACGACGACGGGGTGCGCCCCGGCGGCCGCGACGGCCTGCGCGGTGGCGTCGACGACGCGGCGGTCGCTGCTGGTGTCGCCGGTGAGGACGACGTGCTCGCCGGGCTTGACGAGCATGACCTGCTCGACGAGCTTGCGGGCGGCGAGGGCGAGTTCGAAGCTCAGGTACTCGGCACGGGGCTCGAGCCGGCTGAACATCTCCATGGGAATCTGTCTCCTTGAGGTGGTGCGTGTGGGAGAAGGTGGTTCGGGGGGCGGGGTCAGCTCGCCTTGACGATCTGGGCGGAGTCGCCCAGGGAGCTGCCCGCGATGAGGCCGGCGCCGACCAGGTTCAGCTCCTCGTCGGCGCGCGGGCCGCGCCACTTGCGGTAGCCGACGCGCACGGCGAGCGCGCCGAGGACCATCCAGCAGGCGTTCGGGGTGAGGATCAGCAGGCCGGTGGCGAGCATGACGCCCATCTGCCGCTTGGTGCCGCCGATCAGCTGGATCAGGGCGCCGGGAATGGCCCACAGCAGCAGGGTGCGCAGCACGCCGGGCTCGCCCAGGCCGTTCTTGACGGTGTCGGCGTAGACCTTGGCGACGGGCGGGATGAGGCCCTGCTTGAAGTACGACTGCCAGAGCACGGCGACGACGGCGAGCGCGGCGGCGAAGCCGATGAGGGCGGCGCGGAACTGCTCACGGCGGCCCTCACGCTCGTACGGGTCCCAGGGCCGGTGGTCGCGGCGCAGCAGCCACCCGGCCTTGAGGTCGTAGCCCATGTCGGCGAAGGCGGGCCCGGTGGCGGACACGTAGCCGACGAGCAGTGCGAGCGGCACCGACGGAATGCCGATGAGCAGGCCGAGGACCAGGAAGATCAGGGTGACGGCGAAGGAGGGGAACCAGCCGGACTGCATCGCGGCGAGGCCGACGATCAGCTCGTGCACGAGGGCGGCGAACGCGGCGAACAGCACCCAGCCGATCAGGCCCAGCGGGCTCATGTCGCCGATCAGGCCGCCGAGGACGGCGAGCAGGACCGCTCCTGCGACGAAGAGGGCGTAGCCGCGCAGGAGGGAGCGGCGCAGTTCCTTCTCGTCGACCGTGTACGCGGTCGTCTCGTCCCGCTCTGCCGGGGCGGGACCGGCGTGGGACTGCTCCTGCCGGGCCGGGCGTCGCCGGACCAGCATGAAGACGGCCTGGCCGAGGGCGACGACGCCCGCGCCGACCATCACGCCGTGCGGCACGTACCCGGCGCCGAGGTCGGTGTGGAACAGGTCGGGGCTGAACTCGCGCAGGCCGAGGCCCACGCCGAACATCAGCAGCGCCCAGACGTTGCCGAGGAAGGCGACGCCGGCGGCGGACAGCGGCAGGCTGAAGAGGGTGCCGCCGAGGCCGACGAGGGTGCCCGCGCCGAGGACGAGGGCCCGCTTGCCGCCCTTGTCGCCGGCCTTGATGGTCTCCGCCGCCGCCTGTCCGGGGGGCCAGGCCGCGTCGGCGGGCAGCAGCCGGGAGCCGAAGGAGCGGTACAGCACCCAGGTGTCGATGAGCAGGCCCGCGAAGGAGCCGATGAGCATCGGCCACACCAGGTCCTTGCGCCCGAAGACGTACGGCACCGCGATCGAGGTGAGCAGCGCGTTGGCGGAGGCGAAGGTGGCGGCCGAGATGGCGCTCTGGGCGAGGTTCTGCCGGTGCACCGAACGCATCGAGCGCAGCCCTGCGAGCGGGATGCGGCCGATGAGCATGGCGATCAGGGCGCCGACGACCGAGGTGTTGGCGGAGATGCCCAGCTTGGCGACGAGGTCCGCGCCGATGACGGCTCCCACGACGGAGAGCACGGCGAGGACGATGAACACGACGGGTTCGGTGACCCTCGGGTGACCGGCGCCGGAGGAGGTGACGCCGGAGCCGGCGGGCGGCGGCGCGGTGGCCGACGGCGAGGTGTGGTGCGACACGGGAACACCCCTTGGTGGGTGGGCCCACTCCGGAACGGGGTCCGGGGCGGGACTTTTCGGGCAGGCAGCGGCAAGCCGCGTACTCCGGTGCGGGTCACGTCGTACGGGCGTGTGGTCCGGCGGTCGGTGCCGCCGGGCCGGGTCAGGAGCCGAAGGCGGCCGTGGCCTCCTCGGCTCCGGCCCGGACGAGTTCGGTGATGCGGTCGGTGGCGCGGGTGACGCGGTGCGCGGGGCCGATGACGGTGAGCGAGGCGGCGATGGTGCCGGCCTGGAACACCGGGGCGGACACGGCGGCGACGGCTTCGTCGTACTCGCCGTGGCTGACGCTGTGCCCCTGGGCGCGCACGTCGGCGTACCGGGTCAGGAGGGCGTCGAGGTCGGTGACGGTGTGGTCGTTGAAACGCTGGAGCGGGGTGGCTCCGAACAGGCGCCGGAGCTCCGCCTCGGGGTAGTGGGCGAAGATGGCGTGGCCGGAGGCGCCCGCGTGGCCCGGCATCACGGCGCCGACGATCGCGGTGTAGCGGACCGGGCCGGTTCCGTCGACGGCGGCGGCGCACCGGTATCCGGCGCCCTGCGGCACGTTCAGCACCACGCTCTCGCCGGTCTCGCGCAGGAGTGCCGCGAGGATCGGCCGGACCAGCGACGGCAGCACCCCGCTGTGTTCACCGGCGCGGGCCAGCCGGGAGACGGCGGGGCCGAGCCGGTAGCGGCGGGTGGTGGTGTCGCAGGTCAGGAAGGAGCGGGAGGCCAGCGTGGTGAGGATGCGCTGGGCGACCGCCTTGTCCCAGCCGTGCCGGCGCGCCATCTCGCTGACGCCCCACTCGGGGCGCCGCTCGGTGAACGACAGCAGGGCGAGCAGGGCGCGGTCGGCCCCCTGAAGGACGCCGGGTTGCGGTGGGGCGAGCGCGTCGGCCTCGTCGGGCCGGTCCGCCTGGTGGGCGGTTTCGTCGGCGGTCGCGCCGTTCGCCTGTGCTGCCGGCATCGCCTCGCTCCTTTCCGTCGCCTGCGTCCGGTGCGCTGAGCGCAACGCCGTTGCGCTCAGCGGCGAGAACTATGAGTTCAGTGGGGCGCGAGTGTCAAGGGTGTTCTTCGGCACGTCCGGGAACCCACTCGACCGCCTCGGACCTCGGGGTTTGACCGGACGCGCCTCCCGCCAGAACCGGAGGATGAGCATCACACCGCACCCCGACAACGCCGAGACGTGGGCCGCCTGCGGCCGGTTCCAGCTCGACCGTGGCTCCATGCCCCGGGATTCTGGGACGACGTCGGCCCCGGCGACGAAGTCCTCGGCCCGCTCGCCGGCCGACGCTTCCCAACATCCTGCCGATCCCGTCGCCCGATAAATTTTCCCGCGTCCTGTAAGAAGTGGGCCGTCACGCGCATTGCTCGGCGTAAGCACCGACACGAGGGGACGGCGCGTGACACAGGCGCAACGCTTTCGGGAGATGTACGAGGAGTGCTATCCGCGCGTCCTCGCCTATGCCACCAGCCTGGTGGGCCGCCAGGTGGGCGAGGACATCACCAGCGAGACCTTCACGGTCGCCTGGCGGCGGGTGCGGGACATCCCGCGGCCCGCGCTGCCCTGGCTGCTCGGGGTGGCGCGCAATCTGGTGCGCGAACTACGCCGCCGGGACAGCCATCAGTACGCGGTGGCCGCCGAGGAGGCCCGGCGGATCGGGCGGGGCGGCGGGGCGGACACCGGTGACATCGCGGCGGACGTGACCGACCGGGAGGCGGCGCTACAGGCCCTGGCGAGCCTGTCGGACGCCGACCGGGAACTGCTGACCCTGCTCGCCTGGCACGGGCTGACCGCGAAACAGGCCGCACGGGTCATGGGCTGCGCCACGGCGACGCTCACCGTCCGGCTGCACCGGGCCCGGCGCCGCCTGGAGAAGGCGCTGCAGACGGTGTCCGCGCCGTCGGCGCCGGACGCGCGCGCCGCCCACCTCAGCGACCACAAAGGAGCACTGACGTGAAGACGAGCAAGGACACCACCGGGCGCCCCGACGCCCTGCGAGCCCTCGCCGCCGCACGGCCCGACGAACTGGACCCGGCCCGCCTGGCCGGCGGGCCCCGGCAGCGCGAGGACCTGGCCCGCATCCTCGCCGAGGTCCCGGAGCGGGGCTCCGCGCCGTCGCCGCGCGGCCGCCTGGCGCTGAAGCCGCTCGGCGCGGTCGCGGCTCTCACGGCCGTCGCCGCGACCGCGGTGGTCGTGACGAGCCTCGACGGGCAGTCGCCGGACGGGCGGCCCGAAGCCGGACCGCGCACCTCCGCGACTGCCGTGACCGACGCCCGGCTCGTGCTGCTCAGCGCGGCCACGAAGGCGGAGGCGGCGCCCTCCGAGGGCACGTACTGGCAGACCGAGACCCGATCGGAGATCGTGGACGTCGCAGGGAAGGCCGGGCAGCTGTTCGCCGTGCGCGACGCCGCGTCGTCCCGGTGGTCGGTGGGCGTGCGCAAGGGGACGGACAGTCTGCTGGTCTCCGGCCTGAACTCCACCGTCGAGCCCCGGACTGCGGCGGACAAGGCGCGCTGGCGGGAGGCGGGATCGCCGGGCACGGTCGAGGCCGCCGCCTCGCTGAGGGAGGACGGCCCGCGACGTGCGTACACCTTGGGCACCGGGCGGCCGACCGTCGACCGGACCGCCCTCGGCGACAGGATCTATGCCCTCGGCCCGCGCAATGTCACGTACAAGGAACTGCGTCAACTGCCCACCGAGACACCCGCGTTGCGGCAGCTGCTGGAGCGGCTGCACGCGCAGGACGGCACTGCCGGGCAGGGCTCCGGGCGTGCTGCGTGGCTGCTGCGCGTCGCGGCCGACCTCGTCACCATGCCGGTGGAGCCGGGTGTCCGGGCCGCCGCCTACCGGGTGATGGCGGATCTGCCCGGTGTGCGGCTGAGCGACGGCGTCAGCGATCCGCTGGGGCGCAAGGGCGTCGGCGTCACGTTCCCGGTGACGAACCGCACCCCGCTGGGCACCGTCCGGGAGCGGCTCGTCGTCGACCCGTCCACCGGTGAACTGCTCGCCGACGAGACCCTGCTCACCGAGCCGTCGGCCAGGGCCCGGGAGGCCGGGCTGAAGGCGGGCACGGCGGTCGACTACTCCGCCACCACCAAGGCGTCCTGGTCCGAGCGGCAGATCGCGGTGCCGGGGAACGCCCGGCACTGAACCGTTCCGGGTAACCCCCCGAGGGGCCCGCCCGGTGTGCGTGCGGGTGTCGGGGGCACATGGGGAGCGTGCCCCTGGGCCCGGACCCCGCCCAGGGGCACGTCATCTCAGCGCGCGGACGACGCCGACGGCGATGGTGCCGGCCGCGGCGCCGAGCATGACCAGGCGTGCGAGGCCTTCGAGGTCGCGTGGCTCGTCGTGGTCGAGCGGGCACGCGCACAGGCCGTCGGCGCAGTGCGGGGCGTCCAGCCAGTACGCGTCCGTGAGGCGCGCGTAGTCCCGGTGAGAGAAACGGTTCAGCTCGTCGTCCATGCGCAGTCCAACCTGCCCGGGTGGATCACGGCACGGGCTGTCAACGCACATCCCGCGGGTTCACGCATCCGTGGATCCACAGCTCACATGATGAACGCGGCGACCCGGCCCACCACGGTCGGGCCGCCGCGCGGCGCCGGGTCCGGCCCGAGGGGATGCGCACGCCGGACCGACGCCGAGCCCGCGGCCGGCTGTGCACCACCCCGCCGTCCCTGGCGGTGAACCGCGCGCTCTCGCCGGATCAACCGGTACGGCACTCAAGGGGTTCTTGGATGCACTCCTTACGACTGAGAGCCGGGTTCGCCGGTTGACGGTCGTCCGAACGTGCCGGCCGTGTCGCGGCGGGCCGTCAGTGCTCCGCGCCGAGGGCGGTGACCGCCGCCTTCGCCGCGTCGGCCAGGAGCTTGTCGTCGGCCTTGATGTCCTTGGCACCGTCGCGGTAGGTCAGGATCGCCATCACGAGCGGCTTGCGGCCGGGCGGCCAGACGACCGCGATGTCATCACGCGCGCCGAAGTAGGAACCGGTGCCGGTCTTGTCCCCGACGATCCAGCCCTCCGGCACCCCGGCGCGGATGGTCGTGTCGCCCGTGGTGTTGGCCCGCAACCAGGCCGTCAGCGTGCGCCGCTCGGCGGTGGGCAGGGTGTCGCCGAGGACCAGTTCGCGCAGGTCGGCCGCCATCCGCCGGGGAGTCGAGGTGTCGTGCCGCTCCCCCGGGCTCCAGCGGCTCAGGAAGGGCTCGACGCGGTCGGTGCGGGTGATCCCGTCGCCGAGTTCCTTCTTGAGGAACGTGCCCAGGCGGCCGGGGCCGCCGAGGTCGTCGAACAGGACGTTGGCCGCGGTGTTGTCGCTGTAGCGGACGGCGGCGTCGCACAGCGCGCGCAGGCTCATGCCGGTGTCCACGTGCTTCTCGCTGACGGGTGAGTTCTCGATGACGTCGGCGCGGTCGTAGTGCAGGACGCGGTCCATGCCGTCGCTGCCGTTCTTCTTCAGGACGGCGGCGGCCAGGAAGGACTTGACGGTCGAGTTGTAGGAGAAGCGCCGTTCGTCGTTCCAGGCGACCTCGCGGCCGCTGCCGGTGTCGAGGGCGTAGAGGCCGAGGTGCGCCCCGTAGGTGCGCTCCAGGCGGGCGAACGCGTCCTTCGCGGCGTCGCGCCCGGAAGTGCTCCCGGATCGGTCGGCGGCCGCCGTGGTGGTGGTGGTGGTGGCCGCTCCGCCGGATCCGGTCCGGCCGTCCTGGCCGCAGCCCGTCGTGGACAGGACGGCCAGAGCCGCACAGGCGGCCAGAACGGCCCGGCCGGCACCGGCGGATCGGCGACGGCTCGGTCGGTGGTGCTGCATCGGTCGAGTCCCTTCGACGGGCCCCGGCCGGGGATCGCGGCGGATCCCGGCGCAGGGTACGGACGGCCCGTGCCCCGAACGGGCCCCGGCCGGGGCATCGGTGACGCCCTGTCGGACACCCTCGCCGGTCGGGCGGTTCGTCGGCCAATGCACTCGCCGCGGTTTCCATGCCGGATCCGCATAGAGTGGCCGGGTGGATCTGCTCGGAGCATGTCGCGCCTTCGTCAGCGTCAGCGACCACCACGGGTTCACCGACGGCGCGGCGGCCGCCGGTGTCTCCCAGCCGGTCGCCAGTCGCCGGGTCGCCGCGCTCGAAGAGCTGCTGGGGGCGCGGCTGTTCGAGCGGACGGTGCGGCGGGCGGTCCTCACCCCCTTCGGCCGCGAGATGCTGCCGCACGCCCGGCGGCTCGTCGAGGACGCGGACGGTCTGCTGCACGAGGCGGCGGCCGCGCACCGCAGACCCTGGCGGCTGGCCGTGCCGGACATCTGCACGACGAGCGGTCTCGCCCGGCTGATCGCCGATGCCCGCGGGCTCGGGATCGCTCTGGAACCCCGTACCGAACCACCGGCCCGACGCGCCGAGTTGCTGCTCGCCGGACGGGTCCGGGCGGCTCTGCTCGCGGTGCCCGCGGCCGAGGCGGTGTGGCAGGTTCCGCTCGGCCTGGCCGCCGCCGGGGATCCGGGCGAGGGATACCTCCACGTGGAGACGCTGCGCCTGGGGCGCACCGGGCGCGGCCCCGCCCGCAAGGTCTGGCTCCAGCCGGAGGACGACGTCCCGCACGTGCGGGATCCGCTGGCCCGGCTGCGCGACGCGGTCGGGCTGCGCCCCGCGCAGCTGGCGCGGGCGAAGGACCTGACCACGGCAGCGGCCGAGGTGCACGCGGCGCCCGATCTGCTGCTGTGCTCCATGGTCCAGGCCCGCGCGCTGGGGCTGCACTGGCGGCCGATGGGAGAGTTCACACCGTTGCGCGGCTATGTGCTGCGCACGGCGGCGCACACCACTCCCCCGCCTGCGCTGACCCGGCTCGGTGTGCGACTCGGCCGGTGCCTCGGCGCCGACACCGCCGCCGAAGGTGCGGAACGTCCGGACCTCGTACCCGCCCCGCCCCACGAAGGAGTCGGCGCATGACCACCGAAGCTCTCCTGCGCACGCTGCGCGAGGAGCTGACCGACGGCGGGCTCCGCGCCAGCCTCCTCGTCCGCGACCTCGGGACGGGCGAGGAGATCGGCATCGACCCGGACGTGCCGCTCCCGTCCGCCTCCCTGGTGAAGGTGCCGCTGGCGCTGGCCACGGCGGACCGGATCCGGCGCGGTGAGCTGGACGGCGCGCAGGCCGTCGAGGTCGCGCCAGGGCGGATCACCACGGCCGGCCCGACGGGCCTGAGCCGCTTCCGGCACCCGGCCCGCGTCGCCCTCGACGATCTTCTGTACCTGAGTACGTGCGTCAGCGACGGCCGGGCGGCCGACGCGCTGTTCGACCTCACCCCGCCGGACGCGGTCACGGCGCGGCTGCGCGCCTGGAACCTGACCGGGATCACCGTGCGGCACCGCACCGAGGAGCTGACCGAGACGCCGCAGGAGCGGCTGGAACCCGGCCAGGCGCATCTCGCGCACGCGCTGGCGATCGGGGCGAGCACGGCGGGACGCGGCCACCGCGTCCCGCAGCTCGACACCAGCCGGGCCAACACCGGCACCGCCCGCGCCTGGGCGGATCTGCTGGAGGCGATGTGGCTGCCGTCGGCGGTGCCGAGTGGCACGGCCGCCCGGGTGCGGGAGCTGATGCGGCACAATCTGATCCGGCACCGCCTCGCCCCGGACTTCAGTTCGGACGCGACCGTCTGGTCCTCCAAGACCGGCACGCTGCTCAATCTCCGGCACGAGGCGGGGGTCGTCGAGCACCTGGACGGGCAGCGCTTCGCCGTCGTGGTGCTCACCGAGTCCCTGGTCCCCGCCGGGGTCCAGCCCGGCGCGGAGGCCCTGATGGGACAGGCCGCCCGCGCCCTGCGCGACCACCTCAGGCGGCGCGCCCGCGTGGCCGTGCACGGCTTCCCGGGAGGGCCCGATCCGGCCCCAAAGGAAGACCGATCGACCCCATAACCGATACTTATGGGGTCATAGACAGGACCCGCCTATCAACTAAGGCTTGCCTTACTTTAAGATTCTCTTCGAGCACCACCCGCCCCACTCGAAGGGAACCTCACCATGCCTCGCCCTCTGCGGGTCGCCATCGTCGGCGCCGGCCCGGCCGGTATCTACGCCGCTGACGCACTGCTGAAGTCCGCGACGGCCGTCGAACCCGGGGTGTCCATCGACCTCTTCGAGCGCATGCCGGCCCCCTTCGGCCTGATCCGCTACGGCGTGGCTCCCGACCACCCCCGGATCAAGGGCATCGTCACCGCCCTGCACCAGGTCCTCGACAAGCCGCAGATCCGCCTCTTCGGCAACGTCGACTACCCCCGTGACATCGACCTCGACACCCTGCGGTCGTTCTACGACGCGGTGATCTTCTCGACCGGCGCGACCGCCGACCGCGCGCTCGGCATCCCGGGGATCGAGCTGGACGGTTCCTACGGCGCGGCGGACTTCGTCTCCTGGTACGACGGGCACCCCGACGTGCCCAGGACCTGGCCGCTGGAGGCCGAGAAGGTCGCCGTGCTCGGCGTCGGCAACGTGGCGCTCGACGTCGCCCGCATCCTCGCCAAGACCGCCGACGAGCTGCTGCCGACCGAGATCCCGGCGAACGTGTACGACGGGCTCAAGGCCAGCCGGGCCAAGGAGATCCACGTGTTCGGGCGGCGCGGTCCCGCGCAGGCGAAGTTCAGCCCCATGGAGCTGCGCGAGCTGGACCACTCCCCCACCATCGAGGTCATCGTCAACCCCGAGGACATCGACTACGACGAGGGCTCCATCGCCACCCGGCGGGGCAACAAGCAGGCCGACATGGTCGCCAAGACGCTGGAGAACTGGGCGATCCGCGACGTCGGCGAGCGGCCGCACAAGCTGTTCCTGCACTTCTTCGAGTCGCCGAGCGAGATCCTCGGCGAGGACGGCCGGGTCGTCGGTCTGCGCACGGAGCGCACCGAGCTGGACGGCACGGGCAACGTCAAGGGCACCGGCACACACACCGACTGGGACGTCACTGCGGTCTACCGCGCGGTCGGCTACCTCTCCGACGAACTGCCCAAGCTGCCCTGGGACGTGGCCTCCGGCACCGTTCCCGACGAGGCCGGCCGGGTCATCGAGGACAGCGGGGACCACCTGGCGTCCACGTACGTCACCGGCTGGATCCGGCGTGGCCCGATCGGCCTGATCGGTCACACCAAGGGAGACGCCAACGAGACCGTGGGCAGCCTCCTGGAGGACTTCGCCGCCGGCCGGCTGCACACCCCGGCGTCCCCGGCGCCGGAGGCCGTCGACGCGTACCTCGGTGACCGGGGCGTCCGCTACACGACGTGGGAGGGCTGGCACCGGCTCGACGCCGCCGAGCGGGCGCTCGGCGAGCCGCAGGCCCGCGAGCGCGTGAAGCTCGTCGAGCGCGACGAGATGCTGGACGCCAGCGGCGCCTGACCGTCGCTCACGAGAAGGGCCGCGTCGACCACGACGCGGCCCTTTCGCGTGCCCGGCACAGTGGTTGATTCCCGCAACTCGCGCCCCTCGTACACCGGTTGCCTGAGTCAGGCATATACAGAGGGTCTGTGCCTGATCGCCGTCAGCGCCTAAAGTGCTGTGCAGACCTCCGTTTCGACGGTTGCAGGCATATGCCGTACGGAGGTCGAGGCCCCCAGTCCCAGGGCCGCGCCCAGAACGGCCGGAGCGGCGTCATACGCCGACACGCTGCCCGGCCCTCCGTCCTCGCGGGCCAGCTCGGGATGCCTCCCGCGCGTCCCGGCTCCGTCGAGGGCGAGGTGCGCGCCGTGCCCGGGAGGGGAGCCCCGGGTCCGCGCACGGGCGGCCGCCGCCGGCGCGGGCCCCTGGTCCCCGGCGGCGGCCGCTGTCGAACACGACGAACATCCGTCCGAACGAGCGTGCCGCACGGTTCCGTTCACGCCAAACGAACCACGGTTTCCACGCATCCTCAGCTCCGCAACCTCCCGTTAACCCCACGATCGCCATTGCACAGCTAACCTGCTTCTTGACCATCGTTTGACCATTCGTTGGCATTCTCTTGATCCGTAAAGAACGGGAGCGTGGGCGTGTGTTCCGTGGTGAGGGGGCGCGCGGAGGACATACCGCCGCACACCGTCGCGCCACCGCGGTCGCGGCACGCCGTCGCACGCTCGTTCGCTCCCGCACACGCCTCCGAGTGGACCGGGGCGCACCCCGCCCCGAAAGGCCCCCGCCCCCTACCGCGACAGAGCAGTCGCACCCCGTCCTGCAAGCCCGACGCGCTCCCCACAGCGCGCCAGGAGGAATCAACGCATGCAGCCCCTCATCGACAACGCCCGTACGTTCGGAAGGCGCCCTGAGGAGTTCGCCCGGCTCGCCGACGGCCAGTCGCCGCAGGTTCTGTTCATCACCTGCTCCGACTCGCGCGTCGTACCGGCCCTGATCACGGGCGCCCGCCCCGGTGAGCTCTTCGAGCTGCGCACCGCGGGCAACATCGTGCCCGCGCATGCCCCCGACCGCCCGTGCGGCGAGACCGCCACCATCGAGTACGCCGTGCAGGTGCTCGGGGTCCGGGACATCGTCGTCTGCGGGCACTCGCACTGCGGCGCCGTCGGCGCCCTGGTGCGCGGCGACGACCTCGACGCCGTCCCCGCCGTGCGCGACTGGCTCGCGCACGCCGCGGACACACCGTCCGCCGCCGACCCGGCCGACCCGACCGTCTCCGAAGCCGTGCAGCGGCACGTGCTCACCCAGGTGCTCCGGCTGCGCTCCTACCCGTGTGTCGAACGACGGCTCACGGAGGGGCGACTGCGGCTGCACGGCTGGTACTACGAAGTGCACACGGGAAGGGTGCGCGAACACCGCTCCGCCACCGACTCGTTCGAGGCTCTGTGAGTGCCCTGATGACCAAATACCCTCACTTCAAGCAGGACTTCACCGCCTCACTCGTCGTCTTCCTCGTCGCGCTCCCCCTGTGCGTGGGTGTCGCGGTGGCCTCCGGCGTCCCCGCCGAACTCGGCCTGGTCACCGGCATCGTCGGCGGCATCGTCACCGGTCTGATGCGCGGCAGCAGCCTCCAAGTGTCCGGCCCCGCAGCCGGGTTGACGGTGCTCGTCTACGAGGCGGTGCGGGAGTTCGGTCTTCCCGCGCTCGGTGTCGTGGTGCTCGCCACCGGGCTGCTGCAGATCGGCATGGGCGCGCTCAAGGTCGGGCGCTACTTCCGGGCCATCTCGGTCTCAGTGGTGGAAGGGATGCTGGCCGGCATCGGGCTCGTGCTCATCGCCGGTCAGCTGTACTCCATATTCGCGACCGAGGCGCCCGAGTCGGGGATCGGCAAGGTGGTCGGGCTGCCCGGCGCGTTCGTCGACGCCCTCGGCAGCACCACGTCGCTCGCCTCCCTCGCCCTGGGCGCCGGCACCGTCGCCGTCCTGGTGCTGTGGAAGCACCTGCCGCGGCGGGTGCGCGTGGTGCCCGGTCCGCTGGCCGCGGTGGGCCTCGCCGTCCTGGCGGTCCTCGTCCTCGACCTGCGGGTGGCCACCGTCGAGGTCAGCGGGCTCGTGGAGTCCGTGCAGCCACCGTCCCTCGACACCTTCACCGACCTCGCCGGGCTGAGCCTGGCCGGGACGATCGTCGCGTTCACCCTGATCGCGTCGGCCGAGTCGTTGTTCAGCGCGGCGGCCGTGGACCGGATGCACGACGGTCCCCGGACCTCGTACGACAAGGAGTTGCTGGCGCAGGGCGCGGGCAACACGGTGTGCGGCCTGCTCGGCGCGCTGCCGATGACGGCGGTGATCGTGCGCAGCGCCGCCAATGTGCAGGCCGGTGCCCGCACCAAGGCATCACGGGTCCTGCACGGCGTGTGGCTGCTGCTGTTCGCGGCGCTGCTGCCGGCCGCGCTGGCCCACATCCCCGTCCCGGCGCTCGCGGGTGTGCTCGTGCACGCCGGGGCGAAGCTCATTCCCGTACGGACCGTGGTGGGTCTGTGGCGCGATCAGCGCGGGGAGGTGCTGATCCTGGCGGCCACCGCGGTGTCGATCGTCTCCGTCAGCATGTTCGAGGGCGTCCTCGTGGGTGTGGCGCTGTCCGTCGTGAAGACGGCGTGGGACGCCTCGCAGGTGAAGCTGGAGGTCGTCGACAAGGGAGCGGGGCCGGTGCAGGCGCATCTGTCGGGCAACGCGACGTTCCTGCGGCTGCCGAAGATCCTCGACAGTCTGGAGGCACTCCCCGACGACCGGCCCGTCGAGGTGGATCTGTCGGGGCTGCACCATCTCGACCACGCCTGCCGGACGGCGCTGGAGAGCTGGGCCCAGCGGCACAGCTCCGCCGAGACGGAACCGGTGAGGGTCACCTCGGCCTGACGCGGCCCGCACCGGATCCGGGCCCGACCGCCGTGCGCCCCCACGGCGGTCGGGCCACACCGCTGTCCGCTGCCCGCCGTCCGTTTCCGTCGTCTTCAGGCGTCCTCGGTCGTCTTCAGGCGTCCTCGGTCGTCTTCAGGCGTCGAGGACCGCCGCGACGGCCTCGATCTCGACGAGTTGGTCGGTGTAGCCGAGCACCGTGACGCCCATGAGGGTGCTCGGCACGTCGTGCGCGCCGAAGGCGTCCCGGACGACGGCCCAGGCGGCGACCAGATCCTCCTGCCGGGTCGAGGCCACCAGCACACGGGTGCTGATGACGTCCTCCAGGGTGGCGCCGGCCGCCGCGAGCGCGGTCCGCATGTTGGCGACGCACCGCGCCGCCTGTCCTGCGTGGTCGCCGACGGCCACGGTCGCGCCGTCCTCGTCCAGCGGGCACGCCCCGGCGAGGAACACGAGCCGGGCGTCGGCGGGCGCGGTCGCCGCATACGCGTACTCGGCCACGTCGGACAGCGCGGCGGAGCGGATCAGGGTCACGGAGCGGGGCACGGGCCTGTGGTTCCTTTCCGGCAGGTGCTCCCCGGGGCGGGGAGCCCGGTCATGCTGCCACAGCCCCGTGCCCGTCCGCCCCTTGATTCCGCTCGGGCGCTCCGGCCCGGGCGGGACGGCATGGGCGTGACGTGCGGGACGTCAGGCGTTGACGTCGAACGGGACGCCGTCGGGCAGGGCTGCGGCCAGATGGCTCGGGAAGGCGGAGTCCTTCAGGCCGAAGGTGGCGCTGCCGAAGTCGTGGGCGCTCAGGGCGTCGCGCAGGCCGGGCGGATAGCCGTTCCAGCCGACGAGGGTGGGGAACTGCCAGGTGCCGCGATGGTTCTCCGGGGGCTCGTCGCCGGCGGTCGCGGCGCGGAAGCAATGGGTGCCGATGCCGTCCTTGTGGTAGACGATCTTGGGGTGGGTGCCGTCCCAGCGGATCTGGTCGCGGGGGTGGACGACGAAGTCTCCGTGGGCGGAGGTGGCGACGTACTGGGCGGTGCCGTCCTTCACCCAGACGACGACGTGCTCCCAGTCGTGCCGGTGCCCGCCGAGGCCGCTGCCGGGCACCGCCTGGTCCTTCTCGAAGTAGAGGCCGTACATGACGGCGCACCAGCCGTTGTTGCACTTGGTGCGGGCGTAGCCGTTGGTGTTGGCGAGGTCCTCGGCGTCGCGGCACTGGCCGTTGAGGGCGCCGCTGGGCTTGAGTCCGCCGTTGAGGGTCCCGTCGGCGCCGATGGCGGGTGTCGGGTAGCAGCCGTCGGTGTCGTAGTCGTACGCGGGCTGGAACGTGGCCTCCGTGCCGTCCGCGTTGCCGGGGAGCGCGCCGGGCGGGGCGGCGAACGCACTTCCGGCGAGTGCGACGACCAGGGCGAGGGCGCCGCCGGTGACGAGGGACGCTCTGCGCAGGGTCCGGGTGGGCTTCACGATGCTCTCCTGTCACTGCGTTGGGGGATGACGCATGCAGGAAGTGTCATGCCCATGTCGCAGGCGGGAGACTCGGGCTGTCGGCCCGGAAGTCGGCCGTGGCGCGCGGCGGGCCGGCGTCAGCTCGCGAGGCCCTGCGGCTGGGCGTGACCGGTGAGGGCCCGGACGAAGGCGTCCTCGGCCTCCGCGCTGAAGAATCCCCTGATGCCGCGCAGGAGTTGGAGCGCGGTGCGCACACCGGCGGGCAGCGGGCCGTACAGGGCGGCCGCGAGCGCGGGGTGCTTGTCGGGTGCCGTGCGAGCCGCTTCGAGGTGGAAGTGGGCCTGGGCCAGGTCGCCGCTGCCCGCGTGGCGCACCGCGCAGGTCACGTCGCGGGAGGCGCTGCGCGACACTTCGAGCAGGGACTGGATGCCGCTCAGGTTCCGGTCGTCGACGGGGGCCGGGAGCGTGGCCCATTCCCGTACGGCGGCGCTGAGATGGCCGTCGGCCCGGTCGAGGATCTTCGCTATGGCGGACAGCCGCCCTGCTTCGAGATGAGTCTGAGGTGTCATGCCGAATCCTTTCATCCCCCCTGCGGTCGAGCCGTGTCTCCAGCGGTATCACCCGGGTCGGGCGCGGCGAAGCACCGTACGGGGGGCGCACCGCATGCGCAGAGAGAGAGCCTCCGGCGCATGGCGGGAGAGTTGAGGCACGGGGCGGCGCACGCGTGCCGGGTCGGCCGGCAGGCTGCTTCGGGGAGCTCCCCGACGGAATGGGCCCTCACCGGGCGGCAGTTGGGGACGGGACGCGGCGACCTTACGCGGTCCGTCTGCGGCGCGACGGCCGTCAGCCGTCGCGCTCCACGGTGACCGGGAAGTCGACGTGCCGGAACGGGTTCGGCAGACCGTGGGCGGCTGCCCGCTCGGGGTCGTCGACCACGGCGAAGTCGCGGACCAGGCTCTCCTTGACGCCGAAGACCGCGTCGGAGTCCAAGTAGGGCGAACCGGCGACGAACAGATGGGTGGTCAGGGTGCGGGTCGCCGGTGAGGTCACCGCTACGTGGATGTGGGCGGCCCGGTAACTGTGGCGCCCGGTGGCCCGCAGGAGGCCGCCCACGGGGCCGTCGGTGGGGATCGGATAGTGGCGCGGCACGATGGTGCGGAACCGGAACCGGCCGTCCTCGTCGGCGGTGAACAGTCCGCGCAGATTGCGGTCGGGGACCTCGCCGGGGCGCTGCACGTCGTAGAAGCCGTCGGCGTCCGCCTGCCACACGTCGACGTGCGCGCCCGCGACGGGGATGCCGTCGGCGTCCGTGACCCGGCCGGTGACCAGGCACGGCTCGCCTCCGGCGGCGGCTTCGTCGATGGTGTCGCCGAGTGCGCGCGGCGGTGAGTCGACCATGTGGAACGGGCCCTCCACCGTCGATTCGGTCAGTCGGCCGTGCGCCGGACGGGCCAGGGTCTCCACGAGCATGGAGAGCCCGAGCACGTCGGACAGCATGATGAACTCCTGCCGGCTGTCGTCGCAGGTGTGGCCCGTCTCGGTGAGGAAGCGGATGCCCGCGGCCCATTCGTCGACGGTGAGGTCCACGTCCTTGGCGAAGGCGTGCAGGTGGTGGACGAGGGAGCCGAGGATCGCGCGCAGTCGCGGGTCGGGGGTGCGCGCGAAGCTGTCGGTGACGATCTCGGCGGAGCGCTCCGCCGTGAACAGCGACGCGGGCGCCGGCGTGACGGTCTCCGCCTCACGCTGGGCGCGGATCCCGGGGTCGGTCTGGTGAGTGGTCATGATTCTCCTGCCCGGCTCGGTCGGGTGGGTGTCCTCGTCCATCACAACACCGACGGAGCCAACTCCTCCGCACGCTCGCCCAGTTGGCGGAGCGCGCGGGGCGTCGACGGTGCCGCCGCTCAGGGCTTGAGCCAGATCCGGAGCGGGCCGAGCGCCGCGAACCCGTGGCGCAGGGCGGCCGTCAGGTCGTCACCGTGTTCGTAGCCGACGACGGGCAGGCCCGGGCAGAGGCGGTGGGCGGCGTCCAGGGCGCCGGGCCAGGCGGTGCCGGATGCCGTGTCGCGGGAGAAGACGTTGGAGACACCGACCGTGTCGGCGCCCCGGTTCAGCACGGCGCCCGCGGCCACGCGCCCCCGCGTGTCGTGTGCGGCGATCACGTGGATGTCCGGCGTGTCGAGAAGCGCGGGCCCGAAGAGGCCCGCGTCGCCGTTCCCGTCGTCCCAGGCGACGGCCCAGGCCCGCAGGGTTTCGGCGTCGCGCACCACGTCCCAGGCCGGGGCCGGTCGCGGGACCGGCGCGCCGGCCGGGCGGTGGATCCAGCGGGCCTCGAACAGCACCCGGAACCCGGCGCCCGTCAGGTCGAGGTCGCCGAAGCTGTCCTTGACGGTGGCGCCCGGCGCGGCGGTGTCGATCCGCGCCACGAGCGCGGCGGCGTCCGCGCCGGGGGCCAGGGTCACCGCGTCCGGGTAGTACGGGGGCGTACGGACCGGGGCCGCCCAGGCGTCGTCGGTGAACGTGCCGGTGACGCCGTGGGTGCGGCTCATGGCCGCGCACCACAGGGCGTTGTTGCGGGCTGCCGCGTGGACCGGTGACTGCCGCGGGATCGTCGTCATGGAGGATGATCCTGGCCGGTCCGGGGCGTCGGCACCAGCGAATTCGGCCAGCGCCGACACCCCTGCCGGGCGCCGGTCAGGCCGTCGTCAGGGTCAGACCGAAGCGGTTGAGGATCTCGTTGACCGGCTGGTACCAGGTCTCGCCGCCGCCGGTGCAGTCGCCCCAGCCGCCGGAGGTGACGCCTTGGGCCTGGTCACCGCTGATGAACGAGCCGCCCGAGTCGCCGGGTTCGGCGCACACGTTCGTCTTGGTCATCTCGTGCACGGCGCCCTGGCTGTAGTTGACGGTCTCGTTCTTGGCGAGAACGGTGCCGCAGTGCCAGTGCGAGGTGGAGCCGGAGCGGCAGATGGAGGCGCCGACCGGGGCCTCGGCCGAGCCGCGTACGAGCTGGTCGGAGACCGTGCCCCAGCCGAGCACGACGGGCACCGTCCACCAGCCGCTGCCGACGTTGACCCAGGCGTAGTCGTTGTCGGGGAACGACGAGCCCTGGATGTTGCCGACGTAGGAGCCGTCCCAGCCGTTGACGCCCTGCCCGGCGCCGCCGCAGTGGCCGGCGGTGACGAAGCCGCCCTGCACGGAGAAGCCTATGGAGCAGCGGACGTTGCCGGTGTAGAAGGGGTCGCCGCCGACGGTGCCCGCGGCGAGGGTGGAGGGCGCGTGGTCGGTGGTCTCGACCTTCAGCGAACCGCCCGCCCGGCGGGCCTGGGCGAGAAAGTCCTTGACATCGTTGTCAGCCCGCTGTCCCGCGACGACGTCCACGACGACGCTGTTGGCCTTCCAGTCGACGCGCCAACTGGCCACGCCGGAGGGGGCCTTGAGGTCGTCGATGCGGGCCTTCGCTGCGTCGAGCTGCCGGGCGCTGCGGGCGACGAGTTCCACGTCGGCTCCGGTGGCCCGTACGGCGTCGGCCCTGGCACTGTCGGCGAGGGCGACGGTGAGCCGGCCGTCGCGCGCGGTGAACCAGGATCCCGCGTAGTCGGACCCGGCGGCCCGGCGCGCCTGCCGTTCGGTGGATGCGGCCGCCTTCTCCTTGGCCAGGCGCGTCTCGGCCTGGCCGCGGGTGAGGCCGAAATCGTGCTGCATGGCGGCGAGTACGCCGTCGGAGGCGGGGGGCTGCGCGGTGGCCGTGGCGGCCGGGACGAATCCTGCCGTCGCGCAGGCGCCCGTGACGACGAGGGCGGACAGGACGGTGCGCAGGGAGGTGGTACGTCGTCTCGTACGTCTCATGGTGCGACCCTTCGTTGTTCCAGTGATGTGGGGGTGGAACCGAACGGAACAGCACGGCACGCGCTGGGAGCGCTCCCCAGGGGTGCCGGTGGCGCAGCCTAGCGAGGGATCATGGACAGGTCCATGCCAATCGTGGGGTGCGATCCGGCCAAGGTCGGCGCCTCAGAGATGGGCGCGCAGCGCGAGGGCGATCTCGTCCGCCTGCTCCGCGGAGACCCGCCCGCGCCGCGGCCCGTGCAGCAACTCGAAGACGCCGGGCCCGCGTTGCGCCGCGGGGAGTTCCGCGGCGCGGGGCACGATGTGGAAGTGGACGTGGGCGAATCCGTCGGCCTCCGCGAACTGGGCGACGTACGTCTTGGCGCATCCGGTGACTTCGCGCAGCGCCCGCGAGGCGCCCACCTGCCAGCCGCCCAGGGCCGCGGCCTCAGAGTCGCTGAGGTCGTGCACCGCGGTCACATGGCGCCGGGGCAACAGGACGAGCCAGCCGGGCAGGGCGCTGGTGAAGGAGTGGGCGACGCGCCAGTGGGTGTCGTGGGCGACGCGCTCGCGCGGCGGCAGGTCGTCGAACCGGGCTTCGTTGGCGCAGGCGTAGCAGACGGCGCGCGCGGACGGCACGGGCGGCAGCGAGTTCATGAGACTCACGGTCCCGCATCGCGCGGGTCTGTCGTAGAGGGCCTGTCGGGCGTCACGGGCCGTCCGGGGCCGCCGCGTTCAGACCTGCGCAGGCAGACCGAGGACGGCGCGCACGGTGCGGACGACGCCGTTTTCGGTGTGCGCGGGGGCGCGGTGGCGGGCGCGGCGCAGCACGTCGGGGTGGGCACCCTCCATGGCGTACGACCACTCGGCGGCGTCCAGCATCTCCAGGTCGTTGAGGTAGTCGCCGAAGACCATGGTCTGGGCGGGCGTGATGCCCAGTTCGCGCTGGAGGCCGCGGACGGCGACGCCCTTGTTCGCGGTGCGGTTCATGACGTCGACCCAGTGCTCCCCGGAGACGACGACCTGGTGCGTCGCGGTGAGGTCGGCGAGGGCCGGGGCGACGGTCCGCTCCGCCCGGCCGAAGTCGAAGACGGCGACCTTGATGACGTCGTCGTCGACGGCGGTGAGGTCGTCGACGACGCGGTGGTCGCGGTAGTACTTGCGCACCTCGGTCATGAACGCCTCGTCGGAGCGCTCCACGTACGCGGACCGCTTGCCGCAGACGACGACGCCCACGTCCGCCGCCGCGCCGTCCGCGCCGCCGGTCTCGTCGGCGAGTCGGCGTATCGACTTGACGATCCAGGAGGCGACCGCCGGGTCGAGCACGTCCGAGCTGAGTTCGGTGCCGCCGCGCACGACGTAGGTCCCGTTCTCCGCGACGTAGACCATGCCGCCGTCGTCCACGGCGGCGAACTGGGCGGCGAGCGTGGCGTACTGGCGGCCGCTGGCCGGGCAGAAGACGATGCCACGCCGGTCCAGCTCCGCGAGGAGCGGCCACACCTCGTCCGGTACGCGTCCGTCGGCGTCGAGGAGCGTGCCGTCCATGTCGGTGACGACGAGGCGGATGTCGGGCGGGGTGATGGGACGGGCGGTCTGCTCTTGCTGCGTGGTCACGGTGGTTCCTGGTTCGGAGGTGTGGTCGGGAGGGGTGGTCAGGTGGTGAGGGCCGGGTGGGCCGATGCGACGACGAGGGTGCGCAGGCGGTCCACCGCGTGGGCGCGGGCGCCGGTCAGCTCGGGAGCGGGCAGCCGGGCCGCGACGACCGGGACGGGGCGTGGGCCGTGGCGGAAGCGGTCGTCGAGCGCGGGCACCAGCGCGGGGCCCCAGCCGCCCCCGACGACGACCGTGCGGGGGTCGGCGAAGGCCACGGCGGCCGAGACGACGGCGCCGATCGCCTCGGTGAGGGCCGTGCGCGCTCCTGGGTCGCCGGGCGCCGCGAGCCGGGCGAGCAGGGCGGCGACGTCGATGGCCGTGGAGCCCGCCCGGCGCAGGCCGAGCGCGGCGAACACCTCGGTGAGCGGCAGGGCACGGCCGTCCGGGCCCGGCACGCAGAGGTGGGCGATCTCACCGGCGAAGCCGTGGTCGCCGCGGCGCACGTCGCCGTCGCAGACGACCGCGCCGCCGAGTCCCTCGCCGAGGTGCAGGTAGACGAAGTCGTCGACACCCTGGGCGCAGCCCTCGGCGCGCTCGGCGCGGGCCGCCCAGTTGACGTCGTTGTCGACCAGCACGGTCCCATCGGCGCCGACGTACGGGGCGAGGACGCCCGGCGGGTCGAGGTCACCGACGAGGAACGGCGCGTCCGGCAGCTGCGCGAGGCGGCCCGTGCCGCGGTCGACGGGGTCCGCGGCGCTGACGACGGCGGTGCGCAGCCGGCCCCCGGTGCGTCCGGCGAGACGTCGTACGGCCGAGTCCAGGGCGTCGCCCGCGGCCCGCCGGCCCGCGTCCGGCCCGAGCCCCGCCTCCTCGCGCGCCCGCACGCGGCCGAGGGCGTCGACGGCCTCCGCGATGACCCCGTGCGGGGTGATCCCGACCACGAGGGCCGCGCCGAGCCCGGGGGCCAGCCCGTAGTAGGTGCCGACGCGGCCACGTCCCGTGGTGCGCTCCCCCGTGTCGACGACCAGGCCCGCGGCGGCCAGCCGCTGCACGCTGTCGGAGATCGTGGGCCGGGAGATGCCGGTGCGGGCGGCGATCTCGGCTCGGGTGAGCCGGCTCTCGGACATCAGGGAGCGCAGCACGTTCTCGTCGGTGAGTGCGCGCAGCATCTCCAGCGACGGGCGCGGCACCGGGTGTGACGAGGGCATATCCCCAGTCTAGCCAATCAAGTAAGGAGTCCTTCCCAAACCTGTTCGCGGTGCCGCGGGAATTGGCCGGTCGGGGTGAATCCGCCTACGTACACGACGAGCCGGTGCCGGGACGGCACAGACGTGTCCGTGGCCCGCACCACCCCTTCCGTCGCGGAGGGGCGCCGGTGGGCCGGTCCGTGCCGGACGGCGCCGGCGAAGCCGCGGTCCCGGCAGCCGGAGGGGGCGTACGCCGACGGCGCCGCCGGGCCGACCGCTCCTCAGCACACGGGAGGAGGGCGGCGTGGACGGGTCAGAGCACGCGGTGCATGACGTGCAGCCCGACGCGGCCGTGCCGGGGATGGTCGAAGGCGTCCGGCACGGTGCCCAGGACGGTGAAGCCCAGGGAGGTCCACAGCCGTACGGCCGGGTTCGTCTCGACGACGGCGTTGAAGACCATCGCGCGGTATCCGTCGGCCTTCGCGGCGGCCAGGACGTGCTCGGCCAGCGCCCGGCCGTAGCCGTGGCCGCCGTGGGCCGGGTCGACCATGAATCCGGCATTGGCGACGTCGCGGGCCGGGCCGCCGTAGTTGGGCTTCATGTACGCGGTGGCGACGAGGTCGCCCGCCGCGTCCTCGGCGACGAGGACCCGCTTGCCCGCGCCCTGCGTCCACAGGGCGCGGGCCTCCGCCTCGCTCGTGCGGGGGTCCCAGGTGTAGGTCTCCCCCGCGGCCACGATCTGCCGCCAGAACGGCCAGACACGCTCCCAGTCGTCGGCGCGGAAGTCTCGGATCCTCATGCGGCCGAGTCTGGCACAGCACGGTCGTGACCTGGTCAGTTGCCCCAGCTGGAGATGCTGGTGGACAGCTGGTTCATCACGTTGGCGACGCCCTCGCCGAAGGGGGTGGGCGCGACGAGGATGCCGAGGACGAACGCGACCAGCATGACGAGGAACGTGTCGACCCGCTTTCTCGGCGCGACGGGGCGACGCAGGAGAACCAAGGCGATGATGCCCAGCAAGACGGCGACGTCGATGGTGATCATGTGACGGCCCTCCCCGTGTCCGGCTGACAGGCGCCGACCCTCTCCTGTCTATCCGCCGTCCTGTGCGCTGTCCGCGCCTCCTTCAGGGTTGGCCCGAAGCGGCCCGCGGGCCCGGAAGCGGGCCGGGCGTCCAACCCGACCCCGGTTGACCGGGCTCGACGGGGGCGTCGTAGGGTCCCCTTTTGTCCGTAGCGCAGGTCCCCCTGCACCGCATTCACCTGGAGTTTTCGTCGTGCCCGCACCGTCCACCGCCCCGGCCCCGATCTACGACCAGCTGGTCGACGAACAGGGCGACGTCCTGGCCGTCGCCCGCGAAGCGGCGCAGGAGACCGAGCGCACCGCCGAGAACGTGCTCGACTTCGGCCACGGCTCCGAGGCGGAGCAGACCGACTGAGGCCGCGGGCCGGCACCTCCCCGACCACCGGTCCCGGCCGTCCCTGGTCACGACCCCGTGCACACCTATTGACCAGTTTTCCAACTCGTCGGTAGCTTCAATGGTCAGCGCGCTGAAATCCCCTGTCTCGTACGGAACTTGGCCATGAGCCGAGCCGGTTTCGAAGGAGCTGCAGATGGTGATTCGCGCGTTCCGGGGCGGACGTGTCGCGGCAGTGGCGGTGGCGTCCGGCGCGGCCCTCGCAGGGCTTGCCGCACCCGCACAGGCGACCGGTCAACCCCTCCCCTACGTGGCGCTCGGCGACAGTTACAGCGCGGCCTCCGGCGTCCTGCCGCTCGATCCGTCCGCGTCCCCGCTGTGCGCCCGGTCCACGAAGAACTACCCGCACGTGATCGCGGAGCGCACCGGCGCCGCGCTCAGGGACGTGACCTGCGGCGGCGCACAGACCAAGGACTTCGCCGGGGCCCAGTACCCGGGCGTCGCCCCGCAGCTGGACGCGCTCGGCGCGGACACCCGCCTGGTGACCATGACCATCGGCGGCAACGACAACAACACCTTCATCAGCACGATCCTCGCGTGTGCCGCCGCCGGGGTGCTCTCCGCCGGTCAGGGCAGCCCGTGCAAGGACCAGAACGGCACCAAGTTCAGCGACGACATCGACACGAAGACGTATCCGGCGGTGAAGGCGGCGCTGCAGGCGGTGCGGAACAAGGCGCCGGACGCGCGCGTCGCGATCCTCGGCTACCCGTGGATCATGCCGGCGACGGCGCAGTCGGGCTGCTTCGCGAAGATGCCGATCGCCAAGGGTGATGTGCCGTACGTCCGCGACATCCAGACCCACCTCAACACGGCGGTGCGGCGGGCCGCGGCCGAGACGGGCGCCACGTACGTGGACCTGGCCCAGGCGTCGGAGGGCCACGACGCGTGTCGGGCGAGCGGCACCCGCTGGGTCGAGCCCGCGCTGTTCGGCACCAATTTCGTGCCGGTGCATCCGAACGCGCTCGGGGAGTCGGCCATGGCCGACCGGACGATGTCGGCGCTCGGCCTGGGGTGATCCACCACCCCTGAACGGCTCATTTCGCCAGGGAAGCGCACGGGAGACCTGCCTACGGTGAGGCGTCAGGATCTCGAGGCTTCGGCGAGGCGGAGGGCCCGTGGGCGACGAGCGGCAGGGCACCGGCGGGAAGCGCGGTCTGTGGATCGGCGGCGCGGTGGCCGTCGTCGCCCTCGGGGCGGGTGGCTGGGCGCTTACGGCGGCGGGCGATCCGGCTCCCCGGACCGGCCCGCTGTCGGCCGCGGAGATCCGCGGTGCCGCCGACGGGTTCCTCGACGCCTGGGCCGACGGCGACGCGGAGCGGGCCGCGGACCGCACGGACGACGCGGCGGCCGCCGCCCGGGCGCTGCGCGACTACCGGGAACGCGGTCACCTCACCCCCGAACGCCTCACGGCGGGCGCCCCGAAGGGCGCCCGCGTCCCCTTCTCGGTGCGCGCCCGGTTCTCGTACGAGGGCGGGCGCGCACCGGTGTCGTACGACTCCGGGCTCACCGTGGTGCGGCGGGCCGGGGACGGGGAGCCCGTCGTGGCCTGGCGGCCGGCGGTGCTGCATCCCCGGCTGGTCGGCGGTGCGCGGTTCGAGGCGCGGGAGACGGGCCCCGCGCGGGTCGACGCCCTCGACCGGACCGGTCGGCCCCTCGACACGCGGACCTTCCCGTCGCTCGCGCACGTGGTGGACGGGCAGCGCGGCGGCTACGGCGGCAGGGCGGGCGGCCGTCCTGGCGTCGAGTTGCGGACGGCACCCGGCGGTCAGGTGCTGGCCTCCGTGCCCGAGGGGGCGCCCGGGCGGGTGCGGACCACGATCGACGCCCGCGTCCAGAAGGCCGCCGAGCGGGAGGTCGCGCTTCGGTCGGACGCCTCACTGGTCGTGCTCAAGCCGTCCACCGGCGAGATCCTGGCCGTCGCGGGTTCCGGCGCGAAGGGTGCGGACACGGCGCTGCGGGGGCGGCTCGCGCCCGGCTCCACGATGAAGATGATCACCGCGTCGCTGCTCCTGGAGAAGAAGCTCGCCGCCCCCGACCGGCCGCATCCGTGCCCGAAGAACGCCTCGTACGGCGGCTGGAAGTTCCACAACGTCGACGACTTCGACATCGTCGGCGGTACGTTCCGCAGCAGTTTCGCCGCGTCCTGCAACACCGCCTTCATCACACAGGCGGGCAGGATCGCCGACGACGCGCTGTCCCGGCAGGCCAGTGACGTGTTCGGGATCGGCGAGCGCTGGTCGGCGGGTGTCGACGTGTTCGCCGGTGCGGTCCCGGTCGAGCACGCCGCGTCGAAGGCGGCCTCGATGATCGGCCAGGGCGAGGTGCGGATGAATCCGCTGACCATGGCGTCGGTCGTCTCCACGGCACGGACGGGAGAGTTCCGGCAGCCCTACCTCGTCGCCCCGGACGTCGACCACCGGACGCTGGCCACGGCGCACCGGAAGCTCGATCCGGCCGCGCACGCGCAACTGCGTGATCTTCTGCACACGACGGCGACGTCCGGTTCCGCGTCCGGCTCCATGGCGGGGCTGACCGGTGACATCGGCGCGAAGACCGGATCGGCCGAGGTTATCGGGCAGAAGAAGCCCAACGGCTGGTTCGCCGCCTGGCACGGCGATCTCGCCGCGTCCGCCGTGATGCGGCGCGGCGGACGCGGCGGCGAGTCGTCGGGACCGCTCGTGGCGGCCGTCCTCAGGTCCGCGCGGTAGCGGAACCGCAGGAGAGAAACGGTAGAGATACCGCAGACGGGAGACCCCCGGGGAGCTCGCCGCGCCGTGCGGCTCACCCCGCCGGGCACTCAACTCGGCGCCGGACCCGCCGCGTTCGGTCCTGTGGCCACCGCACCCCTGCCGACCTCGCGATTCCCGCGCCCCGGAGTCGGACCGTGCACCCGTCAACGCCGCGCGCACGTGCTCGTATGCTCGGGGGACGAACGCCGGATCGATCTTGGAGTGACGCAGGTGGCGCGACGGCCGACCCTGACCGCGACGTGGGACCGCTTCGTGGCCTCCGACCCCGGGCTGCTGCGGCTGACGGCCGGAGTGCGCACCGTGGCGGCGATCGGGCTCGCGCTCGGCGTGCTCGCCCTGATCGGCACGGACGTGACGCACATGGTGGCGGGGGCCATGGCGGCGATGGTCGCCACCTTCGCGATCCGCGAGAAGACCGTGCGCGGGCAGGCGGCGACCCTCGCGCTCGGGCTGCCGACCGCGCTCGTCGCGATGACGCTCGGCGCGCTGCTGCACAGCCTGGTCGTCATCGGCGACGCGTTCTTCGTCGCCCTCATCTTCGGCGCGGTCTACAGCCGCAGGTTCGGCGACCGGGGCACGGCGCTCGGCCTGATCGGTTTTCAGGTGTATTTCGTGTCCCTGTTCGTGAACGCCTCGGTGGGTCAACTGCCGGTCCTCTTCGGCACCTTGGCGATCTCCTTCGCCTGCAGTGCCATGGCCCGGTTCGCGCTGGTGCCGGAGACCCCGCAGCGGGTGCTCGGGCGGCTGCGCGACGCGTTCCGGGCGCGGCTCGCGCAGCTCGTGGACGCTCAGACACAGCTGCTCGACGCGCCGCCCGGCGACCTGGACGACGTCCTCGACGATCTGCGGAGCCGCACCGCGCGGCTGCACGAGACCGCGCTGATGATCCAGGGCCGGCTGGAGGACGGCACCCGCGACGACGCCGCGGCCTCGCTGATCCAGCGCCGTGTCGCCGACGCCGAGGTGGCCGCCGAACGCCTCGGCATGCTGCTGCTCACCGCCCGCAGCGCCGAGCGCGCCGATACCCTCACCCTGCATCTGCCGGGCGCCCCGGTGCCCGCCACGGGCAAGCTGCTGCACGCCGAGGACGAGTCCACCAGGCTGCTCCGCCGCGACCTCGGCGCCCTGCGCCTGATGGTGGCCCGCCCGGCCGAGGCGAACCGCGGCACGGCCGTCGCCCACGTCCGCAACCGGCTGCTCGGCTACCGCGACGAGGAGTGCATACCGCCGGGCACGACCCTCGCGGTGCAGGACGTGTTCCGCGGCATCGGTGAGGCGGCCCGTGCCGTCCTGGGTCTGCGGCTCGCGCTCGACGGTCCGCAGGACGAGTCGGACGACTCCCCGGCGACGACGCGCTCGCGCGAGGAGTTCGACGCCGAGGACGTGTCCATCACGAGCACCGAGAAGGACGAGCCGGACGAGCCCGCGGGCTTCCAGCGGCCCACCACGCGGGCCGCGTTCCAGGTCGCCGTCGGTTCGTCGCTCGCCATCGTCGGCGGCGAGTTCCTGTCCTCGCAGCGCTGGTACTGGGCGGTCCTGACCTGCTGGGTCGTCTTCCTGAACACCGCGTCGACCGGCGAGATCGTCGTCAAGGGCTACCGGCGGCTGCTCGGCACCGTGCTGGGGGTCGTCGCCGGTGTGGCGCTCGCGGGCGCCGTCGGGCACCACACCTGGCTGGCGTTCGTACTGGTCCTGGTCTGCGTGTTCGCGATGTTCTTCACCGCCCCGCTGTCGTACGCGCTCATGTCGTTCTTCGTGACGGCGATGCTGGGTCTGCTCTACACCCTCCTGAACACCTACAGCCTCGACGTGCTCGTCCTGCGCATCGAGGAGACGGCGCTGGGCGCGGCCTGCGGCATCATCGCGGCGATGCTGGTGCTCCCGGTCCGCACCGACCGGCGCACCGACGAGCAGCTCGCCGCCGTCCTGGAGCGGCTCGGCGAGGTCGTCGAGGGCGCCGTGGAGCAGCTCAGCGGCGGTCCCGCCGTCGATCTGCTCGACAAGGCCCGTGACCTCGACACGGCGCTCGACGAGCTGCGGGCGGCGACCCAGCCGCTGACGCACCCGATCACGCCGCTGCGCGAGCGCCGGCAGACCGCCCGCTATCTGGTGGCGCTGCTCGAGACCTCGGCGTATCACGCCCGTTCCCTGGCGGCGACGGCCGAGCTCGTCCCGTACAGCAAGCGGATCGGCGCGGATCCGCGGCTGGCGCGGGCGGCGCAGCGCATCGACCACAACATCGACGTCCTGGTCGCTCACGTGAACGAGACGGAGGAGGGGGGCCGCGTCGAATCGGGCGCGAGCATCACCGCGATGCTGGAGACCGACGGTCTGGGCATGCCGGCCGCGAACACCGTCACGTTCCGTGTGCTGCGCCATCTCCAGCGTCTCGACGAGGGCATCACGGGTCTGGCCCGGCCGCTGGGCGTGCCGGTGGGCCCGCGCGCGTAGGCCGTGGCCCGGCCGGACGGATGTGCGTCACGGGGCCGCGGGATGGCAGGCTTGTCCCGCGCGCGTGTGCGTGCCGCACCCTTCTCGACCTGGAGTTCTTCGCATGACCGTCCCCGTCACCCGCGGTTTCGTGGGGCGTCCCCGCAGCCACGACCCGGGACTGCCGCCCGGCCAGTACGACGCGCGCGACGACTGGCCCGTCCTCTCCGCGGAGGTGACACCGCGGATCGACGAGCGGGAGTGGACCTTCCGCGTCGACGGCCTGGTCGCCGAGGAGCGCACCTGGACCTGGGACGAGGCGCGTGCCCTGCCCACGTCCGCGTACGAGGGTGACATCCACTGCGTGACGGGGTGGTCGAAGTTCGGCGTGCGCTTCGGCGGTGTGTCCCTGGACACCTTCCTCGACGCCGTGCGACCCGACGCCCGCGCCACCCACGTGGTCGCGTACTCCCACACCGGCTACGCGGCGAACCTGCCGCTCGCCGATGTCAGCGGCGGCAGGGCCTGGGTGGCCTTCTCCCACGACGACGAGCCGCTGCCGGCCGAGCACGGCGGGCCCGCCCGGCTCCTGGTGCCGCACCTGTACTTCTGGAAGAGCGTGAAGTGGCTCGCGGGCCTGCGTCTCCTCGACCACGACGAGCCCGGATTCTGGGAGCGGAACGGGTACCACGCGCGGGGCAACCCGTGGGAGGAACAGCGGTACTCCGGTGACTGAGACGACCTTCACGCCGCCCACCCGGTTCGCGGTGCCCGGGCGGATCGCCGTCGGCCGGCAGACCGCGGCCGCCTGGCAGCGCGCGGTGATCACCGAGATCCGGCGCGAGACGCCCCGCGTGTCGACGTTCCGGTTCGCGGTGCCGGGGTGGCAGGGCCATCTGCCGGGCCAGCATCTGATCCTGCGGCTGACCGCCGCGGACGGCTACACCGCGCAGCGCCACTACTCGCTCGCCTCTCCCCCGGACGACACCGGTCACATCGAGCTGACCCTCGACCACGTGGACGACGGCGAGGTCTCCGGACACCTCCACACCGTCGCCCGGACCGGCGACACCGTGGAGGTCCGCGGCCCGCTCAGCGGCTTCTTCGCGTGGCCCGGTGACCGGCCCGCGCTGCTGATCGGCGCGGGCTCGGGCGTGGTCCCCCTGATGTCGATGCTGCGCCATCACCGCCTGCGGCGGCTGACCGTCCCCCTGCGCCTGTTCGTGTCCGCGCGCACGGCCGAGGACCTGATCTACGCCGCCGAGTACGGGGACGAGACGACGCCGGTGCTGACCCGCGAGGGCGCGCGCCGGCACCTGGCCGCCGACCACCTGGCCCCGTGCTTCACGCCGGGCGCGCCCGCGTGGGAGGCGTACGTGTGCGGCTCCAACGCGTTCGCCGAGCACGCCTCCCGGCTGCTGGTCGACCTCGGGCAGCCCGTGGAACGGATCAGGATCGAACGCTTCGGCTAGGGCGTGTGTCGAAAGTCCCGTCGCCCGCCCTTCGGGCGGGCGACGGGACTTTCGACACACGCCCTAAAGGGTGTTGCACAAGGCCGTGATCTGGGCATCTCCGGTGTATGGCTGGGGTGTTGAGGGCTGAACGTGTGTGGGTGGAGACGTTCACGGGGCTGTCGTTGGAGCAGTTCGGGCGGCTGCTGAAGACGGTCCGGGACCGGGGCGGCAACGGCACCCTGCGGGGCCGGCCGTGGAGCCTGCCGCTGGCCGAACGGGTCCTGGTGGTGGCCGTGTACTACCGCACGAACCTCACCATGCGGCAGCTCGGCCCGCTCTTCGGCGTCTCCTCCTCGACGGTGTGCCGGGTCATCCAGAAGCTGGGCCCGCTGCTCGCGCTGGAGCCGGTGACCCGCCCGGCCGACGCGGCGGACCGGCTGTGGATCGTCGACGGCACCCTGATCCCGGTCCGGGACCGCCACGTCGGCACCTCCAGCCGCAACTACCGGTTCTCGGCGAACGTGCAGGTCATCGTCGATGCCGATACCCGCCTGGTGATCGCAGCCGCCCGGCCGGTGCCGGGCACCACCGCGGACGCGCACGCCTGGCGCGCCTCCGGCCTGGCCGCGCACTGCCGGGGCGTGACGGTCCTCGGCGACGGCGCCTACCTGAACTGCGGCATGGTCACCCCGCACCGCAAACGCCCCCGACGCGAGCTGCTGCCGGGCGAAGAGGACGACAACGCCGCCCACCGCAAGGTCCGCGCCCGGGTCGAGCACGTAATCGGCCGGATGAAGAACTACAAGATCCTCCGCGACTGCCGACAGCACGGCAACGGCCTCCACCACGCCGTCCAGGCCGTCGCCCAGATGCACAACCTCGCCCTCGCATCATGACCCGAAAACCGTCTCCACCGGCTCTGACCTGCCAGAACGCAGCCTTGTGCAACAACCTTTAGTGCCATCACGACGGAGGCCGGGAACCCGCCGTGCGGCGGGTTCCCGGCCTCCGTCGACGCGTGCCGAGGATCAGAGCTGGCCGGACTCGGCGATCGTGATCTTGGCGGCGGTGGCGCCGCTGCGCGAGCCGAGCGACTCGATCTTCTTCACGAGCTCCATTCCGTCCTCGACCTCGCCGAAGACGACGTGCTTGCCGTCCAGCCAGTCGGTGACGATGGTCGTGATGAAGAACTGCGAGCCGTTCGTGTTCGGACCGGCGTTGGCCATGGAGAGCTGGCCCGGCTTGGTGTGCTTGAGCTGGAAGTTCTCGTCGGCGAACTTCTCGCCGTAGATGCTCTTGCCACCCGTGCCGTTGCCGGCGGTGAAGTCGCCGCCCTGCAGCATGAACTGCGGGATGACGCGGTGGAAGGACGAGCCGGCGTAGCCGAAGCCCTTCTCACCCGTGCACAGGGCGCGGAAGTTCTCCGCGGTCTTCGGGACGACGTCCTCGAAGAGGTTGAACGTGATCCGCCCGGCGGGCTCGTCGTTGATCGTGATGTCGAAGTAGGTCTTGATTGCCATGAGGGCAATCCTTTCATTACGAGCCCCGAAATGCAGATTCGGGCGGGCGGCGTGGCCGCATCCGCACGGTCCGTAGCGCTCCGGGCGCGCAATGTGGCCGAGTGGGACCGACGGCCGGTCGCCCGCCCTCGCACCGCGGGCCCGCGCCGAAGAAGCGTTCTCCCCCTTCAAGTACGGCTTGTGGGGCGGGCTGTGGGGCTGCCTACGATGGCGTGAGGCCCCACGCTCGGCGGCGGCCGTCGACCGGGAGGGGACCACCCATGATCATCTTTGGCACGCGCGGTTACGTGTATCAGCTCGCGATACTCACGCTCGTCTGCGGCGGCTGCGGGAACCCGTCGGCCCACACGCTGCGCAAGTACGTCACGAAGTTCACGCTGTTCTTCGTCCCGCTGTTCCCGGTCTCGACGAAGTACCGCACGCAGTGCACGTTCTGCGGCATCGAGCACCAGCTGCCCAGGGAACAGGCCGAGGGCATGCTCGCGACGGCCGCCGCCCCGCAGAACCACCCGACCCAGCAGCCGCGCCACCACCAGGGCTAGGGCGTGTGTCGCCCTCGCGCACTGGCTCCGGACAGACGACAGCCCCGCCGCCTCGCAAGGGGGGGGAGATGCGAAGGCGGCGGGGCTCATGCTCGAGCGCCCGGGGGGGTGGGGCTGCCAGAGCCTGTCCGTTGTCTGGTTCCCGAGATCGGGCCGAGCATGCACATGCTCCGGCGGAAACTTCGGAGCGGCGCTCCACGACGCTCGGTACCGGGAGGGCGATCACCGGAACACCGGGAAGAACACGTGATGTTGGCCGAAATCTCACGCCCGGCGACGCACTGAAATCGCACGGACCCACACCTTCCGGTGATTCTCCCGGATCTGTCACGCCCGCCTCCACCTCGGCCTCGTGGCACATATATGGTCTGACTGGCAGCTACCACGATCGGTAGCGGCAGGGGCGAGTTCACGACGAAGTAGCCCGCCGGGAGAACTGCCCGGCTTGTCCGGTCTTCCCATCGCACGGCGTGACTAGCATGAGCGTTCGTACGGTCCGGAAGATCGGCGTCCTCTTCGGCGCGGACGGCCCGGATCCGCCGCCGACCCGACCGGTCGAGTGGCCGCTCCCCGCACGCAACGACCGAGGGACCGCGGAATGTCAGTGCCTGCTCCACCCTCCTCTGCCCGCTCGAAGCCGAAAGCCGGGGCGGGTCGACCGTCGCCGGTCGCTGCGCTCACCGTGCTGGTGGTGGCGGCCGCCGCGGCCGGCGGCGCGGCCGCGCTCGCTCCGGCGGCCGCGCGCACCTGGGCGGTGTGGACGGCCCTGGCGGCCTGGGCATTCGTGGCCGTCGTCGTGGCCGTGCACACGGCGATCCTCGGCCGCGCCCGGCGCGACGCGGAGCACACCCGCTCCGAACTGGCCGTCGCGAACGGCCGGTTGACGCAGCAGGCCGCCGAGGCGGCCCAGCTGGTGAACGTCACCCTGCCCGGCGTGGTGCGGCATCTCCAGGACGGCAGGCCCCCGGCTGCCGCCCCGCCCTACGATCCCCAACTGGCGCGCATCCTCCAGGAGTTCACGACCTCGCTCGGCGAGGCCGTGCACCGGGCCGAGCGGGCCGCCGCGGAGCGCGACGCGGCCCGGGCCGAACTGAGCCAGGCCGCGGGCGAGTTGGACCGGCTGACCACCGAGACGTTCCCGGCCGCGGTGGAGCGGCTGCGCGAGGGCGCCTCGGCCGACACCGTGCTGGCCGAGCCGGTCTGGCCCGAGAACCCCCTGCTGAGGGTTCCGGCCGAGGCGTTCCTGCGGGAACTGGCCCTGAGCGAGCGGCGCGGCGCCGCCGCCCAGGCCGCGTCGGCGAAGGCGCTCGGCCGGGTGCAGGCGAAGGCCGTGAGCATGCTCGCCGACCTGCGCGTCATGCAGGAGCGGCACGGCGAGGAGGTCTTCGGGGACCTGCTGCGCCTCGACCACGCCACCTCCCAGCTCGGGCTGATGACGGACCGGCTGGCGCTGCTGATGGGCGGCCGCTCCAGCCGCGCCTGGAACCGGCCGATCGTGATGGAGAGCGTGCTGCGCGGCGCCGTCGGACGCATCGCCGCGTACCAGCGGGTGCGGCTGCACTGCGCGACGGACGCCGCGATCGCGGGTTTCGCGGCCGAGGGTGTGATGCACCTGCTCGCCGAACTGATGGACAACGCCGCGAACTTCTCGCCGCCCATCGACGAGGTGCACGTGTACGTGGAGGAGCGCTCCGCGGGCCTGGTCGTGACCATCGAGGACAGCGGTCTGAAGATGGCCGACGCGGCGATGCGGCGCGCCGAGGACGCGGTGTCCGGACAGGTCACCGACCTGGCCTCGCTCCAGGGCACCCGGCTCGGGCTCGCCGTGGTGGGCCGGCTCGCCGCCAAGTACGGCATCGCCGTGAACTACCGGCCGTCCTCGCGCGGCGGCACCGGCGTCGTCGTCCTGCTGCCGCCCCAGGTCCTCGCCCAGCAGCGCGAGCAGGCGCCGCCCGTCAACATCCCGCGCCCGGTGTCCGCCGAGACGCACGAGCGCGCCGACGCCCCGGCCGCCGTCGCCGCCCCGGACCCCACGCCCACCGCGGGCATCCCGGCCGCGGCCGACAGCACGGACACCATGCGCCTCAGGGACACCGCCGACACCCCTGACGCCACCGACACGGTGGCGCCCCGCCCCGCCGGTGCCGTCGGGTCGACGCCGAACGGGCTGCCGGTCCGCCCGCCGGGCCGCACGATGGCCGCGGTCGAGCAGGAGCGCTCGCGCCCCGCCCCCGCCGCCGACCGCACACCGACCCGGGACGCCGGTGCCCGCTTCGGCGCGTTCCACGCCGCACGCAAGGCGAAGGAAGCCGCAAAGCCCGACTCCCGGGACACCGACACCCCGGGGGCCGACCAGCCCGGCACCCCGGCCTGACCCCGGCACGACCCGGCCGCTCCACCCCCGCTCCGCACCGCTCTACACCGTGAGATTGGAGGCACGGGCAGCTCTCTCCGGACCGCCGGAAGGGCCGTCCCGACCCCGCCATGCAGACCACTGACACCAGCCTGACCTGGCTCCTGGAGAACCTGCTCGAGCGCACTCCCGGCACCCGGTACGCCCTCGTCCTGTCCCGCGACGGCCTGAAGCTGTGCTGGAGCGAGCATCTGACGCTCGACCAGGCCGACCAGCTCGCGGCGATCTGCTCCGGGATCCAGGCGCTCGCCCAGGGCGCGTCCGTGGAGTTCGGCAACGGCAGCGGCGGCGTACGGCACTCGATGACCGAGTTCCACGGCGGGCTGCTCTTCATCGTGGACGCGGGCGACGGCGCGCATCTCGCCGTCGTCGCCGACGAGGAGGCCGACCCGGGCGTCGTGGGCCACCAGATGTCGGAGCTGGTGGAGCAGATCGGGGAGCATCTGCGGGCCGCTCCGCGCCAGGCCGGCGCGGGAGGCGGAGTCCAGTGACGCGGCGGCCGGTGGACACCGGCGCCCCGGACCGGCTGTACACGGTCACCGGGGGCCGCAGCCGCGCCGACGACGACTCCTTCGACCTGGTGACCCTGGTGGTCAGCGAGTGCGAGCCGGTCTCCGGGATGCAGTCCGAGCACGTCCGCATCCTCGAACTGTGCCGGCGGCCCACCGCCGTCGTGGAGGTCGCCGCCGAGCTGGGGCTGCCGATCACCGTCGTGCGGATCCTGCTCGGCGACCTCCAGGCGGGCGGCAAGATCACCGCCCGTCATCCGGGGGCCGCCCCGTCCGTCGCCGAACTCCCCGATTCCGCTCTTCTCAAGGAGGTGCTCCATGGGCTCCGCAACCTCTGAGCTGCCCGCGCAGCGCACACCGCTCGGCGCCGGCGCGGACACCGGCCTCAAGATCGTCGTGGTCGGCGGGTTCGGGGTCGGCAAGACCACGCTGGTCCGCTCGGTCAGCGAGATCCGCCCACTGAACACCGAAGAGGTGATGACGCAGGCGGGCGTCGGTGTCGACGAGACCTCGGCCGTGGCCTCCAAGACGACGACCACGGTCGCCTTCGACTTCGGCCGGATCAGCCTCAACGACCACATGGTGCTCTATCTGTTCGGCGCCCCCGGCCAGGAGCGGTTCTGGTTCCTGTGGGACCGGCTGTTCTCCGGGACGCTGGGCGCGGTCGTGCTCGTCGACACCCGGCGGATGGACGACTCGTGGTACGCGATCGACCGTCTGGAGCACCACGGGACCCCCTTCGTGGTGGCGGTGAACCGGTTCGACGACGAGCCGGTGCGGCACTCCCTCGACGAGATCCGTCAGGCCCTCGCGCTGCCCGCGCACATCCCGATGGTCGACTGCGACGCGCGGGTCAGGTCGTCCGGCAAGGACGTGCTGATCACCCTCGTCGACCACCTCTACGCCATCGCCATGGCCCAGGAGACGACACCGTGACGGAAACGACGCCCCCCGCCGTATCGGCCTGCCCCGCGCACGCGGGCGCCGTCCCGCTCAGCGGCCTGCAGTACCAGCAGACACCGTCGCAGCTGTACCGCGCGCTGCGTTCGGAGCACGGCCCGGTCGCGCCCGTGCTGCTCGACGGGGACGTGCCCGCGTGGCTCGTGCTCGGCTATGCCGAGGTCGGCTACGTCACGTCGCACGACGAGCTGTTCGCGCGGGACTCCCGGCGCTGGAACCAGTGGGAGCACATCCCGGCCGACTGGCCGCTCATGCCGTTCGTCGGGTACCAGCCGTCGGTACTGTTCACCGAGGGCGACGAGCACCGGCGCCGTGCCGGGGTGATCACCAACGCCCTGGAGCAGGTCGACCAGTTCGAGCTGGCACGCGACTGCGCGCAGATCGCCGACCGTCTCATCAACACCTTCGCCGGCAGCGGGCAGGCCGAGCTGATGTCCGCGTACGCGCACGCGCTGCCGATGCGCGCCGCGGTGCAGATGTGCGGGATGCCGGAGCTCGCCGACGAGACCCAGGACCTGGTGGACGATCTGCGGATCTCCCTGGACGCCCACGAGGGCGACGACCCGGTGGCGGCGTACGTCCGGGTCGGTGAGCGCATCGCGCGCCTGGTGCGCGAGAAGCGGGAGCGGCCGGGCGCCGATGTCACGTCCCGGATGATCCTGGATCCGGCGGGGCTGACGGACGAGGAGATCGTGCAGGACCTGATCTCGGTGATCGCGGCGGCCCAGCAGCCGACGGCGAACTGGATCTGCAACACGCTCCGGCTGCTCCTCACCGACGAGCGCTTCGCGATCAACGTCTCGGGCGGGCGCCTCAGCGTCGGCGAGGCGCTGAACGAGGTGCTGTGGCTGGACACCCCGACGCAGAACTTCATCGGCCGCTGGGCGGTGCGCGACACCCAGCTCGGCGGCCGGCAGATCCGCGCGGGCGACTGCGTGGTCCTCGGGCTCGCCGCCGCGAACTCGGACCCGCAGATCTGGCCGGAGGGCCATGTCGGCGCGGAGAACGCGGCGCACCTGTCGTTCAGCAACGGCGAGCACCGCTGCCCCTACCCGGCTCCGCTGCTCGCCGATGTCATCGCGCGCACCGCGGTGGAGACCCTGCTGGACAAGCTCCCGGATCTGGTGCTCGCGGTGGAGCCGGCCGAGCTGTCCTGGCGGCCGTCGATCTGGATGCGGGGACTGACCTCGCTGCCGGTGAGCTTCACTCCGGTCGTGCACTGAGCCGGGCCCGGTTGTTCAGTAGTCGGTGCGCATGGCGGCGCGCACGTCGTCGAGGGTCTGCTCGGCGAGGGCGCCCGCCCGCTCGTTGCCGGCCCGCAGCACGTCCCTGACCAGCTGCGGGTCCCGGGCGAAGGCGGTGCGGCGGGCCCGGATCGGGGCGAGGCGGGTGTTCACCGCTTCGGTGACGCGGCGCTTGAGCGCGGCCCCTCCCCCGTCGCCCAGCTCCTCGGCGACCCGGCGGGGGTCGGTGCCCTCGCAGAGCGCGGCGAGCAGGACGAGGGAGGAGACCTCGGGGCGGGTCGCGGGCTCGTACGTGATGCGGCGCTCGGCGTCGGTCTTCGCGCCGCGCAGCAGCCGCGCGGTCTCGTCGGCGTCGGCGGACAGCGCGATGGCGTTGCCCCGGCTCTTGCTCATCTTGGTGCCGTCGGTGCCGAGCAGCAGCGGGGCCTCGGACAGCAGCGCCTCGGGGCGCGGGAAGAGGTCCGTGCCGTTTCCGTACCGGTCGTTGAAGCGGCGGGCGACGGTGCGGGTGATCTCCAGGTGGGGCAGCTGGTCCTGGCCGACGGGGACCAGATTGGCCTTGACGGAGAGGATGTCGGCGGCCTGGTGGACCGGGTAGGTGAGCATGAGCCCGCTGACGGCCGACTGCCGGGAGTGGGCGATCTCGTCCTTGACGGTGGGGTTGCGGTTCAGCTCGGCGACGGAGACGAGGCTGAGGAACGGCAGCAGCAGTTGGTTCAGCGCGGGGACGGCGCTGTGCGCGAAGATCGTGGACCGCTCCGGGTCGATGCCGATGGCCAGGTAATCGAGGACGAGTTCGGCCACGTACTCCTGAAGGTGGTCGGCCAAGTCCCGGTCGGTGAGCACCTGGTAGTCGGGGACGAGGACGAAGGTCTCGACGCCGAGGTCCTGGAGTCTGACGCGGTTGTGGAGTGTGCCGAAGTAGTGGCCGAGATGGAGTCGTCCGGTCGGCCGGTCCCCGGTGAGGACCCGGAAGCGGCCCGGGTCGCTGCGCACGAGGTGTTCCAGTTCGGCGCTGCGGGCGCGCGCGGCGGTGGTGCCGAGGACGTCGGTGGTGGGGTGTTCGAGGGTGGTGGTCATGATCTCTCCCTGCGGTTCGACGGGTCGTGGTCGCCCTCGGGGCGGCCCGGCCTGCCGTCTGCGGAGATCCGCGGGAGGAAAGCAAGAAGGGCCGTCCGGGGACGGCCCTTGTTCGTGCATGGCTGTGGCCGCCTCTAAGTGAGGCGCCACCAGTTCAGACACGTGGAACGAAGCATGTGTACGAGGCTAGCACCCGGCCGGGACCTCAGGGGGCGACCGGGGTGAACGTCACCGGCAGCGACTGCGGGCCGCGCGTGAACACGCCCTGCTCCACGGGGTCGAAGCCGTCGGCGAGGCGTACGTCGGGCATCGCGTCGAGCAGCTGGTTCACGCCGGTCTCGACCTCGGCCTTGGCGAGCAGCGCGCCGACGCAGAAGTGCCGGCCGAGTGCGAAGGCGAGGTGGTCGGCGGCGGCCGAGAACGCCGTGGTGGTGGTGAGGTCGTCGCGGAAGATGTCGAAGCGGTCGGGCTCGGCGTACCGGTCGCCGTCGCGGTTGGCCGCGCCGATGAGACAGGTGACGGTGGCGCCCGCGGGGACGGTTCCGCCGGACAGCTCCACGTCGGTGGCGGACTGCCGCATGATCATGTGGACCGGGGGCGTGTGCCGCAGGGTCTCCGCGAAGGCCCGGTCGATCAGCGAGCGGTCCTCCCGTACGGCGGCCAGCTGCTCGGGATTGACCAGGAGGTTGGCGAAGATGCTGGCGATCGCCTTGTCGGTGGTCTCGCCGCCGGCCGCGAGGAGCAGGCTGCAGAACGCCTTGATGTCCTCGTCGCTCATCCGTACGCCGTCGACCTCGGCGGCGCACAGCGCGGAGAGCAGGTCGTCGCCGAGGTTCTCGCGGCGGGCCTGGATGATCGGGATCATGTACTCGGCGAACTCGACGCGGGTGCGCTCCCCCGCCGCCGTGACGTCCGGGTCACCTGCGAGGTTGCCGAGGAAGGCGATGACGGCGGTGTACCAGCCGTGGAAGCGGGCGTGGTCGGCCTGGTCGAGGCCGAGCATGTCGGCGATGACGTTGACCGGGAAGCGGGTGGCGTAGTCGCCGACGATGTCGGCGGAGCCGGTGGCGCGGAACCGGTCGATCAGGGCGCGGGAGTTGCGCTCGATGACCGGCAGGAACTTCTCCTGGAGGTCGCTGCCGCGGAAGGCCGGGGCGACCAGGGCGCGGCGCACGGCGTGCTCGCGGCCGCTGAGCTGGAGGATGGTCTTGCCGTGGACGGGCTCGAGCTGCCAGTCGTAGTTGTCGGTGGTGAACTGGCCCGCCTTGTCCTTGAAGACGCGCTCCACGTCGGTGTAGCGCGAGACGATCCAGCTCTGGGTCGCCTCGTGCCAGAGGAGCGGCGCCGACTCGCGCAGCACGCGGTAGGCGGGGTAGGGGTCGGCGGCGAACTCCGGCGACAGTATGTCGGGGATCTGCGCGGTGGACATGGCACTCCCTCAGTGGGGTGTACGGACGGTTCACCTCAGGCTATTGATCACCCGTGGGCCGGAACAGCCCCCTCCACGCCGACAGTTGAATGATGAACGCATACCGTGGCCGGAATTCGACCACGGTATGCACTCTCGGTCAGCCGTTCGGGAGGATCACCGCACGGCCGTTGATCTTGCCGTCGTGCAGTCGCTCGTACGCGAGCGGCGCGTCGTCGAGGGAGTACGTCTCGGTGTGCACGGAGACGGCTCCGGCCCGGGCCAGGTCCAGTACCTCGATGAGCTCGCCGCGGCTGCCCCAGTACGGCGCGGTGACGCTGACCTCGAAGTTGGTCGCGCCGAAGCCGACCGGGAGGGTGCCGCCACCGATGCCGACGAGGGTCACGTCGCCCTCGACCGCGGCGATCGCGCCGGCGGTCTCGACGGTCGGCTGGACGCCGACGAAGTCGAAGACGGCCTCGGCGCCGCGTCCGCCGGTCAGCTCGCGCACCTTCGCCGCGGCCTCCTTGTCCGAAAGGATCGCCTCGTGGGCGCCGACGGTGCGGGCGAGGGCGAGCTTGTCCTCGGTCACGTCGAGGGCGACGACGCGGGCGGCGGTCATGGCGCGCAGCAGCTGGATGGCGACGTGGCCGAGTCCGCCGGTGCCGATGACGACGGCGGTGGAGCCGGGCACCAGCTTGGGCAGCGAGCGCTTGATCGCGTGGTACGGGGTGAGGCCGGCGTCGGTGAGCGGCACGGTGGCGACGGGGTCGAGGCCATCGATCGGCACGAGGTGGCGCGGGTCGTCGACGATCATGTACTCGGCCATGGAGCCGGGGGCGCCCAGTCCGGGCGGACGGATGCCCAGCTCGTCGGCGCGCAGGCAGTAGTTCTCCTTGCCCTGCGCGCAGTTGGCACAGGTGCCGCATCCCCAGGGGCCGTAGACGGCGACCGGGTCGCCCTCCTTCAGGCCGGTCACGCCCGCACCGAGCGCGGCGACGGTCCCGACGCCCTCGTGGCCGAGGGTCAGCGGCAGCTCGTAGGGGAATCCCTCGGCGGGCCAGCTCATCACCGCGATGTCGGAGTGGCAGACGCCGGCAGCGGTCACCTTCAACAGGACCTGTCCGGGACCCGGCTCCGGGTCGGGGACGGTGACGACCTCGGGTGCGGCCCCGACGGTCCGGTACTGAAGTGCCTTCATGACTCGACTCCTTCGTCGCTCTCGCTCACCCCCGCCCTTCCACAGTAACCCCCTCGCGTCCCAATGAGACATCTGTCCCAATGAGACATGCAGCACGGCAAAAAAAGGACCCCGACCGTACGGGGGAGAACGGTCGGGGCCTTGGTTCAAAGTTTAACAGCGAACCAACCGTGCTCCACCCCCTTCGGCGACTCCCGCCGGGTGAGGTGGGACACACCCACCCAACTTGCCGCACATGCCGCGCCCCGAATCTACCCATAAAGTGACAAAACTAGAAATCACGGCAGCTGTCACGGGAGTCTTCGTGGTCGAGTCGCAGTCCGTCCTCACCCCACCCGCGAAGGCCGCGGTGTTCCTCGTCGTCACCGTCGCGCCCGGCGGCGAGGGCGTGGTGCGCGACACCCTGGAGGATCTGTCCGGACTGCTGCGCTCCGTCGCCTTCCGCTCCCCCGACGACGGCCTGACGTGTGTCGCCGGGATCGGCTCCACCGCGTGGGACCGGCTCTTCGCCGGTCCCCGGCCGCGCGAGCTGCACCCCTTCCAGGCCCTGGCCGGACCGCGTCACCTGGCCCCGGCCACCCCCGGCGACCTCCTCTTCCACTTCCGCGCCCGCCGCATGGACCTCTGCTTCGAGCTGGCCCGGCTCCTCGTCGACCGGCTCGGCGCGGCCGTCACCGTCGTGGACGAGGTGCACGGCTTCAAGTACTTCGACGAGCGCGACCTGCTGGGATTCGTCGACGGCAGCGAGAACCCCGTGGGCTCAGCGGCTGCCGAGGCGGTGTACGTGGGCGACGAGGACCCGGACTTCCGCGGCTCCAGCTACGTGATCGTGCAGAAGTACGTGCACGACATGGCGGCCTGGGAGGCGCTGCCCTCCGACGAGCAGGAGCGGGTCATCGGCCGTACCAAGACCGCGAACGTCGAACTGGGCGACGACGTCAAGCCCGCGAACTCGCACGTCGCGCTGAACACGATCGTCGACGAGGACGGCACCGAGCGGCAGATCCTGCGCGAGAACATGCCGTTCGGCAGCCTCGGCCGGGGCGAGTTCGGCACCTACTTCATCGGCTACGCGCGCACGCCGGACGTCACCGAGCGGATGCTGCGCAACATGTTCCTCGGCGATCCGCCCGGCAACCACGACCGCATCCTCGACTTCTCGACGGCGGTGACGGGGTGTCTGTTCCACGTGCCGAGCGCCGACTTCCTCGACGACCTGCCCGACCCACCGCCCGCAGCGGCCGCCGCCGTCGACGGCTCGCTGGGCATCGGCAGCCTCAAAGGAGCCTGAGCACCATGAGCACCTCCACCCCCAGCACCAATCTGCACCGTGAGCTCGCGCCGATCACGCCCGCCGCGTGGGCGGAGATCGAGGAGGAGGCGCGCCGCACGTTCCAGCGCCACGTGGCGGGCCGCCGCGTGGTGGACGTCACCGGCCCCGAGGGGCCGGAGCTCGCGGCCGTCGGCACCGGCCACCTCACGGACATCGCCCCGCCCGCGCCGGGTGTCGGCGCCCGGCTGCGCGGCGCCCGGCCGCTGGTCGAGCTGCGGGTCCCGTTCGTCGTGAGCCGGGAAGCGGTCGACGACGTGGAGCGCGGGTCGCTCGACTCCGACTGGCAGCCGGTCAAGGACGCGGCACGGTCCATGGCGTTCGCCGAGGACCAGGCGATCTTCGACGGCTACGAGGCCGCCGGCATCCCGGGGCTGCGGGAGCGCACCTCGAACCCGGTCCTGAGCCTGCCGGCAGAGCCGCGCGACTACCCGGACACCATCAGCCGCGCCCTCACCGCGCTGCGCCTGGCCGGTGTCGACGGCCCGTACGCGCTGCTGCTGGGCGCCGACGCGTACACGGCCGTCAGCGAGACCTCCGACCACGGCTATCCCGTCGCCAACCACCTCGGCCGGATCCTCGACGGCGAACTCATCTGGGCCCCGGCCCTGAACGGCGCGTTCGTGATCTCGACGCGCGGCGGCGACTTCGAGCTGCGGCTGGGTCAGGACCTGGCGATCGGCTACACGGCGCACGACGCGCACGGCATCGAGCTGTACTTCCACCAGACCCTGACGTTCCTCCCGTACACCGACGAGGCCGTGGTCGCGCTCAAAGCCTGAGGGACGCATTCCGGGCGCCCGCGGACGGCACGATTCAGGTCGCTCTCACACCGCGATCCGGCCATCGAGGGGCCGCATCGCCCGCCCGGCGTCCCTCCCGTACCGCGGTCCCGGGGCGAGATGCCGCCTCAGCCCCCGGCCGGGGGCGAAAAACCCCGGCCAGATACCCCGTGCGTACGAACTGGCCGGTCTTCGTGTCGACCTGATCGGTGGTAGGGGCATCAAATGACGAGGGAGCGCGGAACGGCCAGCTCCGCGCGCACGACCGAGCACTGCGAGGCGATCCGATCCATGACGGAATCCACGACGGAACCGGCCCGCCAGGCCCCCCACACACCGCACACCGCTCACACCACGACCGACCCGCTGAACCGACCGATCCCCTTCCCGCAGGACCGCGGCTGCCCCTACCACCCGCCGGCCGCCTACGCGCCCCTGCGCGACGAGGGCCCGCTCAGCCGGGTCACCTTCTACGACGGCAGCACGGTCTGGGCCGTCACCGGGCACACCCTGGCCCGGGAACTCCTCGCCGACCCACGGCTGTCGACCGACCGCGAACGGCCCGGCTTCCCGGCGCCCACCGAACGGTTCGCGAAGGCCGGCGCGCGCCGCGTGGCGCTGCTCGGGGTCGACGACCCCGAGCACAACGCCCAGCGCCGGATGCTGATCCCGAGCTTCTCGCTCAAGCGGATCACCGGGCTGCGCCCGAGCATCCAGCAGACCGTGGACCGGCTCCTCGACGCGATGGAGCGGCAGGGACCGCCCGCCGAGCTCGTCGGCGCGTTCGCGCTGCCCGTGCCGTCGATGGTGATCTGCGCGCTGCTCGGGGTGCCGTACGCGGACCACGAGTTCTTCGAGGAGCGCTCACGGCGGCTCCTGCGCGGCCCGGCCGCCGCCGACGTGGAGCGGGCCAGGGAAGAGCTGGAGGGCTACCTCGGGGACCTGATCGACCGCAAGCGCGCCGAACCGGGCGACGGGCTCCTCGACGAACTCATCCACCGCGACGGGCCGGACGGGCCGCCGGACCGCGATCAGCTGATCGCGTACGCCGTCATCCTGCTCGTCGCCGGGCACGAGACGACCGCGAACATGATCTCGCTCGGCACCTTCACGCTGCTGCGCCACCCCGAGCAGCTGGCGGCGTTGCGCGAGGGCCGCACCTCGACGACCGTCGCGGTGGAGGAGCTGCTGCGGTATCTGTCCATCGCGGACGGGCTGCTGCGGATCGCGACGGAGGACATGGAGGTGGCCGGATCGACGGTCCGGGCCGGCGAGGGCGTCGTGTTCTCCACCTCGCTCATCAACCGCGACGACGGCGCCTTCGCGGCGCCGGAGAGCCTCGACTGGGACCGCAGCGCGCGGCACCACCTGGCGTTCGGGTTCGGCATCCACCAGTGCCTGGGCCAGAACCTCGCGCGCGCCGAGCTGGAGATCGCGCTCGCCGGTCTCCTGAAACGGTTCCCCGGCCTGCGGCTCGCGGCGCCCGCCGAGGAGATCCCGTTCAAGCCCGGAGACACCATCCAGGGCATGCTCGAACTGCCGGTCGCGTGGTGAGCGCCGTGCGGGTCGAGGTCGACAAGGAGCGGTGCGTGGGCGCGGGGATGTGCGCGCTGACCGCGCCGGACGTGTTCACGCAGGACGACGACGGACTCAGCGAAGTGCTCCCCGGCCGCGCCGCGGCGACCGGGGAGCACCCCCTGCTGAAGGAGGCGGTGCGGGCCTGTCCGGTCGGCGCGGTGTCGCTGACCGGTGAGGAGAACTCCTAGGACGCACGCCCCTGGGGCGCGTCTCAGCCGTGCGGCACCACCGCGACCGGGCACGGCGCGTGGTGCAGCACGGCGTGCGCGACGGAGCCGATGCGGGCGCCGACGGCGGTGCGCCGGGCCCGGCGTCCGACGACCAGGAGCTGGGCCCCGGCGGCGACCGACAGGAGCACCTGGCCGGCGCTGCCGATCTCGACGTGCTCGACGACCGGCACGTCGGGGAAGCGCTCGCGCCAGGGTGCGAGGGCGGCGCCCAGGGCCTTCTTCTCGTACGGCTCGATGCCTCCGGACTCGTCGAGGAGCTGGAGCGAGGCGGGGCTGTAGGCGAACACCGGCGGCAGGCTCCAGGCGCGCACCGCCCGCACGGTCGCGCCGCGGGCGGCCGCGGTGCGGAAGGCGAACTCCAGGGCGGCGGCGCTGTCCTCGGCGTCGCCCTCCTGTCCGACGACGATCTCGCGCCCGGCCGCCTCGCCGCTCGCCTCGTCGCCGGCCCGGACCAGGACCACGGGCCGCTCGGTCGTGGCGACGACCTGCTGGCCGACGGAGCCGAGCAGGAATCCGACGAGGGTGCCGTACCCGCGCGAGCCGAGGACGAGGAGTTCCGCGTCGCGCGCGGCGCCCGTCAGCGCGGCGGGGGCGCCGTCGTCGAGGACGTCGGTGGTGACGGAGAGGCCGGGGTGGCGCTCGGCGATCTCCTGCTCGGCGTCCTCCAGCAGGTCGTGCGCCCACTGCACGCGCGCCGATTCGTCGGCGGCGAGCGCGAGGCTCTCCGGCACGGCCTCGCTCACGTGCACCAGCCGCAGGGGAAGCTCGCGCCGTACCGCCTCGCGCGCCGCCCAGGCGGCCGCCGCCGCGCTCTCGGGTGATCCGTCCACTCCCGCGGTGATCGGCCGGGCCATGGGACCGCCTCCCTCATCCGTGCACTGCACTGTCGGTTGTCGCCCGTTCCGCTCCGCCGCGGACGGGCCGCTGTCGTCGATCTTGCCCTACTGCCGGGTTTGTCCCTACCGCAGTCTCGCCGACGGGGCGGCCCGGCGCGGGCGAAGTGGCTCAAGTGGCCTGGTTTCACCGGGTGTTCATCCACGATCCGCCGCACCCCGACCGACCGGGTTGCCGCGTCGGCGCGGCGCCCGGGGAGGGTCAGTCCTCGCCGACGACCTTCCCCGGGTTGAACAGGTCCAGCGGGTCGAGCGTCCGCTTCACCGCGCGCTGCAACGAGAGCACCGACGGGCCGAGTTCGTCGCGCATCCCGGCGCGCTTGAGCAGCCCCACGCCGTGCTCGCCGGTGACCGTGCCGCCCGCGGCGATCGCGGCCTGGAGCAGTTCCTCGAAGGCGGCCTGCGCGGCGACGCGGGCCGCCTCGTCGCCGGGCTCGGTGATCAGCAGCGGGTGGAGGTTGCCGTCGCCCGCGTGCGCGATGGTGGCGATGCGCACGCCGTGCCGGTGCCCGATCTTCTCGATGGTGGCGAGCATCTCGGGCACGGCGGAGCGGGGCACGCACAGGTCCTCGGTGAGGACCGGGCCGAGCCGTTCCAGCGCCGGATAGGCGAGGCGGCGTACGTCGAACAGGGCCTCGGCCTCGACGGCGTCGGTGGACTGCTCGGCCCACAGGGCTCCGGCCTCCCGGAACGCGGCGGCCATGGCGTCCGCCTCGGCCGCGCCCGCGTCGCCGGGGGCGTCGATCCGGGCGAGCAGCATGGCCTCGGCGCCGGGTTCGATGCCGAGGTGCTTCCAGTCCTCCACCGCCTGCATGCAGGCCCGGTCCAGGAGTTCGAGGGCGGCCGGGGCCAGGCCGCGGCTCGTGACCAGGGCGACCGCGGCGCCCGCGGCGACCAGGCTGTCGAAGGCGCCGACGACCGTGCGGGGCTCCGCCACCGGGGCTGGCCGCAGCTTCAGCGTGATCTCGGTGACGACCCCGAAGGTGCCCTCGGAGCCGACGAACAGGCTCGTCAGGTCGTACCCGGCGACGCCCTTGGTGGTGCGCCGGCCGAGCCGGACGCGGGAGCCGTACTCGCCCGCGGGGCCGCCCATGACGACCTCCATCCCGAGGACGTAGTCCCGGGTGACGCCGTACTTGAGACAGCACAGGCCGCCCGCGTTCGTCGAGACGTTCCCGCCGATCGTGGACCAGGGGGCGCTGGCCGGGTCCGGCGGGTACCACAGGCCGTGCTCGGCGACGGCGGCCTTCAGGTCGTTGTTGACGACTCCGGGCTGGACGACGGCGATCAGGTTCTCGGTGTCGATCTCCAGGATGCGGTTCATCCGCGACACGTCGAGGACGAGGCAGCCGTCGACGGCGTTGGCGCCGCCCGAGAGACCGGTGCCCGCGCCCCGGGTGACGACGGGTATCCGCCGGGCCGCGCACTCCCGGACGACGGCCTGGACCTCGTCGGCCGAGGTGGCGCGCACCGCGGCCAGGGGCCTGCCCACGGGCGCCCACTCGGCGTCGTCGTGGCCGAGGGACGCGAGGACGTCCGCGTCCGTGACGAGGGTGCTGTCCGGGAGCGCGGCGGCGAGTTCGCGCACCGTCCCTGCTGTGTCTGCCGTGTTGATGGCGTACCTCCTGAGCAAATGTGCATGACCGGCGAGTTCGCGGGTAACTGCCGAACACCATGATGGAACAGGGTGTTGCGTCGGCTCACGGCGCGGGAGGGACGGTGGATTCCACCATGAGCGGGACGGACGTCACTGCGCACAGGACCCGGACCACGGTTGGTGAGGCATCCGCGTACGACATCTCCGACCCCGGCCGGGTGGCGCCGCGGGACGCGCGGGAGCTGTCGCGCCACTTCTTCCGGCGACTGGCGGAGCTGGAGGAGGGGACTCCGGAGTACCAGTACACGCGCAACACGCTGATCGAGATGAACATGTCGCTGGTCCGCTTCGCGGCCGGCCGCTTCCGGCACCGCGGGGACTCCACGGGCGACTTCGAGGACATCGTCCAGGTCGGCACGATCGGCCTGATCAAGGCGATCGACCGGTTCGAGATCTCGCGCGAGGTCGAGTTCACCTCGTTCGTGCTGCCCTACATCACAGGTGAGATCAAGCGTTTCTTCCGGGACACGACCTGGGCCGTGCACGTGCCGCGCCGGCTCCAGGAGATGCGGCTCGAACTGGCCAAGGCCCGCGACGAGCTGTGCAGCCGTCTGGACCGGGAGCCCAGCACCGCCGAACTGGCCACGCTGATGGACATCTCGGAGGCCCAGGTCGTCGAGGCCCAGCTGGCGTCGAACGGGTATACGTCGGCGTCCCTGGACGCGGCGCTGACCGGCGGCGACGGCGGACAGGACGGCGAGTCGGTGCTCGCCGACTTCATCGGCGTCGAGGACGGGGCGATGGAGCTCGTCGAGGACTTCCAGGCGCTCGCCCCGCTGGTGGCCAGGCTTCCCTCCCGGGACCGGCAGCTGCTCCATCTGCGGTTCGTCGAGGAGCTGACCCAGGCGGAGATCGGGGAGCGGCTCGGGTACTCGCAGATGCATGTGTCCCGCCTGATCAAGCAGCTGATCGCGCGGCTGCGGACCGGGATGCTCGCCGAGGCGGACGCCGTCTGAGGCGGGACCTCAGGAGGGCAGTGACAGCACCGCCCGTACGCGCTTGCCGACGGGCACCCGTTCCACGGTGACCTCGGCGAGCGCGTCCACGATCTCCAGGCCGTGCCCCCCGATGCGCCCCGGGTCCTTGGGATAGCGCAGGGGCACGGCCGCGCTGCTGTCGTAGACGGTGACGGCGATGTGCCGTGCCGTGCCCTCCAGCTCCAGGACGTAGGGGCCCGCGCTGTGCCGGTCCGCGTTCGTGACCAGTTCGCTCACGATGAGCATCACGTCACCGGTCACGTGCGCCTCGAGACCCACGCACCACTCCTGGCGCAGCCGGGTCAGGAACGCGCCGGTGAAGGCGCGCGCGTCGGCTATGCAACCCGGTTCACCGGTGTAGTGCGTCACCTGCCGCAGCGGCTCGACCGACGCCTCGAAGCCCGATCGGATCACTTCTCCGCCCATGCACTCGGTGTACTCGCTCATCCATGTCTCTCTCGCCGGCCGGCCCGTGTGGCAAGGGCCCCGCAGCCATGCTGCTACCCCGACTCCGGCGTGGCAGTCCTGATCGGCCGGCCGAGTGACCGCATCGGGTTCCGGTCGTTTGACGGTCGTCGACACGACTCGTGGTCCGACGTGTCGACGACCGTCAAACGACCCGAAAGGTCCGATCATGTCCGTTCTTCGAACCGGCCGTCCGATCAAGCGCACCAGGATAGCCAAGGATCACGCCGAGGCCGCACTCGTGGCGCAGTACACGGCGCTGGTGCGGCTGGCGTACCTGACTCTTCCCGCCGCCCTCTCCCGACACCGGCGGGTGCTGCTGGCCCACGGAGCCGCGCAACGGGCGCTGCCCGGGGCGCGCGGCACGCTCGTGCCCCGTCCGCGCGGTCCGCAGGACGGCGACGCCGTCACCGGTGACGCGCTGCGGGTACGGGTGCTGCGCGCGGCCCTGTCCGCCGCCCACCGCCCCGCCGGCTGGCCCGGCGCGCTGCCGCCGCCCCGGACCCTCGTGCCGAGGCTGCCCGTGGTGTGGGGGCTGCGGCTGTTCCCGCACGCGGGCGGCGCGGAGGAGATCGCACTGGGGCAGGCGCTCGCCGACGCGCCTGCCCCGACGCGTGCCGCGTTCGTGCTGCGCCGCGTCGACGGTCTGCCGGACCGGCGGACCGCCGCGCTGCTGGAGGCGGCCGGTGTGCGCGACGCCGCGGCGAGCGTCCGGGCGGCAGCGGATCTGGACGCGGCAGCGGGCGCCGCCGCCGAAGCCCTGCTGCGCTCCCAGGAGTTCGACGCCTGCTCGGTCCAGAGCCGGCCCACCGATCTGGTGCGCCGCGGCCGGCGCAGGCGGGCCGTGTGGCTCACCGGCGCGGCCGCCGCTGTGGCCCTGGCCGCGGTCATCGTGCCGCAGACCACCGACGGCTCCGGGCGGTCGACGGCATCGGCCCGCGCGGCCACGCCCCGCTATCTCTCCGCCGACCGTCTGGTGCGGGCCGACGCGCAGCAGTGGGCGGACACCTCCCGCGTCGACTTCACGGCGTGGCCGGCCCGCGGGGGCCGCACGGACGACAAGGACCTGCTGTCCCGCGCGCTGGGCACCTGGGCGGCGCCCACGACGGACGTACGGGTGACGGCGACGCCCGGCACGCCGACCGACGCGCCACCGCGCAGTCCGCAGCTGTTGTACGCGGGCGATGTCGGCGGCCGGGGCGTGGTCCTGTTCAGCGACGGCGAGCGGCTGGCCCGGTACACCGACGCCGACGGCGACTCCCCGGCGGCGCTCGCCCTCTCCCGCGCGGACGACGCGGACGTCACCACGGCCGCCGTCGTCGTGCTGGCCCGGTCGAAGGGCTCGGCCCGCTATCTGACCGCCCCGTGGGTCGCCGAGTCGACCACCCGGGACCTGTTGCGGCCCGACAGTCCGGCGCGGCCGCTGCACGTGTCGGGCGACGGTGTGACCGACGCGGTCCCGGTGGTCGCGGCGGCCGACTGCGCGCGGCGTCCGGTGCTCCAACTGCGGTCCTCGTCGCGGATCGTGGAGCACCACGCGTTCGTGGTCGCGGATCTCGGCGGGCTCTCGCCCGTGCACCTCACGTACACGCCGCTGCCGGGCCACGGCACTCCCCCGGCGCGGCAGCCCCGTGAGGCGACGAGCAGTCAGGCACTGCTGGCGTGGGCGCGCAGCGCGTGCCGGCTCGGCTCGTGGGAGGGCGGCGCCGTGCGCGCCGTCAACGCCTGGGACTTCGCCGAGCAGGAGCTGCCGGAGGGCGGCGGCCACGCGGTGTGGATGTGCGCGCGCGCCACGACCTGGCGCGGACCGGGCGATGTGGCGCTGCTGCTGCGGACGCCCACGTCGTCGCTGACCGCGCCCGCCGAGCTGGTGGGGCAGGCGCGGAACACGGCGGCGTGCAGCCGGTTCGGGCAGCACGTGGTGGCGTCGACGCGCTGGAAGTCGCCGAAGGACCACTGGTACCTGGTCGCGGCGGGCAGCCGTGCGGTCGTCGGGATCTCGGCGAGCGGGGCGGTCGACACCGCCGCCGCCGGCCGCACGATGGCGGTCCGGGCGCCCGAGAACGGCACGGTCCGGGTCACGGCGCGTCTGTCCGGGGAGGCCGGCGGGGAGCGGCTCTCGGAGGTGGGCGCCGCAGGGCGCTGAAAACCCCCGGCCACGGGGCCGGGGGCTCGGTACAGGGTGGAGCGGCCCGCGCGTGCGCGGGCCGCTCCCCTGTTCAGCCGGAGTGCTCCGCGTCCCCGGCCACCACGAGGAACGCGTCCGTCTCCAGGTCCATCACCACGCGCGCCGCGCGGCCCTGGGCACGCAGTCGCGCCGCGTACTCCTCGGCCGGCCAGGACCCTCGCGGCGCTCCCGCGGAAAACCGTCGCAACACCTCTGTTCGCATCTTTCCGGCACCTCCACCCGTCGCACTCTCACGGAACGCCCACGCCCTGTGGCGCTCCGCCGTCCCTGTTCTTCGCCTGCCCGCACCTGTTGCGTACATGCACGGCTCGTGGGCGCGGGACAGGAACCCGTTCGGCCGAGCGCTGCATCCGGGGCCCGGCCGCCGGGGGAAGGGCTCACGAAGGCGAATGTCCACCGTTTCCCCAGGAGTCGTCCGTGCGCGTCCGTGTCGTCCTGTTCACCTCCGACCTGCGGGTGCACGACCACCCGCCGCTGCGGGCCGCCCTCGACGCATCCGACGCGGTGGTGCCGCTGTTCGTCCGGGACAGCGGGATCGACGCGGCGTCCTTCACCGTGCCGAACCGGGAGGCGTTCCTCGCGGACTGCCTGCGGGACCTGGACGCGGGGCTGCGCGAGCGCGGCGGGCGGCTGATCCTGCGCGACGGCGACGTCACGGACGAGGTGGCGAAGGTGGTGTCGGAGACCGACGCGTGCGCGGTGCACCTCGCGGGCGGGGTGAGCCGGTACGCGCGGCGGCGCGAGGACGGGCTGCGGGCCGCGCTGCGGGGTCTGGGCTGCGAGGTGGTCGTCCATGACGCGGTGGTGACCTGTGTGCCGCCCGGGGAGGTGGCGCCCGCGGGCAAGGACCACTTCGCCGTGTTCACCCCGTACCACCGGCACTGGGACCAGCAGCCGGTGCGTTCCGTGGTGCGGGCGCCGCGCGCGATCACGGTGCCCGAGGGCGTCGGCTCGGCACCGTTGCCGCAGCGGGACAAGGTGCCGGGGGTGTCCCCGGGGCTCGCGGAGGGCGGCGAGGAGGCGGGCCGGAAGCGGCTCACGGCGTGGCTGCGGTCGGGGATCTCCGCGTACGAGGACCGCCACGACGATCTGCCGGGCGACGCCACCTCGAAGCTCTCCCCGCATCTGCACTTCGGCACGATCGGTCCGGTGGAGGCGGCGCAGCGCTCGCGCGCGGCGGGCGGTCCGGGCGCGGAGGCGTTCGTGCGGCAGCTCGCCTGGCGGGACTTCCACCACCAGGTCCTCGCCGCGCGCCCGGCCGCGGCGCACGACGACTACCGCACCCAGGGCGACCGCTGGCGCACCGCACGCTCGGCCCGCGAGGACATCGAGGCGTGGCAGGAGGGCCGTACGGGCTATCCGGTGGTGGACGCGGCGATGCGGCAGCTGCGGCACGAGGGCTGGATGCACAACCGGGGCCGGCTGATCGCGTCGAGCTTCCTGGTCAAGACGCTGTACGTCGACTGGCGGGTGGGCGCCCGGCACTTCCTCGACCTGCTGGTGGACGGGGACGTGGCGAACAACCAGCTGAACTGGCAGTGGATGGCGGGCACCGGCACGGACAGCCGGCCGAACCGGGTGCTCAATCCGCTGGCACAGGCCGAGCGTTACGACCCGGACGGCACCTACGTGCGGCGGTGGGTGCCGGAACTGGCCGGTCTGGAGGGCGCCGCGGTGCACCGGCCGTGGAAGCTGCGGGGTCTGGAGCGGGCCGCGTACGACTATCCGGATCCGATCGTCGAGCTGTCGGACGGTCTCGCGCGGTTCAAGCGGGCGCGGGGTCTCGACTGATCTCCGGGTAGAGCCGCCCGATCTGGTGCAGCGCCTCCGGCAGAGTCGTCGGATACAGGGCGCCCCGCACCCCGCGGCCCGCCCAGCCGGGGCCGCACAGCATCACGGCGGGTTTGCCGCGGGCGCCGCGCACGCCCCAGTGGGTCTCGGCGAGGTGCCGGGCCAGCGGCAGGCTCGCCGTGGAGCGGGCCTGCGCCCACAGCACGACGACGCGCGGCCCGGTCCTGCGCACGGCGGCGGAGACCGCCTCGACGGGCACGGCGGCGCCGAACATCCTTTGCGGCACGCCGAGTTCACCCAGGGCGGCGCTCAGCGCCTCCAGCGGAAGGACGTGCTGTTCGGCGGGCACGCAGGCGAGCACGAGCGGCGGCAACGCGGACACCGGGGCGACGGGGACGGCCTGGTGGAGGGCGCGCGAGACGTGCCAGGACAGCAGGTGCTCGACCTCCACGTACCGGTCGCCGGCCTCCTCCCACTTGCGGCCCACCAGGTGCAGCACCGGCACCATCACGTCCTGCCAGGAGGACACCAGGCCGTGGTTCCGCACGGCGTCGGCGAGCAGGCTGTGCACGGTGGGGGCGTCGAGCCGGGTCGCGGCGCGCGCGATGCCCCGGGTCAGCCGCTCAGGGGAGGCGGGGGCGGTCGCCCTGGCGGCGGCCCGGACCTGCCGGGGCAGCGCCGGGGGGCCCGTCATCAGGCGTTTGCGGGCCAGGCGTGCGGCTTCGGCGGGCGGCAGGCCCGTGGTGGTGAGCCGGCACATCTCCTCGACGACCGCGACGTCGTCGTCCGTCCAGCGCCGGTGGCGGCCCGTGGACCGCTGGACGGGCCCGAGTCCGTAGCGCCGGTCCCAGCTGCGCAGCGTCGTCGGGGAGACCCCGAGCCGCCGCGCGAGGGCTCCCGTGGTGACGCCGGGCCCTTCTTCCGGCGTTTGCGCCTGCGACGGTTGCGCGTGCCGTACCTCTCGCCCCTCGTCCATTCGGCTCACGATACGACGCACAAGCGATGCGAGTTGCCGGGATGGCGAAGCCGTTTCCAGGATGACCGGGCCACGGCCGGGTGTGCTGCCCGCCTGCCCGCTCGTGGACGCCACAAGGTGAGTTCACGACCGTTTCCAGGAGTTGACGAGACATCGATGAGCACAGCGGTGCGGCGGCGCGTACTGGATCTGCGCACGGCATCGGAGGCCGTTCTGGCGGACGGGATGGCGGCCGGTGACCCGGCGTGTCTCGCCGAGGTGTACCGGCGCTGGGCGCCGTTGGTGCACCGGCTCGCCGGGCGGGCGCTCGGCGACTCCTGCGACGCCGAGGACGTGGTGCAGCAGGTCTTTCTCGCCGCCTGGCGCGGGCGTTCCGGCTACCGGCCGGAACTCGGCTCGGCGGCGGCCTGGCTGACCGGCATCACCCGGCGCCGGATCGCGGACGCGCTCGCGGCCCGCGCCCGCCGCGCGACCCTCGTGGACCTCGCGGCCTCCCGGTACTCGGCGCGGACGGCGTCCGTGGAGTCGGCGCTCGACCGGATCGTGATGACCCAGGAGCTGGCGAGGCTGCCGGTCCCCCAGCGCACCGTGCTGTGTCTGGCGTTCTACGAGGATCTGACCCAGCCGCAGATCGCCGAGCGCACCGGCTGGCCGCTGGGCACGGTCAAGAGTCATGCGCGGCGCGGCATGCAGCGGCTCAGCCTCCGCCTGGGGCTCGTCCGGGGACAGGGCTGAGGGAAGTCGGCGCGGAGGTGCATCCGCCGGGCGCGGAACCGGGGAAGAAAGGTTGCGCCTCAGAGGACTCCGATCCCGCGCGGCCTCGGGTGGCCCGGACCCCGCCGCCCCGACGGTCGCGACACGGCGGTCGCCTCTGAGGCCGGTCACGTGTCTGAGGCCGGTCGCGTGAGTGAAGGCTCACGGCTAGGCTGAATGATCATGAATGCGTCTTCCGTCCGGTTCCGTGACGTTCCCGAGTCAGAGATCCCGCGCGCCCTGGCCCTGGCCTATCTCGTCTTCCACGAGTCTCCCGAGAGCGACCTGCGGAGCCGGCACGAGAAGACGCTCGCCACCTGCCTGCGGATCGGCGCCTACGAGGACGACGAGCTGGTGGGTTTCGCGGCCGCGCACCCCTTCGACCTGTCCGTGCCCGGCGGCGGTGAACTGGCCTGTCCGGGGCTGACGTTCGTGTCGGTGGCCCCGACGCACCGCCGGCGCGGCGTGCTGTCGGGCATGATCGGTGAACTCTTCGCGCGCTGCGTGGCCCAGGGTGCGCCGCTGGTCGCCCTGTGGGCCTCGGAGGCGTCGATCTACGGGCGTTTCGGCTTCGGCCCCGGTTCGTACGGCACGACGGTGGAGATCGACACCCGTCGTCCGCTGGCCCTGCGCATTCCGCCGGATCCCCGCCCCCTGCGTCTCGTCGACACGGAGGCGGCGCCCGATGTGCTGGGCCCGTACTTCGAGGGGACGAGGTCCCGTCGGGCGGGGCGGCTCGCGCGCACCCGGGACTGGTGGCACGAGGAGTGGCTGGCCGAGAAGGACGAGGAGGACGACGAGTTCTCGCCGGCCCGGGTGGTGGTGCTCGGCGAACCGCTCGCCGGATACGCGATCTACCGTACGAAGCAGGGCGAGGCGGCGTCGCAGGTGCGGGGGCTGGTGCGTCTGGACGAGTTGGAGGCGGACTCCCCGGAGGTCGCGGCGGCGCTGTGGACCTATCTGGCCGGGATCGATCTGACGGACCGGGTGCGGGCCTGGGGGCGTCCGGTCGACGATCCGCTGCCGCTGTTCGCGGGCGATCTCGACCAGGTGCGGGTCACGGAGGAGTTTCCGGCGCTGTGGGTGCGGCTCGTCGACGTCCGTACGGCGCTGGCCGCGCGCTCCTGGAACGCGCCGGTGGACGTGGTGCTCGAGGTCCGCGACCCGCTCCTGCCCGCCAACGACGGGACGTTCCGGCTGATCGCGTCCCCCGACGGCTTCTCGTACGCCCCGACCGGGGACGCTCCCGACCTGTCCCTGGAGGTGCGCGATCTGGCGAGCGCCTTCATGGGGTCGGTGACCGTGTCCGCGCTCGTGGCGGCGGGGCTGGTCACCGAGCACACGCCGGGCGCGGCGCCGATGCTCGACGCCGCGCTGTCCGCCGGGTTGTCGCCGCACACGGCGGACGCGTTCTGAACTCCCTCCGGACGGGCGGGAGTCCGGGTTCAGTGCAGGATCAGTGTGGGGTCAGCACTCCATCTTCCAGGTGTGCGAGTCCCCGCTGTCGTTGCCCCAGCTGTCGTAGGGGATCTCCTGGCCCGGGGCCAGACAGACCGTGCCGAGTCCGATCAGGCCGGGGTTCTCGTAGACCTGGACGTGGTCCTTGATGCCGGGTCCGGAGATGCCGTGGTTGGCCCAGGAGGAGTCCTCGTCCTGGATGCCGGGCTCCCAGTCGTGGTCGTCGCCGGACCAGTTCCAGCGCATCCCGGTGTAGTTGGCGTCGGTCCAGGCGCAGAACTCGCCGCTGGGGCACTGGGCGGCGTACGCGGTGGTGGTGACGGCGGCGCCGCCGAGGGCGAGCGCGGCGGCGGCGAGCAGGGCGAGCGGGTGCTTCATGGGGTTCCTCCGGTGGGGTCGGGCGTGGTGCGCAGGATCCGTGCGGACACGTCGAGCGCGTGGGCGCGCAGCCGGCGCCACGTGGTCAGGTCGGCCCGGTGCCGCTCGCGCACGGCGGCGAGCGAGGTGTGGCGCCAGGCGGCTTCGGGCTTGAGGTTGTTGACGACGGTCGAGACCTGGAACCAGCGCTTCTGATCGCCGTAGAGCGTGCGCTGGGCGGCGGCGAGGCAGCCGTCGGTGTGGGCGCGGACGGGGATGCCGTTCGCCAGGGTCAGGGACAGTTCGGCGGGCGGCCGGCCGAACAGGGCGTCGGCGACGCGCTCTTCGTCGGCCGGGCTCTGTGCGCGCTGTCCGGGCCGGGGCGGGGTGAGTCCCCGGTCGGTCAGACAGTGGTCGGCGAGCACCAGTTGGGCTGCTCTGACGGTGTCGTCCGGCGAGCGGGCCGGACCGGTCGGGCGGTTGCTCGCGCAGCCGGCGAGCAGCAGGGCGCCCGTGACGAGCGCGAGGGTCCGGACGCGGGTGCGGTGGATCATGGCCGGTTCAGCCCTGCTCGCACCCCATGGTGTTGTCGCTGACGCCGTCCAATTTGCCGACCCACTCCCAGTTCTCGGAGTAGTCGTCGCGCCGGATCTCGCGGTAGAGGCAGTTGGAAACGGTGTAGCTGATCGCGTAGACGCTCTGGCCCACGCGGGATTCGAAGGACGCGGCACGGCGCTGTGTGCCGTTCTCGGCCTCGGCGTATCCGGGTGGCGCATAGCACCAGGCCTGGCCGTGCTGGCCGGGTTCGGTCCAGAAGCAGACCTGGCCGGGTCCTTTCTCGGCCTGAGCGCCGGACGCGGCCGGCACGAGTGCGGCCGTGGCGGCGAGCAGCGCGAGGGTGAATGCGTATCTGTGTTTCATTTGGGCGGCCCCGAGGTGGTCGTTCTCACTGTGCGTGACCACACTCCCCGTGCGCGGGGGCCCGCACGCACGCATTCACCCGTGACGGCGATTAGTCAGGTCATACCGACGCGGGCACGGGGGCCTCGGCGCGCGGCACGGTGCGGGCCATGCGCAGGGCGTCCACCGACTCGGCGAGGAGTTCGTACTCGGTGGTGTCGTCGCGGGTGGCGAGCCGGACGAGACGGCCGCCGGCCAGTTCCTCGGCGACGCGCTCCTGGTGTTCGGTGTCCGCGCACCAGGCCCGCAGCAGGGAGGGCACGTCGGGGGCGTCGTCGGCGACGGGCATCAGGGCGCCCTCGGGCAGGTGCGGCAGGTCGGGCCGCGGGTCGAGGCGTTCGGCGATCCAGGTGGCGCGGTCGCGCAACCACCACAGGGCGAGGGGGAGGGTCGGGGCCCGGTAGGTACCGAGCGGGACACCCACGCGCTGTCCGCCGCATATTCCGTATGCGGTGACATGGCACAGGAATTCGTCGTGCACGATCTCCCCCATTGCCTGGCGCCATTGATCACTTACGCGGTGGCGCGTGATCAGTAATCGACCCGTACGGCGGGAGGTGGCCGGTCAATGGGTCTGCCGGCTACCGCGGCCCGCCGATTCCGCACAATGTTCAACCGTCCCACTTGTCGAGTATCGGCACTCGCCGCTCCCTGTCACCACGCTTTTCACGCCAGTCTTCCGGCATATTCGCGGCCTCCATTGGCCGAAATGCGCCGCGTCGACGACACTGCACACCATGCACTCACATGACCTGCTCATTGACGGTTACAACCGCATTAAGGAAGAGGTGCACGGGGTCGTCGGCGGGCTTTCCCCGGAGCAGTTGCAGGCGCGGCCCGGCGACGGGGCGAATTCGATCGCCTGGCTGATCTGGCATCTCACGCGCGTGCAGGACGATCACGTCGCCGACGCGGCCGGGACCGACCAGGTGTGGCTCGCGCAGGGCTGGGCCGAGCGGTTCGATCTGCCGCTGGACCGGACGGACACCGGGTACGGGCACACGGCGAAGGAGGTCGGCCAGGTGCGCGTCGCCTCCGGGGAGCTGCTGCTCGGCTACCACGACGCGGTGCACGAGCAGAGCCTGGGCTGTCTCTCCGGCCTCACGGACGCCGATCTGGACCGGATCGTCGACGATCGGTGGGATCCGGCGGTGACACTCGGGGTGCGCCTGGTGAGTGTGCTCTCGGACGATCTGCAGCACGTGGGGCAGGCCGCGTACGCGCGGGGACTGCTCTGACACCTCACCACCACCGGGCCCCGGAGGCCCGCTCCGCGGCGGCGCCGAACCTCGTGTTCGGCGCCGTTCTCGTACCCCCCGAACTCCTCGTCCCTCCACAGGTCTTGACAACGGGAATGGTCTGGACCAACTTTGGCGCACGACATCGGTGGCCACCGTCGTCCACATCCGCCCTACTCCTCTCCCCCGGAGGCATTCTGTGGACCGTGCTCGTCATGGCAGACCCGGCGCACCCCGGCGCCTTGCCGCCGCGCTCGCCGTCACCTCGGCGGCCGCGCTCGGCGTGACCGCGCTCGCCGCCCCCGCTCAGGCCGCCGACGTCAACGTCGCCAAGAACGCCGGCTTCGAGTCGGACCTGAGCAACTGGACCTGTAGCGCGGGCAGCGGCGCGACCGTCTCGTCCCCCGTGCACGGCGGCGCCAAGGCGCTCAAGGCCACACCGGCGGGCCAGGACACCGCCCAGTGCAGCCAGACCGTCGCGGTGAAGCCCAACTCGACGTACACCCTGAGCAGTTGGGTGCAGGGCAGCTATGTGTACCTCGGCGCGAGCGGCACCGGCACCACCGACGTGTCGACGTGGACCCCGGGCGCCTCGTCCTGGCAGCAGCTGACCACCAGCTTCAAGACCGGCGCGAGCACGACCTCCGTCACGATCTACACGCACGGCTGGTACGGGCAGGGCGCGTACTACGTCGACGACGTGAACGTCTTCGGCCCCGACGGGGGCGGCGGCAGCGACCCCGTGGTGATCCCGGGCACGCCGTCCGGGCTCGCCGCGGGCGCCACCACGTCCTCCACGGTGGACCTGTCCTGGACGCCGGTCTCCGGCGCGACCGGCTACAACGTCTACCGGGGCGGCACGAAGGTCGCCTCGACCACGGGCGCCTCCGCCACGGTCACCGGCCTGACCGCCGACACCTCGTACAGCTTCCAGGTCAGCGCCACGAACGCGGCCGGTGAGTCGGCCAAGTCGACCGCCGTGAGCGCGCGCACCGCGCCGACCGGGGGCGGGAACCCCGGTGGCGGCACCGTGCCCAAGCACGCGCTGACCGGGTACTGGCAGAACTTCAACAACGGCGCGACCGTGCAGAAGCTCCGCGACGTCTCCTCGCAGTACGACATCATCGCGGTGTCGTTCGCCGACGCGACGACCACGCCCGGCCAGATCACCTTCAACCTGGACCCGGCCGTCGGCTACGCCTCCGCCGCGGACTTCAAGGCGGACATCGCGGCCAAGCACACGGCCGGCAAGTCGGTGATCCTGTCGGTCGGCGGCGAGAAGGGCAGCATCTCGGTCAACAGCGACGCCTCCGCGACGGCGTTCGCCAACAGCGCGTACGCGCTCATGCAGGAGTACGGCTTCGACGGTGTCGACATCGACCTGGAGAACGGCCTCAACTCCACTTACATGACGAAGGCGCTGCGGGCCCTGGCGGCGAAGGCGGGCTCCAAGTTCGTCCTCACCATGGCGCCGCAGACGATCGACATGCAGTCCACGTCGGGCGAGTACTTCAAGACGGCGCTCAACGTGAAGGACATCCTCACGGTCGTCAACATGCAGTACTACAACAGCGGTTCGATGCTCGGCTGCGACGGCAAGGTCTACAGCCAGGGCTCGGTGGACTTCCTCACCGCGCTCGCCTGCATCCAGCTGGAGGGCGGCCTCGACCCGTCGCAGGTCGGGCTCGGTGTCCCGGCCTCCACGCGCGGCGCGGGCAGCGGTTATGTCGACCCGTCCGTGGTGAACAACGCGCTCGACTGCCTCGCGCGGGGCACTGGATGCGGCTCGTTCAAGCCCGCGAAGACCTACCCGGGGCTGCGCGGCGCGATGACCTGGTCCACGAACTGGGACGCCACGGCGGGCAGCGCGTGGTCCAACTCCGTCGGACCGAAGGTGCACAGCCTGCCGTAGCAACGGCGAAAAGCGGTCAGCCGCCCAGGAAGAGCATCGTCCCGTCGGGCCCCAGGGCCTCCACGCGGGCACCGTGCTCGACCGTGCGGCTGACCGTGCAGTACTTCTCATGGGTCAGGCGGACACCGCGCTCGAAGGTGTCCGCCGCCGCCGTGTCGCCCTCCGGCAGCTCCAGTTCGTAGCTGATCCGCACCCTGCCGACACGGCCGTCGTCCTCGGGGCGGGAGACGGACTCGACGACGATCCGCAGGTCGTCGTGGGGGACGGTGCGCGCGGTGCGGTCGAGGACGAGGCCGCCGCAGCCGCCGAGCGCGGCGAGCAGCAGTTCCACGGGGGTGAAGGACGGCTGGGCGCCCGCCGAGTCGGCGGGGGCGATGCGGACCTCGGCGCCCCGGTCGTTGCGGGCGGTCCAGTCGCGCTCGCCGTTGCGTACGGTTTCGATGCGGTAGTCGGCCATGGCGGAACCGTAACCAGGGCCGGGCCGCACACCGCGCAGGCGGCACCGGCGCGGCGGGGCCCGGCGCCCGGCCCGCCCCGGTCAGGGCCCCTGGACGTCGCCCCGGGTGGACGAGGCGAGGGTGTCGCGGTGGGCGAAGTCGCCGGGCGGGATGCCCGGGTGGTGCCCCGCGCCGGACGGCTCGGCCGCGGTGGCCGCGGGCCCCAGGGTGAGCCGGGAGACGATGCGGTAGCGGTCGCCGCGGTAGAGGGAGTGGACGTACTCGACGGGCCGGCCGGTGGTGTCGGACGTGAGCCGCTCGAACAGCAGGGCCGGGGACAGCTCCGGCACGTCGAGGAGGTCGGCCTCCGCGCGGCTGACGACGGTCGGCTCGATGGCCTGGGTCGCTTCGCGGACGTGAACGTCGTGATGCGCCCGCAGATGCTCGTACAGGTCACCGCTCTCCAGCTCCTGCGCGCTGAGCCCCGGGACGAGGTCGGCGGCGATGTGCAGGTGCTCGATGGCCATCGGCGCGCCGTCGACGAGCCGCAGCCGGGCCACGTACACGATCTTCGCGGCCGGTGACAGGCGCAGCCTGCGGCCGACGCGGGCGCCCGCCGGGATCGTGGTGAACTCCAGGAGCCGGCTCGACCAGGCGCCCGCGGCCTGCGGCACCGTCAGCGCCTGTTCCCGCGCGACGAGTTCCTGGGTGATCTTCTCCGGGGCGACGAACATGCCGCGTCCGTGTTCGCGGACGAGAAGGCCGGCGGCGACGAGTTCGTCGACCGCGGCGCGCAGGGTGGGCCGGGAGACTCCGAGAGCGGCGCAGAGCGTGCGCTCGGAGGGGATCGGGTCTCCGGGGCGCTGCGACTCGATGAGTTCGAGGATGTGGTCGCGCACCCGCTCCCGCTTGAGCACCGCTCCCGGGGTGCCTGCGTTCACCTCGGCGTTCACTCCCGCCCCCTCGTGTCGTACGACCAGTTACCTGACCAGTTCACCACGCGGATCCATTGATCGACAACTTCCGCAGTTCAACAGGGGGGTTGACGCGCTCAATGGTCTATGCCAGCTTTCTCCACCATCAGAGGTCACCTGACCAGTTGGAGAACTGGTCAGGTCCGGCACCCCAGAGGTGAACCGTGAAGCTCCGCTTGCTCGCCGGTGTGTCCGCGCTCGTCGCGGTGACCGGGCTCAGTGCCTGCAGTTCGTCCGACTCCACCGACGGGGGGTCCGGCGACGGCGGCCGGACCACCCTCGACGTGTGGCTGATGCGCGACAGCGTCTCGGCCGCCTTCCAGAAGGACTTCGAGAAGGGCTTCGAGGCCGCGCACCCGGACATCGACGTGCGCATCCAGATCCAGGAGTGGGACGGCATCGGGGAGAAGGTCACGGCCGCGCTGGCCAGCAACGACGCGCCCGACGTCATCGAGACCGGCAACACCCAGGTCGCCCAGTTCGCGCAGAGCGGCGGCCTGCTGGACCTGAGCGACAAGGTCGGCGACCTCGGCGGCAAGGACTGGCTCAAGGGCCTCGCCGAGCCCGGCGCCTACGAGGGCAAGCAGTACGGGATCCCGTACTACGCGGCGAACCGGGTCGTCGTCTACCGCAAGGACCTCTTCGAGAAGGCCGGCGTCGACGCCGCGAAGATCAAGACGCGTGAGCAGTGGCTCGCCGCCACCCGCAAGCTGAACAAGGGATCCGAGCAGGGGATCTACTTGCCCGGGCAGAACTGGTACACCCTGTCGGGCTTCGTCTGGGACGAGGGCGGCGACCTCGCCACCGAGTCCGGCGGGAAGTGGAAGGGCGCCCTCGACTCCCCCGAGGCGCTGCGCGCGATGGCCTTCTACAAGAAGCTCCAGGCGCTCGGCAAGGGCCCCAAGGACTCCGACGAGGCACAGCCGCCGCAGGCCGAGGTCATGGCCAAGGGCACGGTCGCCCAGCTCATCAGCGTGCCCGGCGGCGCCGCGGTGGTCGCCCAGAACAACCCCGAACTGAAGGACAAGCTGGGCTTCTTCCCGATCCCCGGCAAGAGCGCGGACACGCCCGGCGCGGTGTTCACCGGCGGGTCGGACCTCGTCATACCGACCGTCTCGCAGCACCACGACGCCGCGTACACCTTCGTCAAGGCGCTGACCGGCGACGCCTGGCAGAAGAAGCTCGCCCTCGCGATGAGCTACGTGCCGAACAAGACGACGCTGGCCGGGGCCGTCGCCAAGGACCCGGGCGCCTCGACGATGGCGGTCGGCGCGGCCGTCGGGCACGCGACGCCGAACACGCCCGAGTGGGCGGCCGTCGAGGCGAAGAACCCGATCAAGGACTACATGACGGCCGTGCTGGCGGGCGGGGATCCGGAGCGGGAGGCGAAGAAGGCGTCCGACGCCATCACCTCGGCGATGTCCTCCGGTTCGTGACCGCCGGTACCTCCGACTCCCCCGCCCGGCCTCCCTGCCCGGCTCCCCTGCCCGGCTTCCCCGCCCGGCTTCTCTCTTCCGAAAGGAGCGTGTGCCGTGTCGGTCGTCCGTGAACGGACCGCCCCGCGCCCTCTCGCCCGGCCGCCCCGGCGCACGCCGGGCCCGGCCCGCCGCACCACCATGGCGGGCGTCTGGCCCTATCTGCTGGTGGCGCCGGCCGTGCTCGGCATGCTGTACCTGCTGGTCTATCCGCTGGCCCGGGCCGTCCTGATCTCGTTCCAGGACTTCGGGCTGCGCCAGCTCATCCTCGGCGACGCCCACTTCACCGGGTTCGACAACTACCGGACGCTGCTGGGCGCGCCGGAGTTCTGGACGGTGGTGCGCCGCACGTTCCTGTTCATGGCGATCAACGTCGTCCTCATCATGGTGCTCGCCACGCTGGTGGCGCTCATGGTGGAGCGGCTCGGCCGGTTCGGCCGCACCGCGGTGCTCAGCGCGCTGGTGCTGACCTGGGCGATGCCGGTGGTCGCGGCGACGACGGTGTTCCAGTGGCTGTTCCACTCCGAGTTCGGAGTGGTCAACCACGCGCTGACCGGTCTGGGGTTCAGCCGCTTCGAGGGCTATCCGTGGCTGGCGCACGGGCCCGCGGCCTTCGCCATCCTGGTGGCGCTGATCGTGTGGCAGTCGGTGCCGTTCGCGGCGATCACCCTGTACTCGGCGCTCACCACCGTGCCGGCCGAGCTGTACGAGGCGGCCCGGATCGACGGCGCCTCGGGCGTGCGCGTCTTCCGCTCGGTCACGCTGCCGATCGTGCGGCCGATCTTCATGCTGGTGGTCTCCCTCGAAGTGATCTGGACGTTCAAGGCGTTCGTGCAGATCTGGGTGATGACCCGCGGCGGCCCCGGTGACGCCACGACGATCCTGCCCGTGTACGCGGTGCAGACCGCCCTCGCCGGACAGCGCTACGACCTGGGGGCGGCCGCGTCGATGATCACGGTGGTGCTGATGTCCGGGGTGCTCGTCGCCTACTTCCGGCAGATGTTCCGTCAGGAGGCAGAGCTGTGAGCACGCCCCGGGCGCTGCGCCGCCTCCCGCTCAACGTCGCCGCGACCGTCACCGTCGTCGTGTGCCTGTTCCCCGTGTACTGGATGGTCGCGACCGCCTTCAAGCCGTCCCGGGACATCCAGTCGGAGAACCCTCAACTGCTGCCGCAGAGCTGGACCCTCGACCACTTCCGGCGGGCGATCGACGCGGACGGGTTCGGGCTGTTCTGGCGCAACAGCGTGCTGGTCACGCTCGGCGCCGTGGCACTGGCGCTGGTCGTCGCGCTCGGCGCCTCGTTCGCCGTGGCGCGGATGCGGTGGCGCGGACGGCGGCAGTTCATGCTGATGGTGTTCGTCGCGCAGATGGCGCCGTGGGAATCGCTGATCATTCCCGTGTACATCATCTCGCGGGACACCGGCATGCTGGACCGGCTGCCCACCCTGACCCTCGTCTACTTCATGATGACGCTGCCGTTCACCATCGTGGTGCTGCGCGGCTTCATCGCGACGATCCCCGCCGAGCTGGAGGAGTCGGCCCAGGTCGACGGCTGTACGCGGGCCGGCGCGTTCCGGCACATCGCGTTCCCGCTGCTCGCGCCCGGCCTGATGGCGACGTCGCTGTTCGGCTACATCACGGCGTGGAACGAGTTCGCGTACGCCAACTTCCTCATCATCAAGGAGCAGGACCACCGGACGCTGCCGGTGTGGCTGTCCTCGTTCCACAACACGTTCGGCACCGACTGGGGCGCCACGATGGCCGCCTCCACCCTGTTCGCGCTGCCCGCCCTGGCGATCTTCCTGCTGCTCCAGCGGCATGTGACGTCGGGTTTCGCGGCCGGCGCCGTCAAGGGCTGACCCCCTCGCCTCGGAGGTTCCCCGTGCCCGCACCCCTGCCCGCACTCGTCCCCCTCCCCACCCAACTCACCCACCGCCCGGGCCACTTCACGCTGTCCGCGTCGACAGCGGTCCGGGTCTCCCCCGGCGCATCGGCGGCCGCCGATCTGCTCCGCACCCTCCTCGCACCCGCCACCGGGCTGCCGCTGCCCGCCTCGCCCGACGGCGCGTTCGTGCTCGCGCTCGATCCGGACCTCGGCGGTCTGGGCGCCGAGGGATACGGCCTGACGGTCGCCCCGGACGCGGTCCTCCTGCGCGCCGCCCATCTCACGGGGCTGCTGCGCGGAATCCAGACGGTGCGTCAGCTGCTGCCCGTCGAAGCGCTCGCGGACAGGGCTCGGCCCGGCGTCGCGTGGCGGCTGCCCTGCATCGAGATCACGGATGTGCCCCGGCACTCCTGGCGCGGCTTCATGCTCGACGTGGCGCGCCACTTCCAACCGGTATCCGTGCTGCGGCGCACCGTCGACCTCCTCGCCCTGCACAAGCTCAACGTGCTGCATCTGCACCTCACCGACGATCAGGGATGGCGGATGCCGGTCGCGGCGTACCCGCTGCTGACCGAGGTCGGCGGCCGGCGCACCGATCCCGTCCCGCACGAAGGGGCGTACACCCGCCGGGAGTTGCGGGACCTCGTCGCGTACGCCGCCGCCCGTGGTGTCACCGTGGTCCCGGAGATCGAGATGCCGGGCCATGCGCGCGCCGCGCTCGCCGCGTACCCGGAGCTCGGCAACGTCCCCGGGCGGCGACTGGACGTGTGGCCGCTCTGGGGCGTGTGCGACACGGTCTTCGGCGTGCACGAGCCGGTCCTCGACTTCTGCCGCACCGTCCTCGACGAGGTGGCCGACGTCTTCCCGTCGCGGTACATCCACATCGGCGGCGACGAGTGCCCCACCACCGAGTGGGCGGCGAGCCCGCGGGCGCGGGAACGGGCCGCCGCCGAGGGGCTGGCCCACACCGACGCGCTGCGCGACTGGTTCCTGAACCGGATCGGCAGCCATCTGCTCGGCCGCGGCCGCACTCCGGTGGTGTGGGCCGAGACCGGAGAGGGGCTGCCGACGCAGTTCGCGGTGATGACCTGGCGCGACCCCGAGCACACCCGGATCGCGCTGAAGCGCGGCCATCCCGTGATCAGCTGCCAGCACCGCGCGTCGTATCTGGACTACGCGCAGACCGACTCCCCGGACGAGCCGCACGCGGAGCCCGGCCTGGTGGTCGGCCTGCGCACGGTCCACGAGCACGAGCCGCCGACGGACCCGGACGCCTCGGGACGGCTCCTCGGCGCGCAGGCCCAGTTGTGGACCGAGTACGCCCCCACCGTCGACCACATCGACCGCAGGATCTTCCCCCGTCTGTCCGCGCTCGCCGACCGTGCCTGGCACGGCTCCCCGTCCTGGCCGGACTTCCGTGTCCGGCTCGGCGCGCACGGCGCCCGGCTCGCCGCGCTCGGCGTGCGGCACGGGCCGCTCGACCCGTACGTCCCCGACCCCCACGGTTCCGGAAGGGAACAGTCATGAGAAGGACCCCCAGGACAGCCGGCGCAACCCGGACGGCTCTCGCCTGTGCCGTCGCCGGCGCGCTCGGCTGCGTGAGTCTGCTCGCGCTCCCGCAGGGCGCCGCCGCGGCCGACGGCGCCCTCAGCGTCCAGTACCACACCGGCAGCACCGGCAGCGACCAGGCGGAACCCTGGCTGAAGGTACGCAACACCGGCTCCTCCGCCGTCGCCCTGAGCGGCGTCAAGCTCCGCTACTACTTCAAGGCCGACTCCGCGAGCGCGGGTTATCGCTTCGCCTGCTCGTGGGCGGTCCGGGGCTGCGCCCACGTCACCGGCACCTTCGGCACCCTCGCCCATCCGACCGCGACCGCCGACCGGTATCTGGAGATCGGCTTCACGTCCGACGCGGGCACGCTCGCCGCCGGCGCCGACACGGGCGATCTGCAACTGCGCTTCTACCGCTCGGACTGGCAGCCGCTGAACCAGGCCGACGACTACTCGTTCAGTGCCGTGCAGACCGCGTACGGGAACTGGTCGAAGGTGACCGCGCAGCTCGGCGGCGCCACGGTGTGGGGCACGGCCCCCGAGGGCAACGACCCCACCGATCCCACGGACCCGACCGATCCCACCGACCCGCCGGGGGACGGCGCGACCCTCTTCGACGACTTCTCGTACACGGCGTACAACGACCCGCGGATCGCGGCCAACGGCTGGAGCGTGCGCTCCAACTCCGGCGGGCCCGGTGTGCCGGGGGCGACCTGGGCGCCGGAGAAGGTGACGTTCCCCGTCGCGTCGGGCAACACCGTGATGAACCTGGAGACGTCGACGTCGGGCACCGGCGAGAGCACGAAGCAGACCGAAGTGCTCACGAAGGCCACCAAGTTCAAGAACGGCACCTACGCGGCGCGGGTGCGGTTCGCGGACGCGCCGAAGAGCGGACCCGACGGGGACCATCTCGTCCAGACGTTCTTCACGATCAACGACCTCAAGGCGCCGATGGCCGACGACTACGCCGAGTACGACTTCGAGTACCTGCCCAACGGCGGCTGGGGCGAGCCGTCGAACATCCTCTACACGACGTCCTGGGAGACCTACAACCCCGATCCGTGGCAGGCGGTGAACCAGCACACGGAGGGCCGGCAGAGCTACAACGGCTGGCACGACCTGGTCCTCACCATCGACAACAGCTCCATCCGCTACTACGTCGACGGACAGCTGTTCGGCACGCACGACGCCGCCTACCTGCCCGAGCGGCCGATGTCGATCAACTTCAACCAGTGGCTGATCGACCTGGCCGGCAACACCAGCACCACCGCGCGCGCCTACGACGAGCAGGTGGACTACGTGCTGCACGTCAAGGACCAGGTGCTCACCCCGGCACAGGTCACGGCGAAGGTGGCCGCCTACCGCTCGGCCGGCAAGGCGTTCGAGGACACCGTGCCGTCGGCGTGAGGTGACAGGGGGGCGGGGAGTCCGTGCGCCCCACACGCCCGGACTCCCCGGTGGTGCTCCCCCACCTCTGACGGCCGGCCCGGGAGTCGGCAGCGGCCGCCGCGGGCCAGAGTCTGCCGCGCGGCGGCCGGGATCTCATCCCGCACCCTCGGCTTTAGGTAACCTTGCGTGTTTAATCAGTGGCGGGAAGTGACGGAAGCGGGGCGTCACGACCCGTGCGGCGCACCGGAGTCGCTGTCGCGAACAGGCCCGTCTGGCGTGATCACTCCGCCTCAACTAAGGCCGGAAGTCCGCCCCGGCTCCTGTCCGGGCAAGCGCTTGCCGCACCGGGCGCAGTAGCGCGCGTCGCTCTCGTCGGTGGCCCGGCCGCAGTCCGCGCAGACCCGCGGCAGCAGACAGGGCGCCTCGCCGCCCTGCGCGGTGACGGGGGCGGCGGCGCGGCGGATGGTCATGCCGGGCCGCCTGCGGTGCGCCGTGAGGTAGACGAGCCCGTCGTCGCCCGCGCCGACGGCCCGCTCCTCGCCGCGCGGCACGAACAGCACGGTGCCCGGCACCAGTTCCTCCTCCGCGCCCGCCCGCCACAGCGTGCCGCCGCCCTCGGCGATGTAGAGCAGCACGTCGAGGTCGGGTTCGACGTGCGGCGTGCCGCGGGTGCCCGGCCGCAGCCGGAGGACGTTGGCGTCCAGCTGCCGGGCCGCGCCGTCGAGGCGCCACAGGGCTCCGGTGGCGCCGGGGTCCGCTGTTGCGAGGACGTCGGTGAGGGTGACGTGGGCGGCGGGCATGGTGTCGTACTCCTCCGTGGTGTTCGGGCCATCCGCAGCCTACGGAGTCCGCTGTCGCACGGCACTCCGGCCGGCGCGCGGCGCTCAGGAGCCGTCGAGGAAGGCGATCACCGGGGGCGTCGCCTCGTCGGCGAACTCCTCGAAGTAGGCGTGCCGGCCGCCGGGGACCAGGAACAGCCGGGCGCCGGGGATGCGTCCGGTCAGCAGCGGGGCGTTGGCCGTCGGGTTGAAGTCGTCGTCGGTGCCGTGCACGACGAGGGTGGGCGCGGCGATCCGCGGCAGCGCGTCCCAGGCGTCGTGCCGGGCGCTGGCGCGCAGGTGGCGGCGGCGGGCGTGCGGGGGCATCGCCGGGTCGCCGAGGGTGTGGAACGGGCCGGGGCGCGTGACGGTGTACGCGGGTGTGTACATCAGGTCGAGGAGGGCCGCGCGGGCCGCGTCCGGGTCGGGATCGGCGAGGGCCCTGCGGACGGCGGGGCCGCGCTCGGCGCCGTGCGGCGCGCCCGGTGACGTGCAGCCGAGGACGAGGCGGTCGACGCGCGCGAGGTGGTCGGCGGCCAGCCACTGGGCGACGCGGCCGCCCATCGACGTCCCGTAGACATGAGCCCGGTCGACGCCGGCGGCGTCGAGGACGGCGACGGCGTCCCGGGCGAAGTTCGGCGTGCTGTACGTGTCGGTGTCCGGGGCGTCGCTTTCACCGGTGCCGCGCCAGTCCATGACGACGGTGGTGAAGTGCGCGGCGAACCGGTCGCGCACCGTATCCCACCAGCGGTGATGGTTGGACTGGCCGGCCAGCAGCAGGAGTGGGGCACCGCTGCCGATGACGTCGTAGTGGAGCGCGGCACCGTCGGCCGCCTGTGCGTGGGGCATGGTCGTGGATTCTCCCTCATCGCAACTCCCTCTGTTCAAACGGTGGACTGCACAACATCACTCTGCAATTCTCCAACAACTAAACGCAAGAACTCGATGGTGATCGTTCGCCTCATTCGCTTCACCGCGCCGACGGGCGCGGGGACAGGGGAGTCATGATCGGACAGTTCGTGCCGAGACCCGGCAGACGGAGAGCGGGGGGTGGATGGCGCGCCTTCGCGGTGGCGGTGCTCGCCCTCACCCTGGCGCTCCTCGGTCTTCCGGCGGTCTCGGCGCAGGCCGCGGGCGGCCCGAATCTCGCCGCGGGTGCCACCGCCAAGGCGAGCAGCGCCAAGGCGGACTACGGCGCGGGGAACGTCTCGGACGGCAACGCCTCGACGTACTGGGAGAGTTCGGGATCCGACTTCCCGCAGTGGGTGCAGGTCGACCTGGGCACGTCGGCCCGCGTCGACGAGGTGGTGCTGCGGCTGCCCGCGGCATGGGAGAGCCGCACGCAGACCCTGTCGGTGCAGGGCAGCGCGGACGGGCAGACCTTCGACACCTTGAAGGCGTCGGCCCAGTACTCCTTCGCGCAAGGGTCGTCGAACACGGTGACCGTGTCCTTCGGCGCGACCCAGACCCGCTATGTGCGGGTCGTCGTGACGGCCAACTCGGGCTGGCAGGCCGCCCAGTTGTCGGAGCTGGAGGTGCACGGCAGCAGCGATTCCTCGGCGAACCTGGCGCGCGGGCGGACCTTCACGGCGAGCTCGACCACGCAGACGTACCTGGCGGCGAACGCCGGTGACGGCAACGCCGCCACCTACTGGGAGAGCCAGAACAACGCGCTGCCGCAGTGGATCCAGGTCGACCTGGGCGCGTCGGTGCAGGTGAACCGCGTGGTGCTGCGACTGCCGTCGACGTGGGAGAACCGCACGCAGACGCTGACGCTCCAGGGCAGCACGAACGGCAGCGACTTCACCGACCTCGTCGCGTCGAAGGCCTACGACTTCAGCGCGGCCAACGGGCAGGCGCAGACGCTGTCGTTCAACACGGTGACGACGCGCTACGTGCGGGTGAAGGTCACCGGCAACACGGTCCAGCAGGCCGGTCAGCTCTCGGAGCTCGAGGTGTACGGGCCCACGGCCGGCGACACCCAGGCACCGTCCGCGCCCACCTCGCTGGCCTACACCGAGCCCGCGACCGGGCAGATCAAGCTGACGTGGAAGGCGGCCACGGACAACGTCAAGGTCACCGGTTACGACATCTACGCCAACAACCAGCTGCGCGCCTCGGTCGACGGCGACACGCTCACGTACACGGACAACCAGCCCGCGTCGGCGACCCTCACCTACTACGTGCGGGCCAAGGACGCGGCGGGCAACCAGTCCGCGAACAGCAACTCCGTGACCCGGACCGGCGCTTCGGGCGACACGCAGGCGCCGACCGCACCGTCGAACCTGGCCTTCACCGAGGCGACGGCGGGCCAGGTCAAGCTGACCTGGGGCGCCTCCACCGACAATGTGAAGGTCACGGGCTACGACCTCTACGCGAACGGGCAGCTGCTGAAGTCCGTCGCCGGTGACGTCACGACGTACACCGACACGCAGCCGCAGTCGGCGACGGTCACCTACACGGTGCGCGCGAAGGACGCCGCGGGCAACGTGTCGGCCGCCAGCAACTCCGTGACCCGCAACGGATCGACGTCGAACGACGCGAACCTCGCCGTGGGCAAGCCGGTGACGGCCTCCTCCTCGACCTTCACCTACGTCGCCGAGAACGCGGTGGACGACGACACCAGCACCTACTGGGAGGGCGCGGCCGGGGCGTACCCGGGCACGCTGACGGTCAAGCTCGGCTCCAACGCGGACCTGTCGTCGGTCGTGGTGAAGCTCAACCCGGACGCGGCCTGGTCGGCGCGGACGCAGAAGATCGAGGTGCTGGGCCGGGAGCAGAAGGCCTCCGCCTTCACGACGCTGGTCGCGGCGAAGGACTACTCCTTCTCCCCCGCGAGCGGCAACAAGGTGAGCATCCCGCTGAGCGGCCGCGTCGCGGACGTGCGCCTGTCCGTCACCGCCAACTCCGGCTCCTCGGGCGCGCAGGTCGCGGAGTTCCAGGTGCTCGGCACGCCGGCGCCCAACCCCGACCTGGTGGTCACCGGCATCACGTCGAAGCCTGACGCGCCGGTCGAGTCGGACAAGATCACGCTGTCGGCGACCGTCCGCAACGCGGGCACGCAGGCCGCCGACGCCACCGACCTCGACTTCCTGCTCGGTTCGCAGAAGGTCGGCACCGCTTCCGTGAGCGCGCTCGCGGCGGGCGCCACCGCGACCGTCAGCGCGGACATCGGGGCGCGCGACGCGGGCACGTACACGGTCGGCGCGGTCGTCGACCCGAGCGGGCTCGTGATCGAGCAGAACGAGGGCAACAACAGCTACACCAGTCCGACGTCGCTGGTCGTCAAGCCGGTGACGAGCGCGGACCTGATCGCCTCGCCGGTGGCGTGGTCGCCGAGCGCGCCCGCCGAGGGCGACGCGGTCGACTTCACCGTCGCCATCAAGAACCAGGGCAACCAGGCCAGTTCGAGCAGCGCGCACGGGATCACGCTCACCGTGACCGACTCCGACGGCACGGTCGTCAAGACGCTCACGGGTTCGGCGAGCGGCGCGATCGCGGCCGGAAGCACCACGGCCCCGGTCAAGCTGGGCACCTGGACGGCGGGCAAGGGCAAGTTCACGGTGAAGACGGTGATCGCCGACGACGCCAACGAGCTGGCCGTCAAGCGCGCCAACAACACCTCCTCGCAGCCGCTGTTCGTCGGGCGCGGCGCCAGCATGCCGTACGACATGTACGAGGCGGAGGACGGCACGGCGGGCGGCGGCGCGAAGTCCGTCGGCCCGAACCGCACGGTCGGCGACCTGGCGGGCGAGGCCTCGGGCCGCAAGGCCGTGACCCTGGGCTCGACCGGTTCGTACGTCGAGTGGACGACGAAGGCCCCGACGAACACCCTCGTCACCCGCTTCTCGATGCCGGACTCGGCCGGTGGCGGCGGCACCAACTCCACGCTGAACGTCTACGTCGACGGCACGTTCCTCAAGGCCATCGACCTGACGTCGAAGTACGCGTGGCTGTACGGCAACGAGACCGGGCCCGGCAACACGCCGAGCGCGGGCGGGCCGCGGCACATCTACGACGAGGCGAACCTGCTGCTCGGCACAACCGTGCCGAAGGGCAGCAAGATCCGGCTGCAGAAGGACGCCGCGAACGGATCCACGTACACGATCGACTACGTCAACCTGGAGGAGGCCACCCAGCTGCCCAACCCGGACCCGGCGACCTACACCGTGCCGACCGGCTTCTCGCAGCAGGCCGTGCAGGACGCCCTGGACAAGGTGCGGATGGACACGACGGGCAAGCTCGTCGGCGTCTACCTGCCGGCCGGTGACTACGAGACCTCGAACAAGTTCCAGGTCTACGGCAAGGCCGTGAAGGTGGTCGGCGCCGGTCCCTGGTTCACCCGGTTCCACACGCCGTCGTCGCAGGAGAACACCGACGCGGGCTTCCGCGCGGAGGCGAGCGCCAACGGATCGACGTTCGCGCACTTCTCCTTCTTCGGGAACTACACCTCGCGCATCGACGGCCCCGGCAAGGTGTTCGACTTCTCCAACGTCGCCGACATCACCATCGACGACATCTGGAACGAGCACACGGTGTGCCTGTACTGGGGCGCCAACACCGACCGGGTCACCATCAAGAACTCCCGGATCCGGGACACGTTCGCCGACGGCGTCAACATGACGAACGGCTCGACGGACAACCACGTCGTGAACAACGAGGCGCGTTCGACCGGTGACGACAGCTTCGCGCTGTTCTCGGCGATCGACGCGGGCGGCGCGGACGAGAAGAACAACGTGTACGAGAACCTGACGTCGCTGCTCACCTGGCGGGCCGCCGGTATCGCGGTCTACGGCGGGTACGACAACACGTTCCGCAACATGCTCATCGCGGACACGCTCGTCTACTCCGGCGTCACGATCAGCTCGCTGGACTTCGGCTACCCGATGAACGGCTTCGGGACGGGTCCGACGGCCATCGAGAACACCTCGATCGTCCGCTCCGGCGGGCACTTCTGGGGCGGGCAGACCTTCCCCGGGATCTGGATGTTCTCGGCGTCCAAGGTGTTCCAGGGCATCCGCGTCAACGACGTGGACATCCTCGACCCGACGTACAGCGGCATCATGTTCCAGACCAACTACGTGGGAGGCCAGCCGCAGTTCCCGATCAAGGACACGATCCTGACCGACGTCACCATCTCGGGCGCGCACAAGAGCGGCGACGCCTATGACGCCAAGTCCGGCTTCGGACTGTGGGCGAACGAGATGCCGGAGGCCGGGCAGGGTCCGGCGGTCGGTGAAGTGACCTTCCACAATCTGAAGTTGAGCGACAACGCGGTGGACGTCCGCAACACGACGTCCACGTTCAAGATCAACCAGCTCCCGTAGGACGACAGTACGGCAGGGGTGTCAACTGAAGGTTGACACCCCTGCACTGTCAACCTACGGTTGCCTCATGACGAATCCATCGGATGCCGTGAACCCCGCGGGCATGACCTCGTCCGTCCGCCTCGACGACCTCATCGACGCCATCAAGAAGGTCCACACCGACGCCCTGGACCAGCTCCAGGACGCGGTCCTCGCAGCGGACCACCTCGGCGACATCGCCGACCACCTCATCGGCCACTTCGTGGACCAGGCCCGCCGCTCCGGCGCCTCCTGGACCGACATCGGCAAGAGCATGGGCGTCACGCGCCAGGCGGCGCAGAAGCGCTTCGTGCCGAAGGGCTCGGAGAACGACCTCGACCCCAGCCAGGGCTTCAACCGCTACACCCCGCGCGCCCGGAAGGTGGTGGTGGGCGCGCAGACCGAGGCGCACGCCGCGAAGAACACCTCGATCGGCACCGCGCACCTGGTCCTCGGGCTGCTGCACGAGCCGGACAGCCTCGGCGCCCGGGCGATCCTCGCGCAGGACGTGCTCCTGGACTCCGTACGGCAGGCGGCGGCGGAGCGGCTGCCGGCGGCGGCCGAGGAGTCCCCGGCGCTGATCCCGTTCGACGCCGAGGCGAAGAAGGCCCTGGAGCTGACCTTCCGCGAGGCCCTGCGGCTGGGTCACAACTACATCGGCACCGAGCACATCCTGCTGGCGCTGCTGGAGCAGGAGAACGGCACGGGCGTGCTCTCGGAGCTCGGCATCACCAAGGAGGCGTCCGAGGCGGACATCGTCGCCGCCCTGGCCGAGCTGACGAAGGAAGCCTGAACCCACGGGAAAAAGCGAGGTGGCCCGGCCGGGTCCCATGGACACAGGTGGGAAACTGCTTCCATGACTGACCGCTCAGGAACCCCCGCCCGGCCGGACGATCTCGTCGACATCGACGCCCTCATCGACGCCTATTACACGAGGGAGCCCGACGTCACGCGCCCCGAGCAGCGTGTCGTCTTCGGCACGAGTGGCCACCGCGGCTCCAGCCTCGACGGCGCCTTCAATGAGAAGCACATCGCCGCGATCACGCAGGCCATCGTGGAGCACCGCACGGACGAGGGCATCACGGGCCCGCTGTTCATCGGCCCCGACACGCACGCCCTGTCCGGGCCCGCGCTCAGGACGGCGCTCGGGGTGCTCGCGGCGCACGGCGTGCGCGTCATGGCCGACGCGCACGGCGACTTCGTGCCGACGCCCGCGCTCAGCCACGCGATCCTGCGCTGGAACCGCACCGCGGGCGGCGGCCCGGACCGCGCCGACGGCATCGTGATCACGCCCAGCCACAATCCGCCGCGCGACGGCGGCTTCAAGTACAACCCGCCGCACGGCGGTCCCGCCGACTCGACGACCACCGCCTGGATCGCCGAGCGCGCCAACGAACTCCTGGAGGACGCCGGTTGGCGGGCGGCCACCGGGGACGCGGACGCCTGGGAGCCGTACGACTTCCGCGAGACCTACGTCGAGGACCTGAAGGACATCATCGACGTGGACGCCATCCGGTCCGCGGGCGTGCGCGTGGGCGCCGACCCGCTGGGCGGGGCCAGCGTCCACTACTGGTCGCGCATCGCCGAGATGTACGGCCTCGACCTGACCGTGGTCAATCCGAAGACCGACCCGACCTGGCGGTTCATGACGCTGGACTGGGACGGCAAGATCCGGATGGACCCGTCGTCGGCGCCCGCGATGGCCTCGGTGCTCGCGCGCCGCCACGACTTCGACCTGCTGACGGGCAACGACGCCGACGCGGACCGGCACGGCATCGTCACGCCCGACGCGGGCCTGATGAACCCCAACCACTATCTCGCCGTCGCCATCCACTACCTGTTCAGCCACCGGCCGCAGTGGTCGGCGTCCGCGGCGATCGGCAAGACGCTGGTGTCGAGCGCCGTCATCGACCGGATCGCCGCCTCGCTCGGCCGGCGACTCGTCGAGGTCCCGGTCGGCTTCAAGTGGTTCGTGCCCGGGCTCGTCGACGGATCCGTGGCCTTCGGCGGCGAGGAGAGCGCCGGAGCTAGCTTCGTCCGCAAGGACGGCAGCGTGTGGACCACCGACAAGGACGGCATCCTGCTGGCGCTGCTCGCCGCCGAGATCCTCGCGGTGACGGGGAAGACGCCGTCGGTGTACTACGCCGAACTCGCCGCCGAGCACGGCGCGTCGGGCGCGGCGTACGCGCGGATCGACGCCAAGGCGACCAAGGAGCAGAAGGCCCGCCTGGCGAAGCTCACCGGCGACGCGATCACGGCGGACACCCTCGCGGGCGAGCCGATCACGGCCCGGCTCTCCGAGGCGCCGGGCAACGGCGCGGCGATCGGCGGCGTGAAGGTGACCACCGAGAACGCGTGGTTCGCGGCGCGGCCCAGCGGCACGGAGGACGTGTACAAGATCTACGCCGAGTCGTTCCGCGGACCGGAGCACCTCGCCCAGGTGCAGAGCGAGGCGCAGGCGATCGTCGACGCGGCGCTCAGCTAGCGGTCTCCGGCAGGCCCGGGACGTCCGCGACGCTGTTCAGCACATGGGTGTGCGGGTGGGCCTCGAGCTGCTCACGGGTCAGCTGGCCCGTGAGCACGCCCACGACGACACCGGCGCCCGCGTGCGTCCCGGCCTCCAGGTCGACGACCGTGTCACCGGCGACGAGCACCGAGCCCACGTCGAGGACCCCGCACTTCTCCATCGCGCGGTGGATCATGTACGGGGCGGGGCGTCCCCGGCGCACCTCGTCGGCGGTGACGACGGCGTCGAGATTGCCGTCCCCGCCGACGGCCCAGCCGAGCGAGGCGAGCAGCGGCAGCGCCACGTCGGCGCTGAAGCCGGTGGTCAGCGCGATCTTGACGCCGCGGGCGCGCAGCTCTTCAAGTGCCTTGTCGGCGTGGGCGATCGGCTCCGGCGGCACCTCCTCGTACCGCTGCTTGAGGAACGTGCGGAAGACCTCGTACTGCCGCTCCACCAGCTCCGCGTCCGGCGAGCCGCCGCCGATGCGGACGAGGGCGGCGATGGCCTCCCGCTTGTCGGTGCCCATCCAGGTCTGGAGGTCGGCGGGGGCGACGGTGACGCCGGTCGCCTCGACGGCGTGACGGAGCGCCTCGTAGACGGCGCCGTGCTCCTCGATCGTGGTTCCGGCCATGTCGAAGACGGCGAGTTCGATCACTGGGTGTCCTTAGGCGTGGGGTGGGGCGGGCGTGGGATGGGGCGGGGCGTCGTCGGAGCCTTCTCGGGCCGCGACGGTGCGGCCCCCGACGGTGTTCTCGATGGTGAAGGTGGCCATCGAGGGCAGATAGCGGTCGTCGGCGTACTCGACGGGCGTGCAGTCGCGGGTGAACGCCAATCTCCGTACGCGCAGCAGCGGTTGGCCGAGGGGGACGCCCAGCAGCTCGGCGTCCTGCGGGTCCGCGGCGATGGCGTCGATGGTGTGGCGGGCGTGGTGCAGGTCGACGCCCCGGGCGATGAGGGCCTCGTAGACGGAGCCCGCGTCGGGGTCGACCGCGAACAGGTGGACGCCCGCGTCCAGCAGGAACGTCGAGCGCTCCACCATCGCCGGTACGCCGTCCAGCTTGCGCAGCCGGATCAGGTCGACGACCGGCTCGCCCTCGTCGAGGCCGAGGCGGGCCGCCGCCTCGGCTCCCGCTCTGCGGCGGGCGACCTCGACGGTGAACTGGCCCGGGGCGCGCCCGATGGAACGCGCCCACTGGGTGAACGACATGAGGGAGGCGAACGGCTGGGAGGGGGTGACCCTGCGGGCCACGGGCGGCTTGCCGCGGCCGCCCACGAGGTGGCCCTCCGCACGCAACTGGGCCAGCGCCTGGCGCACCGGCCCGCGCGAGGTGCCGAACTCCTCGCACAGCTGGGCCTCACTGGGCACGGGCTGCCCCTCGGGCCACTCCCCCGCCTCGATCCGGCGCCGGAACTCGGCGCCGAGCCGCTGGTGCAGCGGCCCGCTCTCCGCACTTGTCTTCACAAGTCGAGTCTTACAGTTCTGCCTGGAACAGGACAAGGCCCCGCTTGATCTCCAGCCGGTAAACAATCGGGAAACTTGTATAGACAGCCCTTGCTGTGGGTGGCCACGTCTCCGCAGGCTGGACGTCATGAGCATCGCAACAGCACTCTCCCCCGCCGCGGACCTGCCGCGCGGCCGCAGCGACCTCGTCGTGGTCGGCGCCGGCATCGTCGGTCTCGCCCATGCCGTCGAGGCGGTGCGGCGCGGCCTGAGCGTCACGGTCGTCGAGCGGGACCGGCGCCCGGTGGGCGCGTCCGTGCGCAACTTCGGGCACTGCTGCATCACCGCGCAGGAAGGCGACCTGCTCGGCCTGGCGGAGCGCTCGCGCACCGGCTGGCTGGACGCCGCCGGGCGGGCGGGGCTGTGGGCACCGGAGGCCGGCGCCCTGGTGGTGGCCCGGTCGGCGACGGAGCTGGCGGTCCTGGAGGAGTTGCGCGACGAGCGCGGCGCGGACGCGGTGCGGCTGCGCACCCGGGACCAGGTGGGGGACGCGCTCGGCCGGGCCGCCGACGCGCGCGGCGACCTGGTGGGCGGCGCACTGCTCCCGGCCGACCTGCGGGTGAACCCGCGCGAGGCGGCACCCCGGCTCGCGGCCTGGCTGGCGGAGCAGCCCGGGGCGACGGTGGTGTGGGGCACGAACGTCACGGGGGTCGGGGAAGGCACCGTGCACACCGCTCGCGGCGACGTCCACGGCGAGCGGGTCCTGCTCTGCGTCGGCCACGACCTGGACCGTCTGCACCCGGCCGAGGCGGAGGCGCACGGGATCGAGCGGTGCCGTCTTTCGATGGCGCGGATCGAGGCGCCGGAGGCGTTCCGCACGGACGCGGCGGTGCTCACGGCGACCTCGATGCTGCGCTACGACGCGTTCACGGCGACGCCGTCCGCGGCCGCACTGCGGGCCGAAGTGACCGCGCACAGCCCCGAGTTGCTGGACGTGGTCGCCAATGTGATGTTCACGCGGCTGCCCGACGGCACGGTCCTGGTCGGCGATTCGCACGCGTACGACGCGACGGAGATCCCCTTCCAGGACGAGGCGGTCTCGGCGCTGCTGCTGCGCGAGGCGGCCCGGGTGCTCGGCGTGCGCGAGGTGCGGGTCACCGAGCGCTGGCAGGGGGTGTACGCGAGCAGCCCGCGCGGACCGCTGCTCGTGCGGGACGTCGCGGAGGGCGTGCGGGCGATCTCGGTCACCTCCGGCGTCGGGATGACCCTGTCCTTCGGCCTGGCGGCGGCGACCTTCGACGGCGATCTCAAGACCACGGACTGAGGAAGCACTCGGGGCCCGGGGAGGACGTCCTCCCCGGGCCCCTTTCGCATGTCCGCCGCCGGATCCGAGGGTTGATCAAATCTTTGCCGATGGCCGGATCCACTCGGTCGCCCCAGGCAACCATCCTCCCTGAGGACCCACATCGCGGATTTGCCAATGGAATCGAGCGCTTTACCTTTTTGACGCACGGCCGAAACCGATGGGGTGCCCCCGTTCGCCGCGTTACGGGCACATTGACCCGCCCCGTCGCCATGTCACACGCTCGACATATAGATGCCGTGTACAACCGATTCGGTCCCGGTGGCGCTCCTCCCTGCTTTCCCGCAGGTCACACCGGCCGCACCGGGGAAACACGGCGGAACGGAATACCGGGAGGAAGCATATGTGCGGCATCACCGGCTGGGTCTCCTTCGACCGTGACCTGCGGACCTCGCACGACACATTGGATGCGATGACGGCGACCATGGAGTGCCGCGGCCCGGACGACCGCGGCACCTGGATCGACGGCCCCGCGGCGCTCGGCCACCGCCGGCTCGCCATCATCGACCTGCCGGGCGGACGGCAGCCCATGACCGTCGAGACACCGGGCGGCACGGTCGCGATGGTGTACTCCGGCGAGACGTACAACTACACCGAACTCCGCAGTGAACTGGCCGCCAAGGGACATGAGTTCAGGACGGACTCGGACACCGAGGTCGTGCTGCGCGGCTATCTGGAGTGGGGCGAGGAGCTGCCTGCGCGGCTCAACGGCATGTACGCGTTCGCCGTGTGGGACGGGCGCGTCGACAAGCTCGTCATGATCCGCGACCGGATGGGCATCAAGCCCTTCTACTTCTACGAGACGCCCGACGGCGTGCTGTTCGGCTCCGAGCCCAAGGCGATCCTCGCCAACCCGCTCGCCCGGGGCCGGGTCTCCCTGGAGGGACTGCGCGAACTCTTCACGTTCGTGAAGACTCCGGGACAGGCGGTGTGGGACGGGATGCACGAGGTCGAGCCGGGCACGGTCGTCACCGTGGACCGGTCCGGGCTGCGGGCACGCGCGTACTGGACGCTGGAGACGAGGGCGCACACCGACGACCGGGACACGACCATCGCCACGGTCCGCGAACTGCTCGACGACATCGTGCGCCGTCAGCTCGTCTCGGACGTGCCGCGCTGCACGCTGCTCTCGGGCGGTCTGGACTCCTCGGCGATGACGGCGATCGCCGCTCAGCAGTTGGCCGGGCGGGGCGAGACGGTGCGCAGCTTCGCCGTCGACTTCCTCGGTCAGGCGGAGAACTTCGTCGCCGACGAGCTGCGCGGCACGCCCGACACCCCGTTCGTGCACGACGTGGCGAAGGCCTCGCGCACCGATCACCGCGACATCGTGCTCGACTCGCACGCGCTGGCCGATCCCGAGGTGCGCGCCCGGGTCATCCGGGCCCGTGACCTGCCGGCCGGCTTCGGCGACCTGGACGCCTCGCTGTACCTGCTGTTCAAGGCGATCCGCGAGCACTCGACGGTCGCCCTGTCCGGCGAGTCCGCGGACGAGGTGTTCGGCGGCTATCTCCAGTTCTTCGACGAGGAGGCCCGCGCCGCGAACACCTTCCCGTGGCTGGTGAACATGGGCCGGCACATGGGCGACGACGCGGACGTGCTCCGCCCGGACCTCGCGAGCCGGCTCGACCTGGGCGGCTATGTCGCCGACAACTACGCGGGCGCGGTGCGCGGCATCCAGCGGCTCGACGGCGAGAGCGACTTCGAGTACCGGATGCGGCGGATCTGCCATCTGCACCTGACCCGGTTCGTGCGGGTACTGCTCGACCGCAAGGACCGGGCGAGCATGGCGGTGGGCCTGGAGGTGCGGGTGCCGTTCTGCGACCACCGGCTCGTCGAGTACGTGTACAACACGCCGTGGGCGCTGAAGTCCTTCGACGGCCGGGAGAAGTCCCTGCTGCGGGAGGCGACGGCGGACGTGCTGCCGAAGTCGGTGTACGACCGGGTGAAGAGCCCATACCCCTCCACGCAGGACCCGAAGTACGCGGTCGCGCTCCAGGACCACACCAAGGACCTGCTGGCGCGTCCCTCGCACCGGGTCTTCGACCTCGTCGACCGTGAGCGGGTGCACCGGGCCGCGCACCGCGAGGCCCCGCAGATCACCCAGGCGTCGCGGCGCGGTCTGGAGCGCACGCTCGACCTGGCGCTCTGGCTGGACATGTACAACCCCGAACTGTCCCTGGACTGACCTCCGGGACCCACCGGTGGCCGGGCGCGCCCGGATGTGCCTATACTCCCGGCCGCATCGCGTGCCGGTCACCGACCGGGTGAGGCATGGAGGTGCCGGAGTTGCCTTCTGGAGGCAATCCACCATGTCAGTCCAGCTCAATCACACCATCGTCCACGCCCGGGACAACCGGGAGTCGGCCGAGTTCCTGGCCCGCATCCTCGGTCTCGAGGTGGGGGCCGAGTGGGGCCCGTTCGTCGCCCTCGACCTCAGCAACGGCGTCACGCTCGACTTCGCGTCGGTCCCGGCCGGGTCCATCGTGACGCAGCACTACGCCTTCCTCGTCACCGAGGAGGAGTTCGACGGCATCTTCCGGCGCATCAAGGAAGCCGGAATCACCTACTACGCCGATCCGCACGGCAAGCAGCCGGGCGAGATCAACCACAACGACGGCGGTCGCGGCGTGTACTTCATGGATCCCGCGCGCCACGGCATGGAGGTCATCACCCGTCCCTACGGGGGCGGCGACGCCTGACGCCGTCCGGGACACCCCGTCCGGGCCGCCTCCGTGCGGCCCGGACGGCCTCAGCCGAAGTCCGTGACGGCGAACACCATGAGCACCGTCCCGATCACCACCGCCGACACCGCCAGCGCCCCGAGGCCCAGCGCCAGGCGCCGAGCCGGACGACAGACGAGTTCGGCATCCTCTTGGCGCACCGTCGCCGAACACGGCAACGTCGCCAGACCGTAGGTCACCAGGCCCGCCGCACCGACCGTCAGGCCCAGTCCCAGCCACGTCACACTCGCGGACATAAAGGACATGTATCTGATTCTGGGCCCTGCGTGACGATCCCGCTACGTCAGGCTTCGGCCAAGGTCGTCACCCCGCGTAGACGTCCTCCACGTAGCGCCCCTCGGCCGCCAGCCCGGCGAGCCACTCCTCGGCCGCGTTCTCGTCGGCGCCCGGTGTCCGCTCCCGGTACAGAGCGCGGAACGCGGCCCGTACTCCGGGCGCCATGCGGGCGCCGTCGCCGCAGACGTAGACCCGCGCCCCGGCGTCGAGCAGCCGGCCCACCTCGGCGGCCTCGGCGGCGATGCGGTGCTGCACGAAGGCGTGACCGTCGACGGGGGCCTCGCTGAAGACGGGCCGCAGCGAGATCGCCCCCGCGGCGTCGGCGGCGCGCAGTTCGTCGGCGTGCAGGAAGTCGCGCTCGGGGTGGTCGCAGCCGAAGTAGACCAGGGCGGACGGGAGCCCGGCGCCGCGTTCGGCGACGGCGCCGCGGAACGGTGCGAGACCCGTACCGGCCGCGACCATGATGACCGGTTCCGGCGCGTCGGGCCGGATGCGGAAGGCGTCGCGGCACGGCTGTACGCGGCCGAGGACCACCGCGCCGGGGCGCAGTCCGGCGAGATGGGTGGAGGCGGTGCCCCGGTGGCGGCCGCGGCCGGATGCGGCCGGTGCGTCCAGGACGGACACCATCAGGTCGACGTGTCCGGGTTTGCCCGTGGCGGGGCTCGACGAGATCGAGTAGTGGCGCGGCCGCAGCGGCGGAAGCAGGTCCAGGAGCGCGGGCCAGGTGAGCGCCCCGCGCAGCGCCGGATGATCCTCGATCAGCTCGACGAAGGTGCGCGGGTCGTCTGCCGGGAGCGCCTTCAGGGCGGCCGCCTCGGGCGGGCACGGGTTGGCCGCGGCCAGCACGGCCACGGCCTCGGGGGTGGGCCGGTGGAGCAACTCGGTGTGCCGGGTGAGGAGTTCGCGCACGGTCAGCGGGCGGTCGACGGCGAGGCCGGTCCGCCCGGGGCGGTGGTCGCGGAGGTCGAGGAGGGTGTCCGGATCGAGGCCGAGCGCCGCCACCGCCCGGTCCACGAGGGCGGGTTCGTGGGCGGGGAGCACGGTGAGGTGGTCGCCGGTGCGGTACGTCGTCCCCTCGGGCAGGGCGAGGCGCAGGAACCGCTTGGCGCGGGGGTGTCCGGCCGCCGTGAGGTCGTAGGACTCGGTGACGGTCAGCTCGGCGAGGCCGTGCCGGGCCGTGGCGGCGGCGAGCGGACCGCCGGTGAGTTCGCGGATCTCGTACGCCGCCGGGGACGCGGGGGCGGTGCCGGTGGCGTCGGGGTCGCCGTAGCGCTCCAGGAGGGCGGCGCGCAGGCGGGCGGTGAAGGTGCGCACGGTGCCGTTCAGGTCGCCGGAGGCGTCGGCGGCGGCGCGCTCGCACAGCCGCTCGGCGCCCGCGGCGGCGAGCCGCTCGTCGATGCGGGTGGGCACGTGCTGGTAGGTGGCGGCCCAGTTGCGGTCGCCGACGCCCAGGACCGCGTACGCGACGCCGTCGGGGACGTCGTCGAGGGCGGCGGTGAACTGTCCCGCGTCGTCGGTGGGACGGCCGTTGTAGGAGGCGGCGACGACGATCACCGGCCGGTCCGTGGGCAGGGCGCCCGCGTAGGCGTCGAGCGGCGCGACCTCGGTCTCGCAGCCCAGCGCGGCGGCCTCGTCGGCGAGTTGCCGGGCGAGGCCGGAGCAGGTGCCGTAATTGCTGCCGTGCAGGAACAGGGCGCCCGTGCCGGGGCGCACGCGCACCGGCAGCCCGGTGGTGTCGGCGGCCCGTTCGCTCCCGGCGGCGGTGCCGGCGCCGGGCAGCGGGCCGTGGCGGCGGTCGGCCGATGTGCGCGGGGCGAGGGTGAGGGTGAAGCCGTCCGGTTTCATGGTGAGGGTCTCCTTCACCGTGAGCCGGTAGTCGGCGTGGTCGCGCAGCCGGTAGCGGTGCACCAGCATCGCGAGCAGCATGGTGGCCTCGTGCAGGGCGAACTGCCGCCCGATGCAAGCGCGTTCGCCGGTGCCGAACGGTTTGAAGGCGTGCACGGAGCGGGCCGCCTCGGCCTCGGGGGTGAACCGGTCGGGGTCGAAGCGCTCGAGGTTGTCGCCCCAGACGGGCTGCCGGTGCAGCATCGGGGCGAGGACGGTGACGCCCTGCCCGGCGCGCAGCGGGATGCGGCCGCCGAGGAGGGTGTCCTCGCGGGCCTGCCGGCTGAAGGCGGCGGCCGTGGGCCACAGGCGCAGCGCCTCGTTGAGCACCTGCCGGGTGTAGGTGAGGCGGCCGATGTCGTCGAATCCGGGTTCCGGGTCGGCGGTGTCGCCCCACAGGCCGTCGACTTCCCGGCGCACGAGGTCGAGGGCGGCGGGGTTCTTGGCGAGGTAGTACAGGGCGAAGGACATCGCGCCGGAGGTCGTCTCGTGTCCGGCGATGAGGAAGGTGATGACCTGGTTGCGGATGTTCGCCGTGTCCAGCCGGGAGCCGTCCCGGGGGTGTTCGGCCGTGAGCATGAGGCCGAGCAGGTCGTCGGCGCCCGCCTCCCCTCCCCGTACCCGCGCGGTGATGACGTCGTCGACGACCTGCGCGAGGTGGTCGGCGTCGGTGCGGAACGCCGCGTCGACGGCCGCGTGGTCGCCGCCGGGGACGCGGGCGAGGCGCTTCATGCTCCATTCCAGGCAGCGCACCATCGACTCGACGAAGGGGTGGGGCTCCGCGCTGTCGAACGACCCGAAGTCGTAGCCGAATCCGGCGAGCCCGATGGTGTCGAGGGTCATCCGGGTCATGTCGCCCGGTACGTCGACGGGGCTGCCGTCGCGGGCCGCGCGGTCCCAGCTGTCGATGACGCGGCGGGCGACGCGGTACATCACCGGGTGGTACGTGCGCATGGATCCGAGCGCGAGGGCGGGCATCAGGATGTCGTGGGCGCGGGCCCAGTTCGGCTCGTCGTTGTATGCGGTGAACAGGCCGTCGGCGGCGAACTCCCGGACGTTCTGCAGGGCCGGGCCGACGTGCTTGGCGAACCGTTCCTCGTCGGCGAGTTCGGTGACCAGGCCGAGGTCGGCGACGAAGAGGGCGTCGCGGCCGTGCAGCCGGCGCACGAGGGCCGGGCCGTGCTGCCGCATCAGGCCCATGACCTGCTGGAGCGGGGCGGGTCCCGGGCCGGTGGCGGAGATGTCGATGAGCGGGAGGCCGTCGGTGGGGGGCGGCGGGAGCTGCGTGGGCTGCGGCATGGTGCGGCAACTGCCTTTCGCGGGTGGGGGGATCGGCGCTTCCAGCTTGGTCCCGCTCCCCCGCTGGTCGGTGCCGCGCCACTACATGATTGTGTAGGCGATGACGGCGTGGCGGGGTTGTGTCCGGTGCGCTGTCCGTGGCAGGGGCGAGAGGCAGGTGCGGGCCGGTGGACGCGGTGGTGTGGCGCAATCGCGCGATGGTCCTCTTCGACCGCGTTCCGATGCCGGTGGCGGTGTGCGATCCGTACGGGATCGTGCGCATCGTCAACGCCGCGCTCGCCGCCGAGTGGGGCACGACCCCGGGGCGGCTGAAGGGCCGGGACCTGCTGGAGCTGTTCGCGCCGCGCGACGGGGCGCAGGTCGACCGGATCGCCGAGGCGGTGAAGCTGCGGCGCCGATCGCGCTACACCGTGGCGGTGACCTGGCGGGCCGCCGACGGCGCGGGGCGCAGCGGTGAGCTGACGGTCGACCCGGTGAGCGAGACCCCGAACGCGCTGCCCGATCTGCTGGTGATGCTGCGGGTGACGGGCGAGTCCGCGCCGCGCCCGGCGCCCGCCCCGGTGGCGCTGCATCCGAACGAGGAGCGGATTCTCGCGCTGCTCGCGGCGGGCGCGACGACGGCCGGGGCGGCGCGCGAGACGGGGCTGACGACCGACGGCGTCACGTACCACCTGCGGCGTCTGTCGCAGCGCTGGGGCGCGTCCAACCGCACCGAACTGATCGCCCGTGCGTACGCGTTGGGGATTCTGGAGCCGGGCGTGTGGCCGCCTCAGGTCAGGTCGTCGAGGCCCGGGACCGGTGCGCCGGAGGGGAATCCGGCGGCGATGTAGGCGTCGTACAGCTCCTTCCACGGCCCGCTCGCCCCGGTGTGCGGCCCGTCGGGGGCCCGGCCGCTGTCGGCGGCGTCGAGGGCGGTCAGGCAGAGCTCCCAGCCCGCGGCGTTGCGCGCGGCGCCGGTGGCCGTCTCCAGGACGTTGGTGAGGGTGAGGCGGGTGCCTCCGTCGCCGAGCGGTTCGAGTGCGAAGCGGAGTTCGTCGCCTCCCCAGGTGTAGGCGAGGCCGCGCGGCGGGTCGGCGGTGAGGACGGTGCCCGTGGCCCCCTGTTCCGCCGCGTCCGGGGCGTCGGAGAAGAACACGGTGGCTCCGGGCTCCAGCTCGTCCGCCCGGAACGGGGACGGGAACCAGTGCCGCAGCTCGGCCGGGTCGCTCACGTACCGCCAGACGCGCTCGACCGGCCGCGGGTAGGTCCGGGTCAGGCGGACGGCGGGGCGCCCGTCGTCCAGGGTGAGCCAGGTGCCGGTGAGGGTCGTCATGCCTGCGCCTTCCGTGGTCCGCGCGGGGCGTTCCCGCGTTCCGGGTGCCCCAGGTCCTGCGAGCCTCTCACCCGGGACGGGCCGGCGCTCGTGGTGCGGGTGGTGCGGGGACCGTTTCCCGGGCAGGCTCGATGCTGTGGCCCACCCATGGAACGGCTTCGGAGGGAGACTGCGTGAACGGCAACGACGCGTACGGCAAGAAGGGGTTCAAGCGGTCCCGCAGTCACTTCGCCGACCGGATCACGGCCGACGGGCGGGACGGCTGGCCGGTGGAGGCGGGCCGCTACCGGCTCGTCGTCAGCCTGGCCTGCCCCTGGGCGAGCCGCGCGCTGGTGGTGCGGCGGCTGCTCGGCCTGGAGGACGCCCTGTCGCTGGCGGTCACCGATCCGATCCAGGACGACCGCAGCTGGCGGTTCACGCTCGACCCGGACGGCCGTGACCCGGTGCTCGGCATCCGCTACCTCAGCGAGGCCTACGACGCCCGCGAGCAGGGCTATCCGGGCGGGGTGAGCGTCCCGGCGATCGTCGACGTGCCGTCCGGGCGCCTCGTGACGAACGACTTCCAGCAGATCACGCTCGACCTGGAGACCGAGTGGACGGCGCTGCACCGCCCCGGCGCCCCCGATCTGTACCCGGAGCCGCTGCGCGACGAGATCGACGAGGTGATGGAGGGGATCTACCGGGACGTCAACAACGGCGTGTACCGCGCCGGGTTCGCGACCGGGCAGAGCGAGTACGAAGCCGCGTACGCCGATGTGTTCGGCCGGCTCGACACCGTGTCGCGACGGCTGGCCGGGCAGCGGTACCTGGTCGGGGACACGATCACGGAGGCCGACGTCCGGCTCTTCACGACGCTGGTGCGGTTCGACGCCGTCTATCACGGCCACTTCAAGTGCAACCGCAACAAGCTGACCGAGGATCCGGTGCTGTGGGCCTACGCGCGGGACCTGTTCCAGACTCCGGGCTTCGGCGACACCGTCGACTTCGACCACATCAAGCGGCACTACTACCAGGTGCACGCCGGGATCAATCCGACCCGGATCGTGCCGCTCGGGCCCGATCTGTCGGGCTGGTCCGCCCCGCACGGGCGGGAGCGGCTCGGCGGCCGGCCCTTCGGTGACGGGACACCGCCGGCTCCTCGGTAGGGTCGGGGTGTACGTCCCTCCTGGTCACGGAGTCGCCATGCCCCGCCCTCATGTGCTGTTGTCCGCCGCCGTCTCGCTCGACGGGTGCCTCGACGACACGGGAGAGGGGCGGCTGCTCCTCTCCGGTGCCGAGGACTTCGACCGGGTCGACGCGATCCGTGCGGCGAGCGACGCGATCCTGGTGGGCGCGGGCACGCTGCGCGCCGACCGGCCCCGGCTGCTGGTCAACTCCCAGGAGCGGCGGGCCGGGCGGGTCGCCGACGGGCGGCCCGCGTATCCGCTGAAGGTGACGGTCAGCGGGTCGGGGGAGCTCGATCCCGGTGATCCGTTCTGGACGACGGGCGGTGAGCGCCTCGTCTACACCACGGACCGGGGCGCGGCCGTCGCCCGCGCCCGGCTCGGCGACGCGGCGCGGGTGGTGGCGCTCGGGGCGGCCGTCGACTGGGCGGCGCTCCTGGACGATCTGGGCGGGCGCGGTGTGCGGCGGCTGATGGTCGAGGGCGGGGCGCGGGTGCACACCCAGCTGCTGCGGCTCGGCCTCGCGGACGAACTGCGGCTCGCCGTCGCGCCGTTGGTGGTCGGCGAGCCGGACGCGCCGCGGCTGTTCGGTCCTGGCGCTTATCCGGGTGGGCCGCGCGGCCGGATGCGGGTCCTCGGCTCGGAGCCGGTCGGCGATGTGATCGTCACGCGGTACGCGCCGACCGCGCCCGGCACCACGGACGGTGTCACGGCGGCCGACCGGCACTGGCTGCGCCTCGCCTGCGACCTGGCCGCCGATTGTCCGCCGTCGGAGACCGCGTTCAGTGTGGGCGCCGTGGTGGTCGCGGCCGACGGCACGGAGCTGGCGCGGGGGCACTCCCGGGAGGGCGGCGACCCGGTCGTGCACGCCGAGGAGGCCGCGCTCGCGAAGCTCCCCGGCGACGATCCGCGGCTGGCGACGGCCACCGTGTACAGCAGCCTGGAGCCGTGCGCCCACCGTGCCTCACGGCCGAAGCCGTGCGCGCGGCTGATCGTCGACGCGGGGGTGCGCCGGGTGGTGACGGCCTGGCGCGAGCCGGACACGTTCGTGCCCGGCGCCGACGGGATCGGCGTCCTCGCGCAGGCGGGCGTCGTCGTCGCCGAGGTCCCGGAGCTCGCCGCCGCCGCGATCCTCCCCAATCGCCACCTCGTCACGCCCACGGTCTCCTAGCCGCACGACGGCCACGGCGGCGAGTCCGAGCGCCAGGCCCAGCGCGGTCCGCACCCCGAAGGGCTCGCCGAACATCAGGGCGCCCCACACGGCGGTGACCGGCGCCATCAGGAACATCAGGGTGTTCACGCGGGTGAGGCCGTCGCGGCGCAGCACGATCCAGTACAGGCCGTACCCGCCGAAGGTGGACAGGCCGACGAGCCAGGCGAGGGAGAGCCAGAAGGACGGCGTGGCGGGCGGCGTCGCGTTCCCGGTGGCCACGGCGAGGAGCGTGAAGACGACGGCGCTCGTCGCGCAGTGCACGCCGAGCCCGGTCATCGGCTCGACGCGGGTGGTCGAGCGGCTCTCCACGAAGGTGGCCGCGACCAGCGACATCATGCCGAGGAACGGAATCCCGTAGGCCCACGGGGGCACGCCCGTCACGGCGGTCGCGTCGGCCGTGGTGACGACGAGGACACCGGTGAGGCCGAGGCAGAGGCCGGCCCACTGGCGCGCGGTGACGTACTGGCGCAGCAGCGGCCCGGCGAGGGCGCCCGCGACCAGGGGCTGGGTGCCGTCGATCAGGGCGGTGGTGCCGCTGGAGACGCCGAGCTGGATGGCGTAGTAGACGGTCAGCAGATAGCCGCTCTGCGAGAGTGTGCCGACGACGATCTGCCGCGCGAGGTCGCGCGCGGTCAGTTCGTGGACCGCCCGGCGCCCCACGACGGCGGCGAGCACGAGCGCCGGCGGCAGGAAACGCCACATGAGCGTGGTCACGGCGCTCGCCTCGGCGGCGCCGAGTTTGGCCCCGATGAAACCGGAGCTCCAGGTCAAAACGAAGCCGATGGACAGCAGCACGTTCACGGTGTGGACACCACCTCGGGACGGCAGCGGGAGGGACGCGGAGCACGAGTAGACAGATCTGTTTACTTTGCCGCCACGGCCTCGACTATACAGATCGGTATAGCCTGGGGGCATGCCCCCTTCTTCCGCCCCGCACGTCTCCCCCGCCGTCGATCCGGACCGGCCCGATCTCACACCCGCCGCGCGCCGGGTCCTGGAGACCGCGTCGCGGCTGTTCTACGAGCGCGGCATCCACGCCGTGGGCGTCGACCTGATCGCCGCCGAGGCGGGGGTCACCAAGAAGACGCTCTACGACCGGTTCGGCTCCAAGGAGAGAATCGTCGTCGACTACCTGGCCACCCGGGACGCCCGCTGGCGCGCCTTCCTCGCCGGGCACCACGATCCGGCCGCCCTCTCCCCCGGCGAGCGGGTACTGGCGGTGTTCGACGCGTCGCAGGAGTGGATGGCGGCGCACAGCGGCAAGGGCTGCAGCATGGTCAACGCGCACGCCGAGATCAGCGATCCGGCCCACCCCGCGTACGCCGTCATCACCGGGCAGAAGCAGTGGATGCTGGAGCTGTTCACCCGGCTCGCGCACGATGTGTCGCCGGACGCGGCACGGGAGTTGGGGCGGTCCCTGATGCTGCTGCACGAGGGCGCGCTCGTCTCGGACGGCCTGGACGTGTTCCCCGACGCGTTCGGGCGGGCCCGCAGACTGGCGGCGTACCTGCTCTCGGCCGCGCGGGAGACACGGTGACCTGGGAGCCGGACGCGCCGGGCGTCCTTCGTCTCCCGTCGGGGCGGCTCGTACGAGGACGTGGGCTGCGCAGGCCGCTGCCGTCCGGCCCGCGTCCCGCGTACGGGATCTATCTGCTGGGCAGGCAACCCCCGCCCGTCGACTGGGAGTTCACCTGGGTGCGCTGGCCGGACTTCCGGCTGCCCGCGGACCGGCGGCGGGCCCGCGAGGTCCTGGCCGACGCGTGGGGGCGCAGCGCGGACGAGCGGGTCGAGGTGGCGTGCGCGGGCGGGCGCGGCAGGACCGGCACGGCGCTCGCGTGCCTCGCGGTGCTCGACGGCGTCCCCGCCTCCGGGGCGGTGGAGTACGTCCGACGCCACTACGACCGGCACGCGGTGGAGACCCCGTGGCAGAAGCGGTACGTGCGCCGGTTCGCGCCCACCGGAAATTGAGTTGCGCGAACCCCCGCCGCGATGAGCAGTATGGCCGGGTCACAGCCCTCGACCGAGCAGGAGAACGGAATGCGCCGATTCCTCGAAGCAGTTCAGCGCCCACGCCGGACGATTCTCGAGGACTCGACCTTCCATGCAGACCCCGCAGGTTCGCACCACCCTGAACATCGGCATTCTCGCCCACGTCGACGCCGGTAAGACCAGCCTCACCGAGCGGCTCCTGTTCGACACCGGGGCCATCTCCCGGCTCGGCAGCGTCGACGGCGGTGACACCCGCACCGACACCGGCGCGATCGAGCGGCGGCGCGGCATCACGATCCGCTCGGCCGTCGCCGCGTTCACCGTCGGCGACACCCAGATCAATCTCGTCGACACGCCGGGCCACAGCGACTTCATCGCCGAGGTCGAGCGCGCCCTCGATGTACTCGACGGGGCCGTCCTGCTGATCTCCGCGGTGGAGGGGGTGCAGGCGCAGACCCGTGTGCTGCTCAAGACGCTGCGGCGGCTCGGGCTTCCCACGCTCGTGTTCGTCAACAAGGTCGACCGGGCGGGCGCACGGACCGGCCCGCTGCTCGACGACATCCGCCGCAGGCTCACCCCGTACGTGGTCCCGCTGTCCCGGGTCGGCCACGCGGGCACCGCGCGCGCCCTGGTCACCTCCGGGGAGCTGGACGACGCGGCGGCCCGGACGCTCGCGGAGGTGGACGACACGGTCCTCGCCGCGCTGGTCGACGGACCGCCGCCGACTCCCGCGGCGCTGCGCCGGGCGCTGGCCGCCCGGACGGCCGAGGGCCGGGCGCATCCCGTGCTGTTCGGGTCCGCGCTCGGCGGTCAGGGCGTGCGGCAACTCGTGGACGCCATCGTCGAGTTCCTGCCCCCGGCGAGCGAGGCGGACGCGTCTGCTCCGCCTGTCGCGACCGTTTTCGCGGTGCGGCGCGGGCCCGCGGGTGAACGTGTGGGCTCGCTGCGGGTGTACGACGGTGAGCTGCGGGCGCGACAGAAGGTGACCTTCCTCCGCCGGGACGCCGACGGGGGCACCGAGTCGGTGCCGGCGCGCCTCACCGGGCTGCGGGTCGTCGGGGCGGAGGGCGATGTCGCGGGGCCCGGCCGGATCGTCGAGGTGCGGGGCGTCGCGGGCATCCGGGTCGGCGACCGGCTCGGCCGCGCCGACGAGCGCCGCTCCCGGTTCGCGCCGCCCACCCTGGAGACCGTGGCCCGTTCCGTGCGCCCCGGGCAGAGTGCGGCGCTGCGCGCGGCCCTGCTCGACCTCGCCGACCAGGATCCGCTGCTCCATGTCCGTCCGGCCGCCGCGGGCGCGACGGGGCTGTTGCTGTACGGGGAGGTGCAGAAGGAGGTCCTGGGCGCCACGCTGGCCGAGAAGTTCGGCATCGAGGCGGTGTTCGAGCCGAGCCGGATCCGGTGCGTGGAGCGTCCGGTGGGCATCGGTGAGGACGTCGAGGAGATGGGGCACCGCAGCACGACCGGACTGCCCGCGACCGTCGGCCTGCGTGTCGCGCCCGGAGCGCCCGGCTCCGGGCGCGTCTTCTCGTACGAGACCGAGCTGGGCGCCCTGCCCCGGGCGTTCCACCAGGCCGTCGAGGACACGGTGCGCGTGACGCTCGCTGCCGACGGTCCGCACGGCTGGCCGGTGACGGACTGTCACGTCACCCTGATCCGCTCGGGGTTCGACGCGCCGGTGAGTGTGGCGGCGGACGTCCGCACGGTGACGGCGCTCGTGCTGCGGCGCGCCCTGGAGCGGGCCCGCACCCGGGTCTTCGAACCCGTGCACAGCTTCGAGGCGGAGATCCCCCTGAACACGCTCGCCGCCGTGAGCGCGCGCCTCGCCGCCCTGGGTGCCGAGTTCGGGCGGATCACGGGCGGCGACACGTTCTGGCTGATCGCCGGGGAGCTGACGGCGCGCGGGGTGCGGGAGATGGAGCCCGCCCTGCCGGGGCTCACGCACGGCGAGGGCGTCTGGTGGTCCCGGGTGACGGGCGACCGTCCGGTGCGGAGGTGATCCCGGGCGGTGTGGACCCGGACGGCGCACGCCGCCTGTGGGACCTCTCGCACGAACTGCTCCAGCAGCAGACCCGGTTGGGGACGGCGGCACCGCGACAGGCGTGATCTGCGCCCGGCGCGGGAACTGGGGCTCCATGGGAAGGAGGTTTCCCTCATGAAGCCGAGGGCTGTTGCTGCGCTCCCCCCGTGGGCGAAGGCCGCCGTGGTGGTCGTCGTCGTGGTGGCGCTGGTCGCCACCGGGCTGCGTCTGATGAACCGTCTCGACGGTTTCTTCGGCACCGAGACCCACGACCGGTCCGGCCCCGCGCTGCTCAAGTCGGTGCGGGACATGAGCCGTTACGACGCCGCGTCCGGGAACTTCCAGGTCGTCGTCGACCTGGAGAAGGACACGAAGTACCTGCCGGACGCGATCCGCGGGACCCGCACCCTGTACATCGGGGCGGGAACCGTCGACGCGTACGTCGATCTCGGAAAGGTGGACCCCGGAGACGTCCGGGTGAACAAGGACCGCACGTCGGCGACGCTGCGTCTGCCGCACGCCCAGCTCGGCAAGCCCGCCCTGGACACGGACCGCTCCTACGCGGTCTCTAAGCAGCGCGGGCTGCTCGACCGGCTCGGCGACCTGTTCTCGGACAACCCCAACGACGAGCGGGCGGTGCGCAAGCTGGCCGCCCGGCACATCGGTGACGCCGCGAAGGACAGCGGTCTCACGGGGCGCGCCGAGGGCAACACCACCGACATGCTGGAGGGGCTGCTGCACTCGCTGGGGTTCGAGAAGGTGCGGGTCTCCTACGGGACCTGACGGCTCGGGCGCGGATGTGAGGCACATCGCCGGCCCATCGTGGTCCCGGTGTCCGGATCGCTCCGGGCACCGGGACCACATCTTCGCGCGGGCCGGTCTCAGTGCGCCGGACGGGTGCCGACGACGACCGTGGCGTACAGGTCGTCGTCCTCGACGAGCCGGGCCCCGAGGCCGGCGGCGCGCACGGCCGCCAGCGCGGTGTCGGCCTGCCGTTCGCTGGTCTCGACGAAGAGCCGGCCGCCCGGGGCGAGCCAGCGCGGCGCCCGCTCCGCCACCCGGCGCAGCACGTCGAGGCCGTCCTTGCCGCCGTCGAGGGCGATCTGCCGCTCGTGGTCGCGGGCCTCCGACGGCAGGAGCGGCAGATCACCGGTGGGGACATAGGGGCCGTTGGCGATGAGGATGTCGACGCAGCCCGCCAGCTCCGCGGGCAGCGGATCGTACAGATCGCCCTCGTGGACCTCGCCGCCCAGCGGGGCGAGGTTGCGGCGGGCGCACGCCACGGCTGCCGGGTCCAGGTCGGCGGCGTGCAGCCGGCCCGGGGCGCGTGCGGCGAGGACGGCGGCGACGGCGCCGGTGCCGCAGCACAGGTCGACGACGGTGGCGCCGGGCCGGGTGCGCGCGAGGGCCTGGCGGGCCAGGAACTCGGTACGGCGGCGCGGCACGAAGACCCCGGGATCGACGGCGATCCGCAGGCCGCAGAACTCGGCCCAGCCGACGACGTGCTCCAGCGGGAGTCCGGCGGCCCGCCGCTCGACCATCGAGGTCAGTTCGGCGTGGTCGCGGGCGGAGGCGTGCAGGACCCGGGCCTCGTCCTCGGCGAAGACACAGCCGGCGGCGCGCAGCGCGGACACGAGGAAGGCGGGTGGGGGCGGTTCGGGTGACGGGGGGAGCGACATGGGTGTGGTGTGACCTCTCGGGACGCCGACGGGGCTCCCGGCCGTCGCGCGGCCGCCGGCCGGCTCAGCGCGTGCGGTCGTGGCGCGCGGTGCGAGCAGGGAGCTCCTGACCTGGTACAGCGAAGATCGGGCTCACCTCCTCGTTCCCTCGTCGCGCTGTGGGGCCCGGTCACACTACCGCACCGGCCCCGGCGCCGGTCGGCGTCCCGGGACCGGCCGTTTTCCTGTTGCCCTGCGCTCCCCCGCTAGCCTGACGCGCGACGGTACGGCCGAGGAGCGACACGGGGAGCAGCGCATGGGCGCGGAGGACACCGGGGGCATCGCGGACGCGGCGCGGCGGTTCGTCGGCGTGTGGCAGGAGGGATGGGCGCGGCACGATGTGGAGGCGCTGCTCGCCCTGTACGCGCCGGACTGCGTGCACCGGTCGATGCCGTTCCGGGAGCCGCATCGCGGGCGGGACGCGCTCGCCGCGTATCTGCGGTGGTCGTTCGAGCGGGAACGGCCGGTGGACGTGCGGTTCGCGGAGCCGGTGGTGGGTCCCGGGCCGGTCGCGGTGGCCGAGTTCCGGGTGCTCGCCGAGGAGGACGGCAGGCCGACGACGCTGGCCGGGTGCGTGTTCGTACGGTTCCGGGCGGACGGTCTCGCGGTGGAGACCCGCGACTACTGGCATCAGGCCGACGGACACCAGGAGCCGGCGGGCGACCTCTTCTTCACCGGGTGAGGGCACCGGCGCGGCTCAGCGCTGTCTGCGCAGCGCCCGGTCCGTCACGGTCAGGGCGACGAGCAGGACTCCGAGGACGGCGGAGACGGCCGCCATCAGGTGCAGGCCCGCGTCGTCGGCGCGCTGCCCGTAGGCGAGGGCGATCAGGCTCGACGCGGTGATGGCGCCGATGTACTGGGCGGTGCGCTGGAGGCCGGCGGCGGCGCCGATGTCGGCGGCGGGCGCGTACTCCTGGACCGCCGCCTGGTTGCTGGTGCCGATGAGGCCCTGCGGGATGCCGAAGCAGGCGCCCGCGAGGAGCAGCACGGCCAGCGGTGTGGAGCCGGAGACGAAGGCGAGCAGCGCCGCGCCCGCGGTGAGCAGGGTGCTCGCGACGATCAGCGGGGCGCGGATGCCCTTGGTGCGGGCGCCGACCAGGGAGCAGACCAGGGCGGCGAGGGACATGGGCAGCATCAGCAGACCGGTGTGCCCGGAGGAGTAGCCGCGGCCCTCCTCCAGCCACTGGGTGAAGCCGTACATGACGCAGTAGATGAGCAGGTAGCTGAGGCCGTGGCGGAGGTAGGTGCGGGCCAGCGGGCCGTTCCCGGCGAGCATCCGTACGTCGATGAAGGGCGTCCGGCAGCGCAGTTGCCACCAGAGCAGGACGGCGGTGAGCACGGCGAACGGGGCGAGCAGCCACCACATCGGGTGGGACAGGTCGAGGAGGAAGAAGACCAGGACGGTCAGGGCCGTGGAGAACAGGCCGATGCCGAGCGGGTCCAGGGCGGGCCTCGGCGCGGGTTCGCCGGCCGCGGCGCGGGGCGGGTCGGCGGGGATCCAGAGCACGGCGCAGCAGAAGGCGATCACGGACACCGGCACGTTGACGGCGAAGATGCCGCGCCAGCCGACGACGGTGACGAGCAGTCCGCCGAGCGTGGGGCCGACGGCGGCGCTGCCGAGCGCGGCGAAGGAGAGCCGGGCCATGACGGGCCGCGGCGGGCGGCGGCCGATCCGGCGGCCTTCGTCGCGCAGGACGGCCATCGCGGCCGGGTACGCGGCCGAGGTGCCGATGCCGAGCAGCAGCCGGGAGACGATGAGCCAGCCGAAGGCGGAGGCGAACATGCCGACGAGGCCGGAGGCGCAGACCACGACGAGGCCGACGAGGAAGACCCGGCGCGGGCCGAGTGCGTCGGCGAGCTTGCCGAGTACGGGCTGGGCGACGGCGCTGGCGAGGTAGAGCACGGAGATGAGCCAGGCGGTGTCGGCGGCGCCGACGCCGAAGTGGTGCCCGATCGCCACCAGGCCGGTGGAGATCATCGTGGTGTTGAGCGGGTTGAGGACCGAGCCCAGCAGGAGCGGGGCGGTGAGCCGGGCGCGGAATCCGCCGTCGGCGGGAGCGGGTGCGGTGGTGACCGTCGCCGCTATGTCACCGCTCACCGCTCCACCAGCCGTCCGAGCAGCACGGTCGCCTCGGCGACGAGGCGGCGCTCGGCGGGGTCGAACTCGGCGTCGAGGGCCTGGGCGAGCCAGCTGTGCTTGGCGGCGCGGACGGCGTCGAGGGTGGTGCGGCCGCTGTCGGTGATGGAGACGACGGACTGCCGCCCGTCGTTGGGGTCCGGCGTGCGGGCGACGAAGCCGCGCTCCTCCAGGGCGCCGAGGGTGAGCCGCATCGACTGCGGCTTCACGTACTCGGCGCGGGCGAGCGCCGCCGTGGTGGCGGGGCCCTCCGTGTGGAGGCGGGCGAGGACGGTGCGCTGGGTGGGCGTGAGCAGGCTGTCCGGCGACGCGGTGCGCAGCCTGCGGGAGAGCAGGCCGACGACGGTGGCGAGGTCGGCGGCGACGCGCTCGCCGGGCGGCTCGGGGGCTGCGGGTCCCTGCGTTCCTGACATGACTCCACCGTAGGAGATAGACAGGAAGCCTTGCAAGTTTTCCTTACGACCTACCGCACCGCTTCTCCTTACGACTTACCGCACCGCCCTCTTCACGGCTGACCGGCGAGCGCCCCCAGGAGCGCCCGGGCGCACAGGTCGCGCACCTGCTCGCGGGTGAGTTCCTGCTCGTCGAGCCAGTCCAGACAGACGGCGACGAGGAAGGCGAGCCAGCCGCGCACGGCCAGGCGCAGCGCGGCCGGCTCCGGGAGCCGTCCGGTGATCTCGGGGTCGGCGGCGAGGGCCGCGAGGATCTGCTGCTCCTGCGCGGCGAGGCCGTCGCGGTAGGCGGTGCGCACGGCGGGGTCGCCCGCGGACTCGGCGCGGTGGAACGCGCGGAAGCCCTCGGCGTGCGCGGCGACGTAGCCGAGGAAGGTGTCGAGGCCCGCGCCGAGCTGTTCGCGCACCGGGATGCCGGGGGTCGCGGCGGTCAGCCGCAGCATCCGCTCGCTCTCGCGGCGCACGACCGCGGCGAAGAAGTCTCGTTTGTTCGGAAAGTAGTGGTACAGGAGCCCGCGGGAGACACCCGCGATCTCGGCGACCCGCTCGATCCACACATCGCCGTACGGGCTCTGGGCGAACAACTTGGCGCCCACGGAGAGGAGTTGTTCCCTGCGCTGCTCCGTGCTCATCCTGCGCCGGGTCGTCCGCTCTGCCGTCATGGCCGCACCCTACTGGACGGACGCCGCCTTACTTGACGTGAGTTCAATAACAGCCGCACACTGAGGCGCATTATTGAATCCACGTCTAACAAGGTGCCCCCGGTGCTCCAACCCACCGGCGGCGCAAGGGAGATGGGCTCGATGGCTCAGATGACACAGGCGGCCGGCGCCACGCTGCCGCGGGGCTTTCGCAGTGCCGAGCAGGGCTGGCCGCGCCTGGACCGGATCCCGCACCCGCCGCGCCGGGTGCCGCTGATCGGCGACGTCGTGGGCGCCCATGCCCGTACGCCGTTGCAGGACTCCATGCGGATCGCCGCCGACCTGGGACCGATCTTCCGGCGCAAGGCGTTCGGCAAGGAGATCGTGTTCGTGTGGGGTGCCGAGCTCGCGGCGGAGCTGGCCGACGAGTCGCGGTTCGCCAAGCATGTCGGGCTCGGCGTCGCCAATCTGCGCCCGGTCGCCGGGGACGGCCTGTTCACCGCGTACAACCACGAGCCCAACTGGCAGCTGGCGCACGACATCCTGGCGCCCGGGTTCAGCCGGGAGGCGATGGAGGGCTATCACCCGCTGATGCTCGACGTGGCGGGGCAGCTGACGGCGGCGTGGGACGCGAGCGAGGCCGCGGGCCGTTCGGTGGACGTGCCCGGCGACATGACGAAGCTGACCCTGGAGACGATCTCGCGCACCGGGTTCGGGCACGACTTCGGGTCCTTCGAGCGGGAGCGGCTGCATCCGTTCGTGACGGCCATGGTGGGCGCGCTGTCGTTCGCGCAGCGCCGGAACGTGGTGCCGCCGCTGCTGGCGACGTTGCAGCGCGGCGCCGAGAAGCGCAACGCGGCGGACCGTGCCTATCTGAACCGCACCGTCGACGACGTGATCGCCGCGCGCCGCGCCGCCGGAGGCGGCCCCGGTGATCTGCTGGACAGGATGCTGGAGGTGGCGCACCCGGAGACGGGCGAGCGGCTCACGCCCGAGAACATCCGCCGCCAGGTCATCACGTTCCTGGTGGCCGGGCACGAGACGACGTCCGGCGCGCTCTCCTTCGCCCTGCACTACCTCGCGCAGAACCGCGAGGTGCTGGCGAAGGCCCAGGAGGAGGTCGACCGGGTCTGGGGCGATGTGGACGTGCCCGCCTACGAGCAGGTGGCCAAACTGCGCTATCTGCGGCGGGTGCTGGACGAGTCGCTGCGACTGTGGCCGACGGCGCCCGCGTTCGCGCGGGAGGCGGTCACCGACACGACGCTCGGCGGGCGGCACCCGATGCGGCGCGGCGCCTGGGCGCTCGTCCTGACGACGATGCTGCACCGCGATCCGACGGCGTGGGGCGACGATCCGGAGTCCTTCGACCCGGAGCGGTTCGCGCCGCAGGCGGTGCGGGCCCGTCCGGGCCATGTCTTCAAGCCGTTCGGGACGGGCGCGCGGGCCTGCATCGGGCGGCAGTTCGCGCTGCACGAGGCCACCCTGGTGCTCGGACTGCTGCTGCGCCGCTACGACCTGCGGCCCGAGCCCGCCTACCGCCTGAAGGTGACGGAGCGGCTGACGCTGATGCCACAGGGGCTCAGGCTGAACCTCACGCGCCGGTAGACGCACCCGGGCGCCTTCGACCCGCACCGCACGCGCGGGGCCGAGGACTCGGGCCCCGCCGGGAGGCCCGCTACTCGTCGGCCGTGCTCTCCAGCGACGCCACGTCGAGCACCCCGTCCAGCTCGGCCAGCACCGCGACGAGGCCCGGCACCTCCGCCGCACCCTCGATCTCCATCCGTACGGCGATGGTGCCGCGCCGGCCCGACCCGCCGTCCCGGTCGGTGCGGTCGGTGCGCACCTCCAGGACACGGAACCCCCGGCCCGTGCATTCCTCCAGAACACGCGTCAGGACGCTGCTGCCCACCTCGTACGCGAGATGCAGTCCGGTGCGCCGCTCGGTGGCCAGGGCGGGGATCCGGCGGCTCACCCAGGGATAGCCGCGGACCACGAGGAAGTGACAGGCCGTCGCGGCGATCGCGAGCAGCGGCAGTCCGCCGCCGCAGGCCATCCCTATGGCGCAGGTGAGCCAGACGGTCGCGGCCGTGGTGAGGCCGCGAACGGCGTCCCGCCGCACGAAGATCAGGCCGCCACCGATGAATCCGATGCCCGAGACGATCTGCGCGGCGACCCGGGACGGGTCGAGGGCGACGCCGTCGAGGCCCAGCAGGGAGTTGAAGCCGTGCTGGGAGACCTCCATGAACAGGGCGCTGCCCACGCCGACGAGCGTGTGCGTGCGCAGACCCGCGCTCTTCTGCTGGACGGCGCGCTCGGCGCCGATCAGGGTCGACAGCACGAGCGCGAGCCCCAACTCGGCGAACTGCCGGGCGCCTTGCCCCGCCGCGGGGTCGAACAGCGGCAGTGCGTGCGATGACACGAGTGCGTTCCTCCTTGTTCCCGTAGGAGTCCTCACGGGAGTCCTCATGGGTGTCCGGATGGGTGTCCGGATGGGTGACCTCATGGGTGATCTCACGGGACTTGTCCTGTCCCACGAGCCTAGTCCCGCCCCATGGGCGAGGGATTGTCAGACCCGTGCGCGAGAGTGGGGTCATGCAGGGAACCTGGAATCTCGACACACACGACCGATCGACGAAGCAGCACGAAGTGGCGGCGGCGCAGGCCTGTCTGCGGCTGCTGCACACGGCGCGCGCCGCGCTCTCCGGCTCGGAGCCCCCGGCGACCGCGTCGGTCCTCGCCGTGCCGATCGCCGAGGCGGACGAGGCGCTGCGCAGGGCGGGCCTCGCGGGCAACGAGGCGTGGCTGCTGGAGCGGATCTACGACCTGGGACCGGACGACACATCGCCTTGACGTCCCGGCAGGCCGCGCCTGGTGTCCGCCACACTGGGCCCATGGATCACAGCCGGGCCGAGGCCTACCTCCACCGCATCGGGGCCGAGCGCCCCGCCGCGCCCACCGCCGGGGCGCTGCTCGCGCTGCACCGGGCCCATCTGCGGTCGGTGCCGTTCGAGAACCTGTCAGTGCACTTCGGCGAGGACGTCGTCCTGGAGCCGGCGGCGCTGATCGCCAAGGTGGTCGACCGGCGCCGCGGCGGGTTCTGCTACGAACTGAACGGCGCGTTCGGGGCGCTCCTCGGCGCCCTCGGCTTCGAGGTGACCCTGTTGCAGGCGCGCGTGGTCGGCAAGGACGGCCGCCCCGGCATCCCCTACGACCACATGGCGCTGCGCGTGCGGACGGCGGACGGCGGGGACCGGCTCGCGGACGTCGGCTTCGGCGCGTTCTGCGCCGAGCCGCTGGTGTACGAGGAGCGGGGCGAGCAGCGCGATCCGGCAGGCGTCTTCCGTATCGAGGACGCCGCGCACGGCGATCTGCTCGTGCTCCAGGACGGCGCCCCGCAGTATCTGCTCGACCAGCGTCCGCGCGAGCTGCGGGACTTCGAGGCGGGTTCCTGGTACCACCGCTCCTCGCCCGCCTCGCACTTCACGCAGTCCCTGGTCTGTTCGCGCCCCACCGAGGACGGACGGATCACCTTGAGCGGTCATACGCTCACGACGACGGCCGCCGGACAGCGCACGCAGCGCACCCTCGACTCCGACGCCGCCGTCCTCGCCGCGTATGACCAGCACTTCGGCATCGTCCTCGACACGCTCCCGCCCGAACCCGAAACAGTCGGGGACTGACCCCGTCCCCGGGCCGCTGGTTATGCTGCCGCCGAACCGTTCAGGGAAACGCTCAAACGAACAGCGGGTTGCAAGGGGGCCATCAGCATGCGTGAACCGGTCGATCTCAGGCGGCAGCGGATTCTCGCCGTGGTGCAGTCGCGTGGTGCGACACGGGTCAGCGATCTCGCCGCGGAGCTCGCGGTGTCGGTGGTGACGCTCCGCCGCGACGTGGAGGAGCTCGCCCGCGAGGGCAAACTGCGGCGCGGTCACGGGGTCGCGCGCCCGATGCTGCCGGAGGCCGAGCAGGCCGCGCCGCCCGCCGAACCGCTTGTCGACGGCGGCCCGATCGCCGTGGTGGTGCCGGAGCGGCACGCCTATCTGTACGAGATGCTGCACGGCGCCCGGACCACGTTCGAGGAGGCCGGCATCCGGATCGGCCTGCACATCGCACCGCCGGTCGCGGGGGCCGAACAGCCCATCGTGGAGCGGGCGTTGGCGGACGGTGCGCGCGGCCTGCTGATCGCCCCGCGCTGGCGCAGCCGGGCCACGGAGGAGGCCGACTACGCCTGGCTGGCCCGGCTGCCCGTGCCGACTGTGCTGATGGAGCGCAGGCCCCGGGCGGGCAGCGCGCTCCACGCCGTCGACACCGTGTGCACCGACCACTGGTACGGCGTCCATCTGGCACTCGACCATCTCACCGGGCTCGGTCACCGGCGCATCGTGCTGGCCGCGCGCGACGACAGCCCGACCGCGCGCGCCCTGCGCTCGGCGTTCGCCGAGATCGCCGCCGCGCACCCGGACATCGACCGCTGGGCCGTCGCGCTCAGCTCCCCGTCGGCGGCCCCGGACCCGGAGGCGGCCGCCGCCGAGAAACCCGTCGAACTCCCGACACTGATGGTGGAGTTGGGAGCGACGGCGGCACTGCTGCACGGCGACGTGGACGCGCTCATGCTCGTGGAGAAGTTGCGGGACAGCGGGGTGCGGGTGCCGGAGGACTGTTCGGCGATCGCGTACGACGACGTGGTCGCCGGGCTCGGCACCACTCCCCTGACGGCCGTTTCGCCGCCCAAGGCGGAGGTCGGCCGGGCGGCGGCCGAACTGTTGCTGCGCCGCCTGGAGCGTGGAGGGTCCTCGGGCCCGGCCCGCCGCATGGAGGTCCTGCCGGATCTGAAGGTGCGCGGGTCCACGCAACAGGCCCCCTTCACGTCCCTGACCGAGGCTCCGCTCAACTGACGTCCGACAGTGAGCGTTTGACCGTTTCATTTTCTTCTGATCGATCTATTGACCGATACCGCTCAGCCGATCAGGATTCCCGTGACTCGAACACGCAGGAGCCGCGGGAGGCGCCCATGCCTGGTCGACAGAGCCGTCGATCCATGCTCGCCGCGATCACCGCGCTGCCGCTGACGGGTGCCCTCGGCGCCTGCAGCGGATCGGACAGCGCGTCGCCGCAGAGCAGCAGCAAGACCGGTACCAAAGGCAGTAGAGGCACGACCACCATCACGTTCTGGTCCGCGTTGCGCGGCAGCCAGGAAGTGGTGGACCAGTTCAACAAGACCCACGACCACATCCAGGTCCGCTTCGAGCAGATACCGTCCGGCAACGGCGGCGGCTATCTCAAGCTGAGCAACGCCGCACGGGCGGGGAACGCCCCCGACGTCGCCACCATCGAGTACCCGCAGGTCCCGGGGTACGCGATCGACGGCGTCGCCCGCGACATCACGTCGCTGATCAGCGACGACCTGCGCAAGAAGCTGCTGCCGCAGGCGCTCGGGCAGACCACCTTCGAGGGCCGTACGTTCAGCGTGCCGCTCGACATCGAGCCGACCGTCCTGCACTACCGCAAGGACCTGTTCGACAAGTACGGCTTCGACGTGCCGACCACCTGGGACGAGTACGCCGACCTCGCCCGTGCCGTACGGCGCACCGGCGGCAAGCGCAAGGTGTGCACCTTCCCCATCGACATGGGTCTGTTCTCCGGACTGTGCTGGCAGGCGGGCGCCCAGTGGTTCGACACGTCGAAGGGTGCCTGGAACGTCTCGCTGGCCGACGCCCCCACCCGGCGGGTCGCCAAGTACTGGCAGCGGCTCATCGACGAGGACCTCGTCTACGCCACCAATCCCAACAGCCGCGCCAACGACGCCCAGATCGGCAACGGTCTGGTCCTCACCCGGCACAGCGGCGCCTGGGACGCGGGCGCGCAGATGAACGCCCGCCCCGAGCAGAAGGGCCTGTGGCGCATCGCCCCGCAGCCGCAGTGGGACCCCGACCGGCCCGCCCTCGGCACCAACGGCGGCTCGACGTTCGCCATCACCAAGGACAGCGCCCACCCCGAGGCCGCCATGGAGTTCATCGAGTGGCAGGTCTCCAGCCCGGACGCGCTCAAGGCCCGGCTCTCCAGCGGCGCCAGCAGCCAGTACCCGGCCGTGTCCGAGCTGATCCCGGTCGGCCGCGCCGCGTTCGACCGCAAGTACTACGGCGGCCAGGACATCTACACGCTGTTCGAGCAGGAGGCGCACAAGATCCGCGACGGCTGGGTCTGGGGCCCGCGGATGACCGCGACCGCCCAGGTCATGCAGGACGCCTTCACCCGCGCCGCGGCCGGCTCCGGCACGCTCGAATCGTCGATGCGCGCGACCGAGGACGGCACGATGCCGGACCTGAAGGCGCTCGGCCTCAAGACCACCCAGCACTCCACATGAACGCCCGCACTCCGAAAGGCAGGTGACTCCCATGACCGCGACCACCCATGCCCCCGCGACGGCGTCCGCGCCGCCGCGCGACCACGACGCCTCCGGGCGCGGGGCGCAGCGCACGGCGGGCCGCCGTCGAGGCGGCGCCGCGGGCGTCCTGATGGCCCCCTTCTTCGTCCTGCTCGTCCTGGTCTTCCTGATCCCGGTGGGGACGGCGGTGTGGCTGAGCTTCTTCAGCGACGACCAGCCGGGCCTCGGCTTCGGCCCGGAGCGCACGGTCTTCGTGGGCCTGCGCAGCTACGCGGCCGTGCTCACCGACCCGTCGTTCCTGTCCGGGCTCGGCACCGTCGGCCTGTACTGCCTGATCTACATCCCGCTGATGGTGATCGGCTCGCTCGCGCTGGCGCTGCTTCTCGACTCGGGCGTCGTCCGGCTGCGCTCCTGGGCCCAGCTGGGCCTGTTCCTGCCGCACGCGGTGCCCGGCATCATCGCCGCGCTGATCTGGCTGTACCTGTACACGCCGGGCATCAGCCCGATCATCGAGGCCTTCGCCAAGGGCGACATCACCATCGACTTCCTGGGCCTGCACACCACGCTCCCGTCGATCGTGAACATCGCGCTGTGGTCCAACCTCGGCTACAACATGGTCGTCTTCTACGCGGCCCTGCAGGCCGTCCCCCGCGAGGTCCTGGAGGCGTCGGTCGTCGACGGGGCCGGGCCGGTGCGCACCGCGCTGCAGGTGAAGGCCCCGCTGGTGCGGTCCTCGATCGTCATGGTCGCGATGTTCACGCTGATCTGGGCGTTGCAGCTGTTCACCGAGCCGGCGCTGCTGCACCAGTCGTCGGCGATGGTCGGCGCCCGGTTCTCGCCGAGCATGTACATCTACGACGCGGCGTTCAGCCGGAACAACTACTCGCTCGCGGCGGCCGCCTCGGTGATCCTCCTGATCATCACGATCGCCGTGTCCTACGGCGTCACCCGCTGGACCAACCGTGTCGAGGCCGCAGAGGAGAACGCCCGATGACCACAGCCGAGTTGAGCAGTTCGTCCCTGCTGCGGCCACGCTTCCTCGGCCGGGCCGTGGTCAACGTCGTCGTCGCGATCTCCGTGCTGTACACCGTGCTGCCCGCGCTGTGGCTGGTCCTCGCGTCGACCAAGACGCGGGACGCGCTCTTCCAGAGCAGCATCTTCTCCCTCAGCGACTTCTCCCTGATCCAGAACCTCAAGGACCTGTTCGCGATGGACGGCGGCCTGTACAGCCGCTGGTACGGCAACAGCCTGCTGTACGCGGTGCTCGGCGCGGCCATCGGGTCGATGATCTCCGTCGCCTGCGGCTACGCCTTCGACAAGTACCACTTCCGGCACAAGGAGAAGCTGTTCGGCCTGGTCCTCGCGGCGGTCATGGTGCCGCAGACCGTCCTGGCGCTGCCGCTGTACCTGATCGCGTCCGAGACCGGCGTCGTGAACACCTTCTGGTCGGTGTTCATCCCCGTCCTGTTCAACCCGTTCGGCGTGTATCTGGGCCGCATCTTCTCCCAGGGCTATGTGCCGAACGAGGTCCTGGAGGCGGCCCGGGTCGACGGCGCCGGCGAGCTGACGACGTACGCACGGGTCTCCCTGCGGATGCTCGGGCCGGGCCTGATCACGGTCTTCCTCTTCCAGCTCACCGCGATCTGGAACAACTTCTTCCTGCCGATGGTGATGCTGTCCAATCAGAACCTGTATCCCGTCAGCCTCGGCCTGTTCCAGTGGAACAGCCAGGCGACCGTCTCTCCCGAGTACTATCCGGTGGTGATCATGGGCTCGCTCCTCGCGGTGCTCCCCCTTGTCCTCGCGTTCATCCTCCTCCAGCGGTTCTGGAAGGCCGGCCTGACGGCGGGGGCGGTCAAGTGACCCATCCCCGCGTGGCGTTGGCCATGTCCCCCCAGGCCGCGGCGGCCGTCTTCACGCCGCGGTCCCTGGCCGCGCTCACCGAGGTCGCCGACGTCGCGCCGCTGCCCGTCCTGTCCGACCTGTCGACACCCCGCGCGACGGAGGTGCTGGCCGACGCCGAGATCCTCGTCACCGGCTGGGGCTGTCCGAAGCTGGACGCGGACGTCCTCGCGCGGGCGCCGCGTCTCGAGGCGGTGGTGCACGCGGCCGGTTCGGTGCGCGGCCATGTCACCGACGCCTGCTGGGAGCGGGGCATCGCGGTGTCCTCCGCGGCGGCGGCGAACGCGCTGCCGGTCGCCGAGTACACCCTCGCGATGATCCTGCTGCACGGCAAGCACGTCCTGGAGCGGGCCCGCGACTTCCGTGCGGCCCGGGCCCGCGACAACTGGCTGCTCACGACGGGCCATGTCGGCAACTACCGGCGCACCGTGGGCATCCTGTCCGCGTCCCTGGTCGGGCGCCGGGTCATCGAGCTGCTGAAGCCGTTCGACTTCGAGGTGCTGCTGCACGACCCGTACGTGTCCCCCGCCGAGGCCGCCGAACTGGGCGTCACCTGGGTCGAGCTGCCCGAACTGTTCACCCGTAGCGACGTGTTGAGCGTGCACGCGCCGCTCCTCCCGGCCACGCGCGGGCTCGTCAGCCGGTCCCTGCTCGACGCGCTGCGCGAGGACGCCGTCCTGATCAACACCGCGCGCGGCGCCGTCGTCGACCAGGACGCGCTCACCGACGCGGTGCGCGCGGGCCGCATCCGGGCGGTCCTCGACGTGACGGATCCCGAGGTGCTTCCTCCGGAGCACCCGCTGTGGGACTGCCCGAACGCGCTGATCACCCCGCACCTCGCCGGTTCCCAGGGCAGCGAGTGGGAGCGGCTGGCCGACACGGCCGTGGCCGAGGTGGCGCGCTTCGCCGCGGGCGACGGTTTCGCCCATCCCGTACGACGCGAGAGGCTGGCGTTCCTGGCATGACCATCCCGTTCGAACTGCCCGACGAGAACCGCGAGCTGAGCCCGTTCACCGGGTACACCCGCGCCCACTGGGAGGCTGTCGCGGACGGTCTCCTCGGTGCCGCCTGGCGCTGGGCGACCCCCGGGGGCGCCTTCCTCGACCTGCCGGGACGGCCCTCCGCGTCGGGGGTCCGCTCGGACGGCCTGGAGGGGTACGCGCGCACCTTCCTGGCGGCCGGTTTCCGGGTCGCGGGCGCCGACGGCAAGGACCCGCACAACTGGCTGGAGCGGTACGCCGGCGGTCTGACCGCGGGCACCCGCTCGCCCGGCCGCGACGACGCGGAGTCCTGGCCGCTGATCCTGGACCACCATGTTCAGGGCCAGCCGATGGTGGAGTCGGCGTCCGTCGCGCTGGGGCTGAGGCTGACCCGGCCGTGGCTGTGGGACCGGCTCGACGAGGACGTGCAGGACCGGGCCGAGGCCTGGCTGCGCGGCGCGATCGACCACACGCCCGCGCCGAACAACTGGTACCTCTTCCCCTTCACGGTGGCGTCGTTCCTGGAGGAGGTCGGCCGCGGCGACGCGGCGACCGCCCGCGCCACGGACCGGGCCCTGGACCTGATGGAGACCTGGTACCGGGGCGACGGCTGGTACGCGGACGGCGACGGCCGGGCCTTCGACCACTACAACGGCTGGGCGCTGCACCTGTATCCGCTGCTGCACGCCCACCTGTCGGGCGACACCGGGCTGTCGGCGCGCTTCGGGCCGCGGCTGCGCGAGCACCTGGAGGGCTTCTCCCTGCTGTTCGGCGGCGACGGGGCGCCGATCCACTTCGGGCGCTCGCTCGCCTACCGGTTCGCCGCGTCGGCCGCGGTCGGCCTGGGCGCGGTCACCGGGCACACGCCGCTGTCGCCGGGCGCGTCACGGCGGCTCATCAGCGGCAGCCTGCGCTACTTCCTGGAGCGCGGCGCGCTCACGGACGAGGGGTTGCTGAGCCTCGGCTGGCACGGCCCGCACGCCGCCACGCTCCAGCCCTACTCGGGCCCGGCGTCGCCGTACTGGGCGTCGAAGGGGTTCGTGGCGCTGCTCGCCCCGGAGGGCGATCCGCTGTGGACGGCGCCGGAGGAGCCCGCGCCCAGCGAGGGCCCCGACCGGGTGCTCGCGCTGCCCGCGCCGGGGCTGCTCGTGCAGTCCACGCAGGCCGACGGGATCGTGCGGCTGCACAATCACGGCAGCGACCACGTCCGGCCGCACGAGGGCGAGTTCGCCGCCCAGGACGACGCGCACTACGGCCGTCAGGCGTACTCCACGCACACCGGCCCGACGTCGCTCACGAACGTGGCCGACAACCAGCTGTCCGTCGAGGTCGGCGGGGTCGCCAGTGTCCGCCGGCGCCTCCACCCGCTCGGCGCCGGGCACGGTGACGGGTGGGGCTGGGCGGCGTCCTGGTACCGGCCGGCGTTCGTGTCGGGGCCGCCGATGTGTCCGGGGCTGCGCGTCGAGAGCGTGACCGTGGCGCGGGGCGCGCACGAGCTGCGGGTGCACCGGGTCGTCGGCGCGCCGCACGGATCACGGGTGACGCTCACCGGATGGGCGACGGAGGCGCTCCGCTCGGAGCTGGCCGGGCTGCACGGGTGGGGTCCGGCGGACCGGGTCCGGGCGCCCGAGGGCACGGCGTACGAGCCCTGGGTGCGGGTGCCCCGGCTGTCGGCGCGGGTCGAGGGGACGGCGGTGTTCGCGGCGCTGGCCCTGCTCGGCGCGGCCGGCTCCGACGCCGATCCCGACGGGGCCGTTGCCGGGACGAGCCTCACGGACGGCGAGCTGACGGTGCGGTGGGCCGACGGGTTCGAGACCGTCGTGACGTTCGGCGAGTCGCTGACCGTACGCGGCGGCTGACGTCACGCCGAGGGGACCAGCTGCGCCTCGACCGCCGGGGCGTAGCGGTCCACGACCGCCTCGATGTCCGCGGCCCGCACCTGCGGGCCGCGGGCGATGCCGTACATCACGCCGAGGCCGAGCAGCAGCGACACGGCGAGTTCCGCGCGCAGGCCCGCGTCCGTGCCGGACAGCCGGGCCGCGAGGCGTTCGCTGACCTGCGTACGGAAGTTGGCGCGCAGGATGTCGCCCTGCGCGCCGTGCAGCGGGGCGAACACGATGCGCAGGATCGGGTCGGCGCCGCGCTCGGACTGGCCGCTGAGGACGCAGCGGACCATGTGGCGGCCCAGCTCCTCCAGGGGTGCGTCGAGCAGGACGTCGACGTCGGCCTCGAAGTCCATGACGCTCGCGAAGAGGGCGTCCTTGTTGCCGAAGTACTTGAGGATCAGCGGCGGGCTGACGCCGGCCCGGTCGGCGATCGCCCTGAGCGTGATGTCGCCGTGCGCGTGGCGGGCCAGCAGATGCCGGGCGGCCTTCACGATGGCGGCCCGGCTCGCCTCCGCGTCGCGCCGGACGGCCGGCCGCGCCGTGGTCATCTCCTCATGCTCCCTTCGCCGTCGCCAGCGGGACCGGTGCGCCCGCGCCGGCGGGCCCGCCCTTTCTGTCGGACGGTACGCACAGGGAGACGGCGGCGGCCACCAGGGCGACCGTACCGGCCATGACGAAGGCGAGCCGGTAGCCGTGCAGCGTCGACACGTCGGTGCCGCCGACGCGCATCGTGTGGTGCACGAGGACGGCGGTGACGGCGGCGCTGGAGACGGACTGACCGATGGTGCGCATCAGCACGTTGACGCCGTTGGCGGAGGCGGTGGCGGTGGGCGGGACGGCGCGCAGGATCAGGGTGGGCAGGGCGGAGTACGCCAGGGTGGTGCCGGTGGAGACGACGGCGGCGCCGACCAGGATCACCCACAGGTCGGTGCTGTCGACGACCCGGATCGCGTAGCCGAGGGCGAGGACGACGCCGCCGAGGGCGAGGGTGACGCGCGGGCCGCGGGCGGTGGAGATGCGGGCCGACACCGGGGAGAAGATCAGCATGATGACGCCGCTGGGCAGCATGCACAGGCCGGTCGCCACGATCGACAGGCCGAGGCCGTAGCCGGTCTCGACGGGCGCCTGCACGAGCTGCGCCGTGACCAGTGAGTTGGCGTAGAACGCGAAGCCGGTGAACAGGGCGGCGACGTGCGGCAGTCCGACCCGGCGGCCGGCGGCGAGCCGCAGGTCCACCAGGGGGCTCGTGGCCCGCAGCTGCTGCCAGGACCACAGGGCGAGCACGACGACGGCGCCCGCGAACAGGCCGAGGATCCGGGTGCTGCCCCAGCCCCACTGGCCGCCCTGCGAGACGCCGAGCAGCAGACAGACCAGGCCGGTGGCGAGGCCCAGGGTGCCGAGGACGTCGAAGCGGCCGGGGTTGCGCACCGGCGACTCGCGCACGGCCCACCAGGCGGCGGCGAGGCCGAGGGCGCCGAGCGCGGCGGTGGCCCAGAACATCACGTGCCAGTCGGCGTACTGGACGATGAGCGCGGCGAGCGGCAGGCCGAGCGCGGCGCCGATGCCGACGGTGGAGCTCATCAGCGCGACGGCGGATCCGGTGCGGTGGGGCGGGAGTTCGTCGCGCAGGATGCTGATGGACAGCGGCACGACGGCCGCGGCGGCGCCCTGGAGCGCGCGGGCCGCGATGAGGACGCGGATGTCGGAGGTCAGCGCGCACAGCACGGAGCCGGTGGTCATCAGGGCGAGGGCGATCAGCAGCACGCGGCGCTTGCCGTACATGTCGCCGGCCCGGCCGAGCACCGGCGTGAGGACGGCGCCCGCCAGCAGGGTGGCGGTGACCATCCAGGAGACGGCCGACGGCGACGCGCCGGTGAGCTTCGGCAGGTCGGGCAGGAGCGGGACGACGACCGTCTGCATGACGGCCATGAGGATGCCGCCGAAGGCGAGGACGGGGATGGTGAGCCGTTCCCGCAGACGGGGCCGGACGGCCGGTTCGGGCAGCGTCGGTATCGGGACGTGGTCCATGGGACTCCTGCGGGGTGCGCGGGCGCGGCGCGGGAGGCGCGGCGCCGGGCCGACGAAATGGGTGAATGCCCATTCACCCGGGTGGTGAATCAGTATTCACCAACGCGTGCCCGCCTGTCGCCACCCCGGGCCCCGCGCGGGATCCGCCCCGGTCGCGCCATACTGCGGCCATGACCTCACCAGACGTCCTGCGCTGCGGACTTGTCGGCACCGGCTCCTGGGCCGGCCGGACCCATGCCCCGGCCCTGCGCGACCACAAGAACACGGAGTTCGTCGGCGTCTGGGGACGCCGCCCCGAGGCCGCGGCCGAGCTCGCCGCCGCGCAGGGGACGACGGCGTACGACGACGTGGACGCGCTGTTCGCGGCGTGCGACGCGGTGGCGTTCGCCGTGCCGCCGGACGTCCAGGCGCCGCTGGCGGCGCGGGCCGCCGCCGCGGGCTGCCATCTGCTGCTCGACAAGCCCCTCGCCACGGAGCCGGTGGCGGCGCGCGCGGTCGTCGACGCCGTGGCGGCGGCCGGGGTGGCGTCCGTGGTGTTCTGCACGATGCGGTACGCCCCCGCCACGGCGGCCTGGATCGCCGAACAGGCCACGGTGGACGGCTGGTTCACCGGTCGCGCCGACTGGTACGGGGCGCTGTACACCCCGGGTGACGACGCGGAGATCCGGGCGACGACGCCGTGGCGGGCGGAGCGGGGCGCCCTGTGGGACGTGGGCCCGCACGCCCTGTCGGTGCTGCTGCCGCTGCTCGGCGACGTCACGTCGGTGGCGGCCGGGCGGGGTCCGGGCGACACGGTGCACCTGTTGCTGCGGCACGCTTCCGGCGCGTCGAGCACCGCGTCGCTGAGCCTGACCGCTCCCGCCGAGGCGGCCGGAGTCACGGTCGAGCTGCGGGGCACGGCGGGGGTGTCGGCGATGCCGTCGGGACGCGGGAACGCGCAGGAGTCCTTCGCCGTGGCGCTCGACGTCCTCCTGGAGTCGGTACGCACCGGGGTCCCGGCACCGTGCGACGCCCGGTTCGGGCTGCGTCTCACGGAGATCCTGAGCACCGCCGAAGGCGCGCTGCCGCCGGCTTAATACCCTGTGCGCATGCCGCTCGAGATCAGCGCCACCAACCCCGAGCACCCGGTGCTCCTGCTCGCCCTGCCCTGGCACATTCCCCTGGAGGAATGGCCGGAGGAGTACCTTGTGCCGCTTCCGCGCGGTATCTCCCGGCACGTGGTGCGCTACGCGCGCGCCGGTGACGAGGTCGTCGCCGTGAAGGAGCTCGCCGAGCGGCCGGCGCTGCGCGAGTACGAGATGCTGCGCACGCTGGACCGGCTCGGGATACCCGCGGTGGACCCGCTGGCCGTGGTCACCGGCCGGGAGCAGCCGGACGGCAGACCGCTGGAGCCGGTGCTGATCACCCGGCACCTGGGCGGCTCGCAGCCCTACCGTTCGATGTTCGAGACGACGATGCGCCCGACGACGGTGCACCGGCTGATGGACGCGCTGGCGGTGCTGCTGGTCCGGCTGCACCTCTCCGGTTTCGCCTGGGGCGACTGCTCCCTGTCGAACACGCTCTTCCGCCGGGACGCGGGCGCGTACGCCGCCTATCTCGTGGACGCCGAGACGGGCGAGCTGCACCCGAAGCTGAGCCAGGGGCAGCGCGAGTACGACATCGAGCTGGCCCGGGTGAACATCAGCGGCGAGATGCTCGACCTGGAGGCCTCGGGCGCGCTGCACCCCTCGATCGACCCGATCGAGTTCGGCGCGGAGATCGAGCAGCGCTACACGAACCTGTGGAGCGAGCTGACCCGCACCTCGGTGTACCCGGCGGGCAAGCACCACTACATGGAGCGGCGCATCCGGCGGCTGAACGATCTCGGGTTCGACGTGGCCGAGATGCAGATCTCGCGCTCCCCGCGCGGCGACGAGGTCACGTTCGTGCCCAAGGTGGTGGACGCGGGGCACCACCAGCGCCAGCTGTTGCGGCTGACCGGGATGGACGCGGAGGAGAACCAGGCGCGGCGGCTCCTCAGCGACCTGGAGAGCTGGATGGCGACCCAGGACGACGCTCCCGACGCCCGGCCGGAGGTGCTGGCCCACCGCTGGGTGCGCGACGTGTTCCGGCCGACGGTCCGCGCGATCCGCGACCGGCTCCCCACCCCCATGGATCCGGCCGAGCTGTACCACGAACTCCTGGAGCACCGCTGGTACTTGTCCGAGCGGGCGCAGCACGACATCGGCCTGGACGCGGCGGCGGAGGACTATGTGCGGCATGTCGGCAAGCCGGAAAAGTGAGGCCGGGGCCGAAAAGCGCCGGGGATGACCGGGCGCGGCCGGTGCCGTGGCCGCTACGCGATGGCGAGTGACGGCACCGGCCGCAGCCAGTGACCTCCGGATCCACCTGGGGTCGAGCGCGGGACGTGCGTCGTGCAACGCATTTTCCGGCCACATCCAACGAAATACGTGGCCCGGTCCAGCTCTCTCTTCCTCAGTCGGCCCGGAGGCTCGTGGGTTACTCTCCGCCAGGAAATTTCGGCCAATTTCGAGCCGCCCGGCACAGGTGCCGCATCACTGTGTCTACCTGCACACAGTCGATGAAACCGCCAGGTGAGCAACCCCGCACGATCCATCATGACGGACCGTCTGATCGTTTTCTTCGGGCAATGTTTATTACCAAAGATGTTGGGAGTATTTAGACTGCTCACGCTCAACTCAGCGTGTACGAAGAGGGATTACCCACATGAACAAGAAGGCGCTCCGCGCCCTGCTCCGTGAACGGCGCGCCCTCATAGCCCCCGAGTCCCACGGCTTCACCCGCCCCACGGGCCAGGGCCGACGCGCACCGGGTCTCTCCCAGCACCAGGTCGACCAGTTGCTGCACCGGACGCTGGGGACGTATCACCGTCTGGAGTCGGGGAGTTACCCGAACCCGCCGACCGAACTGCTCCGTGACGTGGCCCGGCTGTTCGGGCTCAACGAGCAGGAGTGGGTCCTGCTGTGCCGGTACGCACTGCTGCAGGATCCGCCGGGACCGCTGTACTCGTCGTCGGGCAAGGCCATCCCCGGTGTGTGGCAGGAGGCCGTCGACGGGATCGAGCACATCGCGTACGTGTCCGACGCGTCCTGGGACCTGCTGGCCGGCAACAAGGCGTTCGAGGAGCTGTTCCCCGACCACTGTCCCCCGTCGAACACGATGCACTGGATGCTCCTCGATCCGCACGCGCGCCACATGCTCACGGACTGGTCCACCGCCTGGGCGCCGTTGCTGCTCCCCCAGTTGCGGGCCGCGCTCGCGGCACGCCCGGACGACGACACGCTGCGCCAGATCGAGAAGGAGGTCCTGGCCGACCCGGATGCCGCCCCCATCTACGAGGCGGGCGGGTCGGTCATCCACCCGGACGGTGACGAACGCCCGCTGCTGCACGCCCGGCTGGGCCCCGGCTGGGCCACGATGTGCGCGGCCCAGCCGCTCACCACCCCGGGGTCGCGTCTGATGATCCTGGTCTTCCACCCGGGCGCCCGCCGGGCCCATCCTCGCAGGCCCGCGCTGCAGGCCGGATGACTTGTACTCTTCAACTACCTTCTCGGGTCACGTAGGTTGAATCGGCCCCCCACACCCCCTCCAGCCCCGTGGGAGCCACCACATGCCTGCCTACATATCCACCCCGAGAACCGTGCTGGGCGCCCACAAGGTGACCACCGACGAGATAGCCGACGACATACGTGCCCACCATCCGGGACACCCCCGGCTCGCCGCCGCGGTACGCGCCGTGCTCGGATGCGGGGTCCACAGCCGTTATTTCACCCGCCCGCTCATCTCCCCCACCGTCGCGGGCGGCGCGCGGATCGCCGAACGGGCCGCTTCGGCCTTCGCCGACGCGCTGGAACTCGCCCACAGGGCGGCGGAGTCGGCGCTGGACGCGGCGGGCCTGGACGCCGGTGACATCGATGCCGTCGTCACGACGCACTCCACCGGCTGGGCGGCTCCGAACCTGGACGTCCACCTCGTCAACGCCCTCGGCCTGCGCCCCACCGTGCGCCGCACCGCCCACACCACCCTGGCCTGCACGGGGGGCGTCAAGACCCTGATCAGCGCGGGCGACATGGTCGCCGCACGCCCGGGGAGCACAGTGCTGGTGGTCGCCGCCGAGGTCATCTCCGCCGTGTACCACCACAGCGACACCGGCATCGACTCGATGATCTACAAGGCCCTGTTCGGCGACTCGGCCGGAGCCGCCGTCGTCACGGACGAACCGCTCGGTCCGGGTTTCGTCTTCGACGACTCCTTCGAACATCTGCTGCCGGACAGCGCGGGGCACCTCGCCGGGCGCATCACCGAGGACGGCCTCCACTTCGACGCCACGAAGGCGGGGCGCGCGGCGTCGGGCGAGGTGATCCCCGTGCTGGAGGAGTGGCTGGGCGGCCGGCGCACCGACTTCCCCCTGGTCCACCCGGGCAGCCCCCGCATCATCGCGGACACCATCGGCCTGCTCGGTCTCACCGACGAGGACGCCCGGCACTCCACGGACACCCTCACCGAGGAGGGCAACCTCGGCGGCCCGAGCGTCCTCCGCGTCCTGGAGCGCACCCACGCCGACCCGCCGCCCGTCGGCGCCCGCGGCACGATGGTGGCCTACGGCCCCGGCTTCGCCACCGCCGCGCTCCACGGCCACTGGCACGGCTGATTCCCCGTACCCGAAAATGTCCCCCCGGGACTCATGTCCCATCGGGACACAAAGGTGTACTCTCGAAGACATGAAGGCGAACGAGCCCACCACCCCGCCCCCCGCGGACCGCCGGCAGCTGAAGGCCCGGCGGACCCGCGAGGCGCTTGCCGAGGCGGCGGTGGCCCTGGTCCTGGAGCGCGGCCTCGCGGAGGTCACCGTCGAGGCGATCGCCGAGCGCGCCGACGTCACGCGCCGCACCTTCAGCCGGCACTTCTCCGGCAAGGAGGACGCGGCGCTCGACTTCACCCGCGCGGACGGCGCCCGGATCAACGCGGCGCTGCGCGAGCGCCCCGCGTCCGAGCCCCCGCTGCTCGCCTACCGCAGGGCGGTCGCCGACTGGCTCGCCGACCGGGCGACCCCCGGCTGGCACCACCGGCCCGAGCAGCGGCTGCTGTACGCCGCCGTGGACCGCGAGCCCGCCCTGTTCGCCGCGTACGAGCGGATCCGGGTCGACGCCCAGGACGAGTCCGTACGCATCATCGCCGACCGGCTCGGCACCGATCCGGCCCGGGACCTGCGCCCCGAGGTCGTGGTCGGCGCCGCGGCCGGCGTGCTGACCGCCGCGCTGCGCACCTGGGCACGCGACGACGGCACGGACGCCGAGGACCTCGCCGATCTGGTGGCGCGGGCCTACGACGCCCTCACTGGGGAGGCCGCCCGATCGGCGGCGACCTCCGAGGAAGCAACAAGAGAGTGACACGCACCATGAGCACCACCCCCGCCCCCGCCCCCGCCCCCGCATCGACCGACTACGCCACCGAGTTCGCCGGGAAGACCGCCCTGGTCACCGGCTCCGCCTCCGGCATCGGTCTGGCCACCGCCCGCCGTCTGGGCCGTGGCGGCGCCCAGGTCGTCATCGCCGACTTCAACGAGCAGGGCGCCAAGGAGGCCGCCGAGACCCTCGCCGCCGAGGGCATCGAGGCCGCCGCCGTCGCCCTGGACGTGACGCAGGCCGCGTCCGTCGAGGCCGCCGTGAAGTTCACCGTCGACACCTTCGGCGGTCTCGACCTGGCCGTGAACAACGCCGGCATCGGCGGCCCGAGCACCCCCACGGGCGCGTACGACATCGACGCGTACAACCGCGTGATCCGCACCAACCTGGACGGCGTCTTCTACTCCCTGCGCTATGAGCTGCCCGTCATCGAGGCGGCCGGCAAGGGCGGCGCGATCGTGAACGTCGCGTCGATCCTCGGCTCGGTCGGCTTCGCCGGCTCCCCCGCGTACGTGGCGGCGAAGCACGGTGTCGTGGGTCTGACGAAGACGGCCGCGGCCGAGTACTCCGCCAAGGGCATCCGGGTCAACGCGGTGGGCCCCGGCTTCATCGACACCCCGCTGCTCCAGCAGATGGACAAGGCCGCCTACGACGGCCTGGTCGCGCTGCACCCGGCGGGCCGCCTGGGCAAGGCCGAGGAGGTCGCGGAGCTGATCGCGTTCCTGCTGTCGGACCGCGCCTCGTTCATCGTGGGCAGCTACCACCTGGTCGACGGCGCCTACACCGCCGTCTGATCCCGCGGCACCACCCCTCTGCGGGGCCCCCGGCGACGTAACCGTCTCTCGTCGCCGGGGGCCCTTTCCACGTTCCGTGTCATGGAACGGCCCCGGCTGGGCAGGCGGGAGGTTTGACCCACGCAGCAGGAGGGGCGCGGCACCACGATGCGACAGCAGGCACCACAGGCCACAGCCACCGGGGGCAGGGCGCGCGAGTCCTACTTCGACAACGTGAAGTTCCTGACGATCGTGCTCGTCGCGTGCGGGCACGCCTGGGAACCCCTGACCTACGGCTCCCGCGCGGTGACGGCGCTGTACCTGACCGTGTACGCCTTCCACATGCCGGCGTTCGCCCTGATATCGGGCTACTTCTCGCGCAGTTTCGACATGGCGCCCCGGCGCCTGAAGCGGCTGATCACCGGCGTCGCCGTGCCGTACGTCGTGTTCGAGGTGGCGTACACGCTGTTCTACCGGTGGGCGCAGGACGATCCGTGCTATCCGATCAGCCTGCTGGATCCCTGGTACGTGATGTGGTTCCTGGCCGCGCTGTTCATCTGGCGGCTCTCGACGCCGCTCTGGCTCCAGCTGCGCCGTCCCGTGCCGGTGGCGCTGGCCGTGGGCACGGCGGTGTCGATGTGGCCGGGAGCGGGCGGGGACCTGGCGCTGCAACGGGTGCTGCAGTTCCTGCCGTTCTTCGTGGTGGGGCTGGTGCTGCGGCCCGAGCACTTCTCGTGGCTGCGCACCTGGCGGTTCCGGCTGGCCGCGCTGCCGGTGATGCTCGCGGCGGTCGTGACGGCGTACTGGGTGGCGCCGTGGTTCGACGCGGGCTGGTTCTACCACCGCGGCAGCGTGGTGGGGCGCGGGGTGCCGGCGTGGACGGGCCTGTGGGCGACGCCCGCCCTGTTCGTGCTCGCGCTCGTGCTCACCGCCTGCTTCCTGTCCTGGGTGCCGGGCCGCCGGCTGTGGTTCACGGCGCTCGGCACCGGGACGATCTACGCGTACCTGCTGCACGGTTTCGTCATCAAGGCGTCCCGGTTCGGGGGCTGGTACGACCACCCGTGGCTGCACGGCCCGGTGGGGGAACTGGCCGTCACCGCGGCGGCCGTCGCCCTGATCACCGTGCTCTGCACGGAGCCGGTGCGGCGCGTGTTCCGGCCCGTCGTCGAGCCGCGCATGGAGTGGGCGTTCCGCAGGCCGCGGCCGAGGACGCCGCCCGGTCAGAAGGCCCCGCGCGAGGAGCGGGTCACCTCATCCGGCGGGTGACGGACTGCGCCGAGGCGAGCAGGCAGTGCATGCGCTCGGTGAGCGAGCCCAGGTCGTCGGCGGGGGTGTGGAAGGGGATGCGCACGTCGGCCTGGCCGCGCGTGCGCTCCAGGCGCAGCGTCAGTCCGTGCCGGTCGACGGCGAGGGGCTGGACGCGCACGACGCCGTGCAGGCTGTCGGGCGCGATCAGCCGGGTCAGCTGCTCGACGGCCTCGGGATGGGCCTCGGCGAGATGGGTGAGCAGCCGCGGCTCGGCGAGGGCGAGCGGGTCGGGGGCGGTCGTGGCGAGGTCGTCGAGGTCGATGCCGATGCGCTCGGAGCGGGTCTGCAACACGGCCCGTTCGGGGATCAGCAGCAGTTCCTCGCCGTCGGGGACCAGCTCGCCGGAGAGCCAGAGGCGGGCGCGGACGCGGTCGCGGACCGGGACGGGCGCCGCGTCGGCGAATTCCAGGAGGGTCGTGGGCCGTCCGTGCGGCGCGCACAGCACGGCCGCGGCGAGCACACTGTCCGGCGGCGGGCTGATGCGTACCGTGCCGTCCTCCGTGGCGACGCGGTGGGCGCCGACGAGGTCGTCCTGCCCCACGTCCGTGGTGACGCCGCACGTCCACGCGGCGGCGAGCACGGAGCGCGCGCGGGCCGCCGCGGTGGGTACGGCGGCAGCGATCTGTCGGACTCCCATCCGAACCTCCCTTAGGTAAGCCTCACCTAACTTAGCGGAGATCGTCGCCGAGGGTCCACCCCACCGCGCTGTGTCGGCGCGGCCGGATCGACGCCGCGTGCGTTTGACCGCCCCTACGACCGGGACGTGCGCGACATCGTCTACCAGCGCGCGAAGTACCCGGAGAACCGCTCGGCCGAGGAACTGTTCGGCACCGAGCGGGACGTGTACGAGCAGGGCTACGAGTTCCTGGTGCCGTCCCTGCGGCCCGTGGACCCGGCCGAGCGTCCGCCGACGGTGCGGATCGGCGGCCCCGACTGCTCACGCCCGTACGACATGGCGCTCCTGAACGTCTCCGCGATGAGTTTCGGCGCCCTGTCGGCGCCCGCGATCCGCGCGCTCAACAAAGGCGCGGCGCTGGGCGGTTTCGCGCACGACACCGGTGAGGGCGGCCTGTCCGAGCACCACCTCGCGCACGGCGGCGACCTGGTGTGGGAGATCGGCACCGGCTACTTCGGGTGCCGCACCGACGACGGCGGCTTCGACCGCGCCGCGTTCGCCGAGAAGGCCGCGCTCGATCAGGTCAAGTGCGTGTCCGTGAAGCTGTCGCAGGGGGCGAAGCCGGGCATCGGCGGGGTGCTGCCGGGCAGCAAGGTGAACGCGGAGATCGCCCGCGTACGGGATGTGCCCGAGGGGCGGACGGTGGTGTCGCCGCCCTACCATCGCGCGTTCGACACGCCACGCCAACTGGTGCTTTTCCTGGCCGAGTTGCGGACACTCGCGGGCGGCAAGCCGGTCGGGTTCAAGCTGTGCGTGGGCTCCCGCGCGCAGTTCCTCGCGATCTGCAGGGCGATGCTCGTCGAGGGGGTCGCCCCGGACTTCGTGATCGTGGACGGAGCGGAGGGCGGCACGGGCGCGGCGCCGCTGGAGTTCGCCGACCACCTCGGCATGCCGCTCACCGAGGGCCTGATCACCGTGCACAACTGCCTCGTCGGCACCGGGCTGCGCGACCGGATCCGGATCGGCGCGAGCGGCAAGGTCGCCACGGGCGCCGACATCGTCAAACGCCTGCTCCAGGGCGCGGACTTCACGAACGCGGCCCGCGCCATGATGTTCGCGGTCGGCTGCATCCAGGCCCAGCGCTGCCACACCAACACCTGCCCGGTCGGCGTGGCGACCCAGGACCCCGGCCGGGCGCGGGCGCTGGACGTGCCGGACAAGGCGGCGCGCGTCCACCGCTTCCAGCGGGCCACGGTGCGCAGCGCGGGCCAGATCATGGCCGCGATGGGCGTGCGGGACCCGCGCGAGCTGGGCCCGCACCAGCTGATCCGGCGCATCGCGCCCCACGAACTGCTCCCCTACGCGGGCCTGTACGACTGGCTCGAGCCGGGTCAGCTGACGGCCGGGCCGCCCCCGGCCTGGGCGTCCGACTGGGCGGTCGCCGATCCGGACCGGTTCTGATCCCGCGCGCCACCGGCATGCGCCAACTCCACGCGAACGGGGGGTGAATATGCCATCCGCCCACGCGGCCGGAACCGGACCGGCATCATGCGGGCCATGGACGGTACCGCGCTCCTGCGGGAGCTCTTCACGCCCGACGAGTACGACGCGGTCCGCAGACACGCGGACCACCTGGGCGTGACAGTCATCGAGTACGTTCGCCGCTCGGCCGCGGAACGGGCCATGGAGCGGCTGCATCTGACCGAGGCCATCGAGGCACAGGCTCTTCAGCTGGGCAAACCGTCGATCCCGCAGGTGGAGCGGGCCCGCTGCGGCGACGGCACGTCCTCGCCCGCCCTGGAGCGCTTTCTCGACGCGCTGGCCCACCCCACGGAGAGTGACTGACCCCGTCCTCCGGTTCCCGGGCCGCCGCCACACCGTGGCCGGGCCATCGAAACGAACCCGCATGGGGATCAAGTTCCCCGGGAATGTGCCTCTTTACCGGAGCAGGACGCGGCGGGGCAAGACCCCGCGGGACGGAAGAAGACACAGAGGCTCGGAGAAGCTCGCAGAAGCTCGTGGAGACTCGTAGAGAAGGGAGTGATCGTCATGCGTGCGTTCACGGACGCCCAGGGGCGTACGGCACGCGTGGAGTATCTGATGCCACAAGGGTCCGGGGCCCCGCGGCTGGCCCGGCGCCTGACCCGTTCGTTCATGGCCGGGCGCACCTGCGACACGGCGGCGGACGCGGAACTGGTGGTGTCCGAACTGGTCACCAACGCCACCCGGGCGTCCGACGGCCGCTGCCGGATGAGCCTGCGCATCGACGCGGACGAGCTCACGGTGGCGGTGCACGACGACGGTCCGGGGCTGCCGCGCCTGCGGCCCGCGTCGCAGTCCGCCGAGGGGGGCCGCGGGATCACGCTGGTGCGCGCGCTGGCGCGGCGCTGGAGTGTGGAGCCGCATCCGCAGGGCGGCAAGACGGTGCGGGCGGTGCTCGCACCCTGCTGAGCACCGCCCGCGCCACGGCACGCGCCGCTCAGTGACCTCGCGTGATCCAGTCGTCGAGGTCGGGCGCCTCCGCCCCGATCGTCGTGCTGTCACCGTGTCCGGTGCGGACGACGGTCTCGGGCGGCAGCGTGAGCAGCCGCTCGCGGATCGAGTCGACGATCGTCGGGAAGTCGCTGAACGTACGGCCGGTCGCGCCCGGTCCGCCCTTGAAGAGGGTGTCACCGGTGAAGACGGTGCCGAGCGCCGGCGCGTACAGGCTGACCGCGCCGTGGCAGTGCCCCGGGGTGTGCAGCACGGTCAGCTCGACGCCGGCGACGGTCAGCCGCTGCCCGTCGGCGAGTTCGGCGTCGGGAGCGCGGTCCGGGTGCGTGAGCTTCCACAGGTCGAGATCGGCCGGGTGCAGCAGGATCGGCGCGCCCGTCCGATCGGCCAGGGCGGGCGCGGCGTCGATGTGGTCGTCGTGGGCGTGGGTGCACACGACGGCGACGAGCCGGCGGTCGCCGACGGCGGCGGCGATGGCGTCGGCGTCGTGCGCGGCGTCGATGACGACGACCTCCTCGTCGTCACCCACGAGCCACACGTTGTTGTCGACGTCCCAGGTGCCGCCGTCCAGGGAGAACGTCCCCGAGGTGACCAGGTGCTCGATGCGCGCGCTGTCGTCGCCGGCCATCAGAAGACCACCACCGAGCGCAGCACGTCACCGTGGTGCATCCGCTCGAACGCCTTCTCCACGTCCTCGAGCGCGATGGTCTCGGTGACGAACGCGTCGAGGTCGAGGCGGCCCTGTTGGTACAGGTCGATGAGCATCGGGAAGTCCCGCGAGGGCAGGCAATCCCCGTACCAGGACGACTTGAGCGCGCCACCGCGCCCGAACACGTCGAGCAGGGGCAGGTCGAGACGCATCTCGGGCGTGGGCACGCCGACGAGGACCACGGTGCCCGCGAGGTCGCGCGCGTAGAAGGCCTGCTCGTACGTCTCGGGGCGACCGACGGCCTCGATGACGACGTCCGCGCCGAAGCCGCCGGTGAGTCCGCGCACGGCCTCGACCGGGTCGGTGGCGCGCGAGTTGACGGTGTGCGTGGCGCCGAGCGAGCGGGCCGTCTCCAGCTTCTTGTCGTCGATGTCGACGGCGATGATCTTCGAGGCGCCGGCCAGCCGGGCGCCGACCACCGCCGCGTTGCCCACGCCGCCGCAGCCGATGACGGCGACGGAGTCGCCGCGGCCGACCCCGCCGGTGTTGATGGCCGCGCCGATGCCGGCCATCACGCCGCAGCCGAGCAGTCCGGCGGCCGCGGGCGAGGCGGACGGGTCGACCTTGGTGCACTGGCCCGCGGCGACGAGGGTCTTCTCGGCGAAGGCGCCGATGCCGAGCGCCGGGGTCAGCTCGGTGCCGTCCGCGAGGGTCATCTTCTGCTTCGCGTTGTGGGTGTCGAAGCAGTACTGCGGGCGGCCCCGCAGACAGGCCCGGCACTGTCCGCACACCGCGCGCCAGTTGAGGATCACGAAGTCACCGGGCTCGACCTCGGTCACCCCCTCCCCCACCGATTCGACGACGCCCGCCGCCTCGTGTCCGAGCAGGAACGGGAAGTCGTCGTTGATCCCGCCCTCCCGGTAGTGCAGATCGGTATGACAGACCCCGCACGCCTGGACCTTCACGACGGCCTCGCCCGGACCGGGGTCCGGCACGGTGATCGTCTCGATCGTCACCGGAGCACCCTTCGCCCGTGCGATCACGCCCTGCACCTGCTGCGCCATGACGGTCAGCCTTCTTTCTCTTCGCGGTTGCCGCACACGTTCTTACGTCCCCCATCCTCACCCATGATCATGAAGCGGCACAGTTCCGGTGCGCGGGCACGGCCGTTCTAGGCTGCCCGCGTGCCCGTTCACGTGGTTGCCGCGTCCACCCTCCTGCCCGTCAACGCCACGTTGGCGGTGGTCCTCGTCGTCCTGTTGCTGGTGGCCGCCGGGGTGGCCGCCGTCTTCCGGCTCGCGCCCGACGCCTCGTGGCGCCGCGCGCGGGACATCGCGGTGGCGGGGGTGCGGGCCGCGCTGCAACTGGGTGCGGTCTCGCTGGTGATCGGCTGGGTGGTGCAGCACGGGGCGGCGCTGCTCGGTTTCGTTCTGCTGATGTTCGCGGTGGCGGCGCGCACGGCGGGCCGCCGGATCACCCCGGGGCGCGGCTGGGCCTGGGCCGCGCTGCCGGTCGTGGCACCGGTGGCGCCGGTCGTCGGCGCCCTCGTCGGCTGCGGGCTGCTGCCGGCGCGGGGCATCGCGCTGATCCCGGTCACCGGCATTCTCATCGGCGGCGCGCTGACGGCGACGGTCCTGGCGGGGCGCCGCGCTCTCGACGAGCTCACGGCACGCCGGGGCGAGGTGGAGGCATGTCTGGCCATCGGGCTGCTCCCCCACGAGGCGCGCCTGGAGATAGCCCGCCCGGCGGCGTCGGACGCGCTGCTGCCCGGTCTCGACCAGACCCGCACGGTGGGTCTGGTCACGCTGCCCGGCGCCTTCGTCGGGATGCTGCTGGGCGGCGCGTCGCCGGTGATGGCGGGCGCGGTGCAGCTCTTCGTGCTGGTCGCCCTGATGGCGGTGCAGGCGATCGCGGTGGCGACGACGGTGGAACTGGTCGCGCGCGGCCGCCTGCGCCGTCCGCCGGCGGGCGTGTGACCGATCGGGCCGGGGAATTCTCTGGCCACCGGTGTCTCGCGCCCCCTACGTTCTGGCCCATGACCGACGACTGTTACGCGCATCCCCGGCTCGCGGCGATCTACGACGCGCTCGACACCGACCGGAGCGACCTCGCGCTCTACCTCGGGATGGCGCAGGAGTTCGGGGCGCGCCGGGTACTGGACATCGGCTGCGGCACGGGCGTGTTCCCGCTGCTGCTGGCCGGGCGGGGCGTCGATGTCGTCGGGGTGGATCCCGCCGCGGGCTCCCTCGACGTGGCCCGCGCCAAGCCGGGCGGCGAGCGGGTGAGCTGGATCCTCGGCGACGCGACGGCGCTGCCGCCGCTGCGCGTGGACCTCGCGACGATGACGGGGAACGTCGCCCAGGGCATCGTCGATCCGCCGGCCTGGCGGACGACGCTGCGGGCGGCCTTCGACGCGCTGCGCCCCGGGGGCCGGCTGGCCTTCGAGACCCGGGTGCCGGCCGCCCGGGCCTGGGAGCGGTGGACCCGGGAGCACTCCCACCGCGAGACGGATGTACCGGGGGTGGGCACGGTCACGACCTGGGTGGACGTCCTCGACGTGAGCCCGCCCATGGTGACGTTCCGCTGGACCTACCGCTTCGCGGCCGACGGCCTGACGCTCACCTCGGACTCGACGCTGCGCTTCCGGGACCGGGTGGAGGTGGAGCAGGACCTGGTCAGCCACGGTTACGTGGTGGAGGAGGTGCGGGACGCCCCGGACCGACCGGGCAAGGAGTTCGTGTTCGTGGCGCGGCGACCGTGAACGCCGGGGCCCGGCGCCCCGTCACACCGCCCCGTACTCGTGCGCGCGCCCGCCGCGCCACTGAATGGCCGGGGAGTCCCCGAGGACGAGCTGATCGGCGTCGTCGAGCCCGGCGCGCCGCAGGAACTCGATCACGTCGCGGTCGCTGTGCGCGATCCCGAGCCGCACGGCACCGACGGTGACCCGGCGGCCCCCGCCCGGCGCCGGCCGCTGCACCACTATCCCGGGAAATTCGTCTGCCGAACCGCCGTCCGGGCTCTCGGCCCCAGGGCCCGTCATGAGCGACCGGCCTCCTGGCGCGCCCTGCGCCGCAGCTCGGCCTGGTCCCCCGGGCTGAGCCGCTCGCCGGCCAGCACCCGGGACAGGTGCAGCAAGCGCCGCCGCAACGCGGTGCGGCCGGGCTCCCGGGCGAGGCGCTCGTAGGTCTCGGTCCACTCCCGCTGTGTCTGGACAAGGTCATCGGTGACGGAGTTCCGCATGCCCTCAATAGAGCACGTGTTCGATTTTCCGTGCAAGCGGACACCTCGGGTGGCGACGTGCGGCGCGCCCGGGAGTCTCCGGCGGGCCGGGGCGACGGCGTACGCTCCGGATCATGTCTGTCTACGAGAACACCCGGATCGCCTCGCTCCAGGGCGGCGACGCCGACCTCGCCCAGTACGAAGGCCGGGCCGTCCTGATCGTCAATGTCGCGTCCAAGTGCGGCCTCACCCCGCAGTACACCGCGCTCGAAGAGCTCCAGAAGCAGTACGCGGCGCGGGGCTTCACCGTGCTGGGTGTGCCGTGCAACCAGTTCATGGGGCAGGAGCCCGGCAGCGCCGACGAGATCGCCGAGTTCTGCTCGGCCACGTACGGAGTCACCTTCCCGATGACGGAGAAGGTCGACGTCAACGGCGCCGACCGGCACCCGCTGTACGCGAAGCTCGTCGAGACCGCGGACGCCGAGGGGCACAGCGGTGACATCCGCTGGAACTTCGAGAAGTTCCTCGTCGGCCGGTCCGGCGATGTCGTGGCCCGCTTCTCGCCGCAGACGGTCCCGGACGCGCCCGAGGTCGTCGCCGCCATCGAGAAGGAACTCGGCGCCGCCTGATCCGCCCGCCTGTGCCGTGTCCCGCCCGCGGCGACCGCGGCCGGGACACGGACCGCCTCCGGGAGGCCTTCGCCATGCGTGACCTCGACAGCCAAGTCCCATACTGGGACGCGGTCGCCGCCACCAAGACGTTCACCCACCCCCTCCATCCGCCCTGGCTCGACCGGCTCGGAGAGCGCGCCGCCGTGCTCGACTACGGATGCGGTTACGGGCGCACCATGGAGGAGCTGGCGCGGCACGGCTTCGCCGACCTCACGGGCGTCGACAGCTCGCCCGCGATGATCGAGCGGGCCCGGAGCCTGCACCCCGCGATGCGGTTCGGCGTCCTGGACGCACCTCCGGATCTGCCCTTTCCGGACGCGACCTTCGACGCGGTACTGCTCTTCGCCGTGCTGACCTGCGTCCCGGGGGACGATGCCCAGCGGCGGCTGATCGGTGAACTGCGCCGTGTCCTCAGGCCCGGCGGAACCCTCTACCTCAGCGACCTCCCGCTCCAGGACGACGCACGCAATCGCGGCCGCTACGACCGCGACGCCGACCGCTTCGGCGGCTACGGAGTGTTCGAGACCTCCGACGGGGCGGTCTGCCGGCACCACTCGCGCGAGTGGCTCACCGCCCTGCTCGCCGCCTTCGACACCGTCGCCACCCGGACCGTCGCCGTGGCCACGATGAACGGGCACCGGTCGACCGGCATCCAGCTCCTCGCCCGCGTGCCCGCCGCCGGTCTCAGGTGACGGCCCTGCCGCCGTCGGACCCGAAGAGCGCCCTGAGCACGCGGTGGACCTGCTCCGTCAGGTCCTCGTCGCCGGGTGCCACGAGCGCGTACGTGCGCCGCAGGAAGCGCCGCAGCGCCGAGGTGCCGAACTGGACGACCGCCAGGCAGCCCGGTGCGTGCAGTTCGACGACGGTACGGCTCCGGCCGCTCGGCCACACATGGACGTCGCCGGCGCCCGCGGGCGTGCGCAGGCCCTCGTCGAGGAGGGAGCGGGCGAAGGCCCAGATCACCTCGGTGCCGGTGAGGGTGGCCTCGGCCGGGAACACCAGGCTGATCGCCAGCGGGTCGGCCGAGGCGTAGCGCAGACCGACGGTGAGAGGGCGCTCCGGCGCCGCGGGCCCCGCGCTGACGAGCCGGGCGCGGGTCGGTTGGTCCAGCGTGACGGGGAGGGTGGTCGGCATGGCGGGCTCCCTTTCTGCTGCTGCGCTACGGCTTCCCGATGCCGGTTCGACGCGGCGGCCGGGAGACCCGTTACGGCGTTGGGCGAAAAGCAGGTGTGACCTGTGCCACTCACCCCTCCATCATCCGGCATAAGGCGCTCAAAGGTACAAATTCGCTCTTTCTGGCCGACAATCCGGCACGGGGAGCGGCACCACGCGCACAATGCGCCGCCCCGGTCCCCGTTGCACGATGGCTCCATGCTCTTCGCCCGGCTCGCTCAGGTGTCCCAGGACGTTGCCGCCACCTCGGCCCGCACCCGGAAGATCGCGCTGCTCGCCGAGTTGTTCCGGGACGCCTCGGCCGACGACGTGCCGATCGTCATCCCGTATCTGGCGGGACGCCTTCCCCAGGGGCGGCTCGGGATCGGCTGGCGGGTGATCGGCGACCCGGTGGCGCCCGCCGACCGGCCGCGGCTGACCGTGCGGGACGTGGACGCCGCGCTGAGCGCCCTGAAAGACGTCTCCGGGACCGGATCACAGACGCGGCGCAAGCACTTGGTGGCGGAGTTGATGGGCGCGGCCACCGCGGACGAGCAGCGGTTCCTCGTCGGGCTGGTCACCGGTGAGGTGCGTCAGGGCGCCCTGGACGCGGTGGCGCTCGAAGGGCTCGCCCGGGCGACGGACACCCCCTCGGCCGACGTGCGGCGCGCGGTGATGCTCGCGGGCGGCCTGCAACCGGTGGCCCGGGCGCTGCTCGCGGACGGACCCGGCGCGCTCGACGCGTTCCGGCTGACCGTGGGCCGCCCGGTGCTGCCGATGCTGGCGCACAGCGCGGCGACGGTCGGCGACGCGCTCGACAAGCTCGGGGCGTGCGCGGTCGAGGAGAAGCTCGACGGCATCCGGGTCCAGGTGCACCGGGACGGCGACGAGGTCCGCGTCTTCACCCGCACGCTCGACGACATCACCGAGCGGCTGCCCGAAGTGGTCCTCGCGGTGCGGGAGTTCGCGGGTGAGCGGTTCATCCTCGACGGCGAGGTCATCGCCCTCGACGGCACCGGCAGGCCGCGCGCCTTCCAGGAGGTGGCCGGACGCGTCGGCTCGCGGGTCGACGTGGCCCGCGCCGCCGAGGAGCTCCCCCTCTCCCCCGTCTTCTTCGACGTGCTTTACGCCGAGACGGAGGAGGACGGACGGGCGGGCGGACCCGATCTGCTGGATCTGCCGTACGGCGAGCGGCACGCACACCTCGTACGGCTGGTGCCGGAGCCGATGCGGGTGCGGCGGTACGTCGTCGAGGACGGCTCCGCCGAGGAACAGCGCGCGGCGGCCGAGCGGTTCTTCGCCGACACCCTCGCCCGCGGGCACGAAGGTGTCGTCGTCAAAGAGCTGCCCGCGCCGTACGGCGCGGGCCGCCGCGGCGCGTCCTGGCTGAAGGTGAAGCCGGTGCACACCCTGGACCTGGTGGTGCTGGCCGCCGAGTGGGGGCACGGGCGGCGCACCGGCAAGCTCTCCAACCTGCACCTCGGAGCCCGGCGCGACGACGGCTCGTACGCGATGCTCGGCAAGACGTTCAAGGGGCTCACCGACGTGCTGCTGGCCTGGCAGACCGAGCGGCTGCGGGAGCTGGCCGTCGAGGACGACGGGCACGTGGTCACCGTCCGCCCGGAACTGGTCGTCGAGATCGCCTACGACGGCCTCCAGCGGTCGACGCGCTATCCGGCGGGTGTCACTCTGCGGTTCGCGCGTGTCGTGCGGTACCGCGACGACAAGACGGCCGAGCAGGCCGACACGGTCGACACCGTGCTCGCCGCGCACCCGCACCTCCTCGACGCGGGAACGGACACCTGACCTTTTCTTTGCCAAAAGATGAGCCGTATAAGGTGACTGCGACATTGAAAGATGCATTCGCCAATTAATGGGCGCCGGGCCGCGGCCCGCGCGGCCCTCACACGATGCACGCACGGACAAGGGGAGAGACGTGCCCGCTTCACGGCTCAGCAGGACACCACTGCCAGGGATCGGCCATCGCTACGACCTGACCACCCGAGAACAGCGCCGTCTGTCGGTCGTCGCGCACCGGGACGGAGGCCGCACGCTCAGCGCGTACCAGGCCGACGACCCGGACGCGTGCGCCCTGTCGATGAAGCTGACCTCGGGCGAGGCGGCGTATCTCATCGACGCGCTGATGCCCTCGCACCACAGCCCGAACCTGCTCCACACCACCGATCTGGGTCTGGTGGCCGAACGGATCGAGATACCGGGGGCCTCCTACTGGAACGGCCGGCTGCTCGGCGAGACGGCGATGCGGACCGAGACCGGTGCGTCCATCGTGGCCGTGCTGCGCCGCGCCGAGGCGATCCCGTCCCCGGCCCCGGACTTCCGGCTCGCGGGCGGGGACACCGTCATCGTGATCGGTACCCGTGAGGGCGTCGAGGCGGCGGCCACGATCCTGGGGCGGGAGTGATCGGATGCATTCCGCTGTCTTCCTCATCGAGTTCGGTGCGATCATCCTGGCCCTCGGGCTGCTCGGGAGGCTGGCCGGGCGGCTGAGCTTCTCGCCGATCCCGCTCTATCTGCTGGCCGGTCTCGCGTTCGGCGAGGGCGGGCTGCTGCCGCTCGGCGCGAGCGAGGAGTTCGTGGAGATCGGCTCCGAGATCGGGGTCATCCTGCTGCTGCTGATGCTCGGGCTCGAATACACGGCGAGCGATCTCGTCAACAACCTCAAGACGCAGTACCCCGCGGGACTCGTCGACATGACGTTCAACGCCCTGCCGGGCGCGGCCGCCGCGCTGCTCATGGGCTGGGGTCCGGTCGCGGCGGTGGTGCTCGCCGGTGTCACCTGGATCTCGTCGAGCGGTGTCATCGCCAAGGTGCTCGGCGACCTCGGACGGCTCGGCAACCGCGAGACGCCGGTCATCCTGAGCATCCTCGTGCTCGAGGACCTGGCGATGGCCGTGTATCTGCCCATCATCACCGCCCTGCTGGCCGGGGTCGGCTGGGCGACGGGCGGTCTCACCCTCGCGATCGCGCTCGGCGCGGCGGGTCTGGTGCTGTTCTGCGCCGTCCGGTTCGGGCGGCAGATATCGCGGTTCGTGTCGAGCGACGACCCGGAGAAGCTGCTCCTGGTGGTGCTCGGCCTGACCATCCTGGTGGCCGGTCTCGCCCAGCAGCTGCAGGTCTCCGCCGCCGTCGGCGCGTTCCTCGTCGGCATCGCGCTGTCCGGCGAAGTGGCCGAGGGCGCGCACCAGTTGCTGCTGCCGCTGCGCGACCTGTTCGCGGCCGTCTTCTTCGTCTTCTTCGGGCTGCACACCGATCCGGCGAGCATTCCGCCGGTGCTGCTGCCCGCGCTGCTGCTGGCCGTGGTGACGGCCTGCACGAAGATCTTCACCGGGTACTGGGCCGCGCGACGGGCCGGGATCTCGCTGAAGGGCCGGTGGCGGGCCGGCGGCGCGCTCGTGGCGCGCGGCGAGTTCTCCATCGTCATCGCCGGCCTCGCCGTGACCTCGGGCATCGAACCCCGTCTGGGGCCGCTGGCGACCGCGTACGTGCTGATCCTCGTGATCGTGGGACCGCTCACCGCGCGGTACACGCAGCCGATCGCCCAGCGGTTCTTCCGCATGAAGACGCCGGAGCCCGTGGCCGTGCCGGCGCCGCGCAGCGCCGAGGAGGGCGCGCAGGTCGACGAGCAGATCCGCTGACACCACCGCACCCGCACGGACGGCGACCGGGGAGAGAACGAACTCGTTCTCTCCCCGGTCGCCGTCCGTGAGCGGGGCGCTTAGCGTGGGTGGCGAGGTCGGGGGGTGTCCTGGGTGTCTGGAGGCCACCGATGGATCGCACGCCCGAATCTGCCACCGCCGCCGACGTCGGCACCGGAACCCCGTCCGCGGGCGGAGGTGGCGTTCCGTACGCAGGCGGCGGCAACCACGAACACCGATGGCTGATCCTCGGTGTCATCGGGCTCGCTCAGCTGATGGTGGTGCTCGACGCGACGATCGTGAACATCGCCCTGCCCTCGGCGCAGAAGGATCTGGGGTTCTCGGACGGGAACCGGCAGTGGATCGTCACCGCCTACGCCCTGGCGTTCGGCAGCCTGCTGCTGCTCGGCGGGCGCGTCGCCGACCTGGTGGGCCGCAAGGCCATCTTCCTGACCGGTCTCGTCGGGTTCGCCGCGGCCTCGGCGCTGGGCGGCGCCGCGACGAGCTTCGGCATGCTGGTGTTCGCCCGGGCGCTCCAGGGTCTGTTCGGCGCGCTGCTGGCGCCGGCCGCGCTGTCGCTGCTGACGACGACGTTCACGGACCCGAAGGAGCGCGCGAAGGCGTTCGGCATCTACGGCGCCATCGCGGGTGCGGGCGGCGCCGTGGGTCTGCTGCTGGGCGGTGTGCTCACGGAGTACCTGGACTGGCGCTGGTGCCTGTACGTGAACCTGGTGTTCGCCGTGATCGCCCTGCTGGGCGGGGCGCGGCTGCTGCACGGCGGCCGGCCCGCGGACCGGCCGAAGCTGGACGTGCCCGGCACGATCCTGGTGTCGGTCGGTCTGTTCTGCATCGTGTACGGCTTCAGCAACGCGGAGACGCACGACTGGGGCGATGTGCTGACCTGGGGCTTCCTCGTGGTCGGTGTGGTCCTCCTCGCCGCGTTCGCGTGGTGGGAGACGCGTGCCGAGCATCCGCTGCTGCCGCTGCGGGTGATCCTGGACCGGGACCGCGGCGCGTCCTATCTCGCGATGTTCATCTCCGGCGCGGGCATGTTCGGCGTGTTCCTGTTCCTGACGTACTACTTGCAGCAGATCCTGCAGTACTCGCCGGTGCTCACGGGTGTCGCGTTCCTGCCGATGGTGGCCTGCATGGTCGTCTCGTCGGTCATCGCCACCAACTACCTCGTCCCCCGGCTCGGCCCGAAGCCGATCGTGCCGCTCGGCATGGCGCTGGCGGCCGCCGGCATGGCCTGGCTGACGGCGCTCGATCTCGACAGCAGCTACGCGCCGCACGTGCTGCCGCCGCTGCTCGTGGCCGGTATCGGTCTCGGTCTGATCTTCGCGACCGCCATGAACCTGGCCACGGCCGGGATCGCCGCGCACGACGCGGGCGTCGCCTCCGCGATGGTCAACACCAGCCAGCAGGTGGGCGGTTCGATCGGCACGGCCCTGCTCAACACGCTCGCCACGAGCGCCGCCACGAACTATCTGGTCGGCAAGCAGCCCAGCCCGCAGGTGCAGGCGAAGGCCGCGATGGAGAGCTACTCGACCGCGTACACATGGTCCGCGATCTTCTTCGCGGTGGGCTTCGTGGTCACACTGGTGCTCTACCGTGCCGGACCGCCCCGGCAGATGTCCGGCGGCGACGGCGCCGTGCACATGTAGGAAGGCGTTCACCTGTGCGGTGACGGTTCGGGCCCGCCATTCACGGGGCATACCCCATCTGCAAAGTCCGCCCGCTCCGCGTTCTCGCCGGGCGGGCGGGGGTGCGGTGGCGGGGCTCGGAGCGGAGCGAGGGGGACGTCATGCGCGGAGTGCCGTACGAGGTGTACCAGGTGGACAGCGAACGGCTCGCGACGGCCTTCGTCGACGTGGCCGACGCCTCGGTGCGCGGCGGGCCGCAGGCCCTCGCGACACTCGTCGCCTACTGTGTCGCGCTGCTGGAGGTGCCGTCGGCGGCGGCCGTCCTCAAGCCGCCCACCGGACGGGTCGAGGTGGCCGCGTCCGACAACCGCGGGTTACGTCTGGAGCGGGCCGCGCTGTCGTGGGGCGAGGGTCCCGGCGCCGACTGCCGGGCCTCCGCGCAGCCGATCCGCGGGGTGCCGCTCGCGCACCCGTACGCGCGGGCCAACTGGCCGTCGTACACGGCGATGGCACGCTCGCTGGGGTTCGCGTGCGTGGTCGCGGTGCCGCTGCGCACCGCGGACGGGGCGGTCGGCTCGCTCAGTCTGCTGTCGGAGCGGACGGGACCACCGGGGCCCCTGCAACTACGTCTCGGCCAGCACCTCGCCGACGCCACGGCACGGGGCGTGCAGCCGCACCTGCTCGACTCCTGATCAGCAGCACCCCACCGCCCGCCCCTACTCCACCGGGACTGATCACATGGTCACCAGACGCAGCGCCGGAATCCTGCTCTTCCGCCGGACACCGGACGGACCCGAAGTGATGCTCGGGCACATGGGCGGCCCCTTCTGGGAGCACCGCGACGCGGGCGCCTGGTCGGTCCCCAAGGGCGAGTACGGGGACGACGAGACGCCCTGGGACGCGGCCCGGCGCGAGTTCCAGGAGGAGCTGGGGCTGCCCGCGCCCGCCGGGGCGCCGCTGCCGCTCGGCGAGGTGGTCCAGTCCGGCGGCAAGCACGTGATCGTGTGGGCGGTGGAGGGCGATCTCGATCCGGCGGACATGGTGCCGGGCACCTTCACCATGGAGTGGCCGCGCGGCAGCGGCCGGAGCGCCGAGTTCCCGGAGCTGGACCGGGCGGCCTGGTTCGGCCTGGAGGCGGCGCGGGCGGTGATCGTGCGGGCGCAGGCGGCGTTCCTGGTCCGGCTCGCGGAGCAGGTCTGACGGGCGGTTCGCCGGGTACTCGGGGCGACCCCGCGTTGCGCGGCCCCGTGCGGCGCGGGAAGGTCGAAGGAACCGCGCACAGGAGGTCGCCCCCATGCCCATCGCGACGGTCAACCCCGCCACGGGCGAGACGCTGCGGACGTACGACACCCTCTCCCCCGAGGCCGTCGAGGAGAAGCTCTCCCTGGCGTCCCGCACGTTCGACACGTACCGCACGAGTACGTTCTTCGACCGGGCGCGCCTGCTCCAGCAGGCCGCCGATCTACTGGAGGCCGACGCCCCGGACATCGCCCGCGTCATGACGACGGAGATGGGCAAACCGGTGGCCGCGGCCCGCGCCGAGGCGACGAAGTGCGCCAGGACGATGCGCTGGTACGCGCAGAACGCGCAGGATCTGCTCGCCGACGAGCATCCGTCCGACCAGGACGTGAAGGACTCCGGCGCCGCCCGCGCCCTCGTCCGCTACCGGCCGCTGGGTGTGGTGCTCGCGGTGATGCCGTGGAACTTCCCGCTGTGGCAGGTGGTCCGGTTCGCCGCGCCCGCCCTGATGGCCGGGAACGTGGGCCTGCTCAAGCACGCGTCGAACGTGCCGCAGACCGCCCTCTACCTGGAGGACCTGTTCCGGCGCGCCGGTTTCCCCGAGGGCTGCTTCCAGACGCTGCTGATCGGATCCGGCGCGGTCGAGGGCATCCTGCGCGACGAGCGGGTGGCCGCCGCGACCCTGACCGGCAGCGAGCCGGCGGGCCGCTCGGTCGCCGCGATCGCCGGCGACGAGGTGAAGAAGACGGTGCTGGAGCTCGGCGGCAGCGACCCGTACGTGGTCATGCCGTCGGCGGACGTCGCGCGGGCCGCGCGGACGGCGGTGACGGCCCGGGTGCAGAACAACGGGCAGTCGTGCATCGCGGCGAAGCGGTTCATCGTGCACGAGGACGTCTTCGAGGAGTTCCGGGACGCGTTCGTGGCGGGGATGCGGGAGCTGCGCGTCGGGGACCCGCTGGACGAGGCGACGGACGTCGGGCCGCTCGCCAGCGAGCAGGGCCGCAAGGATCTGGAGGAGCTGGTCGACGATGCCGTCGAGAGCGGCGCGACCGTGCTGTGCGGCGGGCAGCGGCCCAAGGACCTCGCGGACCGCGGCTGGTTCTACGAGCCCACCGTGCTCGCCGATGTGACGCCGGAGATGCGCATCCACCGCGAGGAGACGTTCGGCCCGGTCGCGACCCTGTACCGGGTCACTGGCCTCGACCAGGCCATCGAGGTCGCCAACGACACGCCGTTCGGCCTGAGTTCGAACCTGTGGACCGGCGACGAGGCCGACATCGACCGGTTCGTGCAGGACAGTCAGGCGGGCGGCGTCTTCGTGAACGGCATGACGGCCTCGCATCCCGCGCTGCCGTTCGGTGGCGCCAAGCGCTCCGGATACGGCCGCGAGCTGGCGGGCCACGGCATCAAGGAGTTCTGCAACATCACGACGGTGTGGGTCGGGGCCTGAGCGGCCCGTCCCGCCCCTGCCCAAACGATCGAAACGCTCACCTTGGGCGTTTCTCTTGAGCGTTTGAATCACCGGGTGCTAGAAACCGCTTACTCCCAGCGGATCCCCAGCCTCCCGGAGCTCTTCATGACGTCGCCGTCCCTGCCCTGGTCCCGTCGCGCCTTCCTCGCCACCTCGGCGGCCGTCGGGGCCGCGCTCACCGTCGCGGTACCCGGCCCGTCCGCCTCGGCGGACGGGCCGGCGGACGACGAGTTCGCCGCGCTGCGGGCGAAGTGGCGGGCGCTGTATCTCGGCGAGGGCTTCAGCCCGACCGCCGAACCGTTCAAGTCCAAGCTCGCCGCCCTCGGCACGCAGGCGAAGGCGTGGCAGGACGCGATGGCCCCGGCCGACGGGTCGCTGTGGCCCGACGCCGTGTTCGGCGACCCGGATCCCGACACGGACACCGAGTCGTTCGCCCACTCCGAGAAGCTCCAGACGAGTTACGAGCGCGTCCGCTCGATGGCCGAGGCCTTCTGCCAGCCCGGGACGGGCCTCACCGGCGACGCGTCGCTCAGGACCGCCGTGCTCACGGCCGTGGACCACCTGGGCGAGCAGGTCTTCAACGCGTCGCAGAAGCAGTACGGCAATTGGTACAACTTCCAGATCGGCGCCCCGCAGCGGCTGCTCGACATCTGTGTGCTGATGTACGAGCACCTGAGCGCCGCGCAGCTGACGGCGGCGATCGCGGCCGTCGACCACTTCGTCCCGGACTCCCTGGTGGCGTCGTACTCGGGGACCAGCACCGGAGCCAACCGCATCGATCTGTGCCGGGTCCTGGCGCTGCGCGGCATCCTCGACGGCACGGCCGCGAAGGTCGCGCTGGCCCGGGACTCCGTCTCGCCGGTGTTCCCGTACGTCACCTCGGGCGACGGGCTGTACGCCGACGGCTCGCTGATCCAGCACACGTACGTGCCGTACACCGGCTCGTACGGCGCGGTCCTCATCGACGGCCTCAGCCGGCTGTTCGCCCTGCTCGGCGGGTCGACCTGGGCGATCACCGACAGCCGGCGTCAGATCTTCCTGGACGCGGTGGAGGCCGCCTACGCGCCGTTCCTGCACGACGGTCTGGTGATGGACAACGTGGCGGGGCGCGCGATCAGCCGCGGCCTCGTCGCCGGCGACACCCTGAAGGTCCAGCAGGACGACCATTCCCGGGGCCACGGGATCATCGCCTCGATCCTGCTGCTCGGGCAGGGCGCGAGCGCCGAGGAGAACGCGCGCTGGCGGGCGCTCGCGAAGGGCTGGTTCACGCGCGACCGGTACAGCGACGTGACGAGCGGCCGCACGCTCGGGGTCGCCGCGCTCTCCCGGGTCACGGCGCTGCTCGCCGACGCGGGGGTGAAGGCGGCCGCCGAGCCGGCCGGGCACCGGCTGTTCCCGTCGATGGCGCGCGCGACGCACCGCACGAGCCGGTTCACGGCGTCGGTGTCCATGTCGTCGAAGGCGATCACGTTCTACGAGAACGGCAACGGCGAGAACCTCCACGGCTGGCACACCGGTTCGGGAATGCTGTCCTGGTGGGCCGCCGACGACAGTGCGGGCGGCGGGCAGTACAGCGACGGCTACTGGCCGACCGTGGACCCGTACCGGCTGCCCGGTACGACGGTCTCGCGCAAGGTGCTCGCGGACGGCGAGGGCGGGGCGTGGGGCGCGCCCCGGCCGGACACGACATGGGTGGGCGGTGCGACGGACGGCACGTACGCGGCGGTGGCCCAGGACACCCGTGGGCTGTCGTCGACGCTGCGGGCGAGGAAGGCGTGGTTCTTCCTCGACGACGCGGTGGTCTGCCTCGGCGCGGGCATCACGAGCACGGACGGCGTGGGCGTGGAGAGCGTGGTGGACACGCGCAATCTCGGGGTGTCGGGCACGGCGCGCCTGACGGTGGACGGCCGGACCCGGGTGGCCGATCCCGGTTCGAACGCGACGGTCCAGGACGCCCGTTGGGCCCATCTCGCCGGGCACGGCGGCTATGTCTTCCCCGGTGGCACCACGCTCACGGCGCTGCGCGAGGAACGTACGGCGACGTGGCAGAGCATCAACGGCGGCGGCTCGGACGATCCGGTCACCCGCAGGTACGTCACCCTGCTCGCGGACCACGGCACGGACCCGGCCGACGCCTCGTACGCGTACGTGCTGCTGCCGGGCGCGAGCGAGCCTCGCACCGCGGCACGGGCGGCGGACCGCGGCTGGATCGACATCACGGTCAACTCCGGTGCGCGGCAAGGGGTTCGGGTGCCGTCGCTCGGTCTCACGTCGGCGGTGTTCTGGGAGCCGGGGACCGTGGACCGGGTCACCGTGGACGCCCCGCTGATCGTGCAGATCAGGGAACGGCGCGACGGCACGGCGACGGTGTGCGTCAGCGACCCGAACCGGGCGGTGAAGGCGGCCACGCTGATCTGGCGGCGGCCCGTCGCGTCCGTGACGTCGAAGCCGGGGTCGGTGACGGCGGCGACCCCGGGGCGGGAGCTGAAGCTGACGTTCGGTGATCTCGGCGGAACCGGCGGGCAGACCCAGAAGATCACCTTGCGGCTGTCCTGAGCGACGCGCCGCACGACTCCCGGACGCGCAACTCCGGGAGGATGTCGAGGTGTTGTCCCGGCTCGCGGGCTCCTGACGGCGCGGCGAGCCGGGACAGCAGCAGTTCGGCGGCGCGCCGGCCCACGGTCCGCTTGGCGGGGGCGACCGCGGTCAGCGGCAGGTCGGCGAGGGCGGCGACCTCGTCGTCGTACGTGATGACGGCCAGGTCGCCGGGGACGCGGATGCCGTGGGCGCGCAGCCGGGGCACGAGGACGATCGCGTCGACGTCGCTGTGCAGGATCGCGGCGCTCACCCCGTGCTCCTCGACGGCCGTCCGCAGGTAGCCGAAGGTCCGCTCGAAGCGCTCGGCCTCGCCGGACGGCAGCGGCGCACGCGGCGGTACGGGGGCGGGCCGCAGCCCGAGCGCCGCGACGGCGGCCTCGTGGCCGCGCCGCAACTCGGCGGTGGTGGGCGACTCCTGGGCGGCCAGCGCGATGCCGCGGTGGCCGAGCGCGGCCAGATGCCGTACGGCCTCGGCGGCGCCGTGGGCGTGGTCGGAGCGGACCCTGTCGAGGGCCGCCGCCGGATGGCCGTGCGGCACGGACCGCTCCACGAGGACGGTCGGCACGGTCCGTTCGGTGATCCGCAGCCCCTCCCCCGGGCCGGGGCTGCCGGTCTCCCAGCTGGGGGTGAGCAGCAGCCCGTGCACGCCGGAGGCCTGCAACCGGTCGGCCTGCGCGCTGTCCTCGCCGGGCAGGTACCGCGACAGGGCGACGACGAGCCGGGCGCCGCGCGCCTCGACGGCCTCGCGGGCGCCGCGCACCACATCCGCGTAGTAGTAGTCGGTGGTCGGCACCACCATGCCGACGACGACGCCCCGGCCCGACTGCCCGCCGGGAGGCGGTGGTTCGGCGCTCTCCTCGGACCGGGCGACGGCGCCGTGCAGCCGCCGGAGCCTGCCCTGTGCGGCGAGGGTCTCCACGTCGCGGCGGAGCGTCACCGGCGAGACGCCGAGTTCGCGCGCGAGGTCGGCGACGCGCAACGTGCCGTGTTCCCGAACCAGTTGGAGAACCCGCGCGTGCCGTCGGTCGACGTGCTGCCGCATGACGTGGGCCTCCCCTGGCACGCCCGGCGCGGACGGCGCCGGGGCGGCATCATCGTATCGATCACCGCCGTTCAGGGGGACGGGCGCGTCACCGACCACGCGTTCACCCTCCCTCACCCCTTCCCTTCACCCTCCCGTCACCGGGCGTTCGGCGCCGGGGTCGACCGTGTGCGCAGATCGCACCGCTCACGCGGTCCCCCGCAGTCCGTGTTCCCGCGCCTCAGGAGGCACCATGTCCCCGCTCGTCCCCGGCTCACGCAGCGTCCGTGGCGTACGCCGCACCGTCGCCGCGGGTGTGCCGCTCGCCGCGCTGGCCGCGCTCGCCGTCGCCGGGACCGCGACGGGCGCCCCGGCCGCTTCCGGCAAGCCCTCCGGCAGGGCCGAGGTGACCGGCAGCGCCACGCTCGGCGACCTGCCGCTCGGCGGGTTCAGCAACGGGCTGCTGCCGGGCACCGTCGCCGACGACCGCGGGGTCGACCTCGGCGGCATCGGCTCCGACATCTACCCGGCGGGCCGCGAGGGCGAGTTCTGGACGGTCACCGACCGCGGCCCCAACGGGCAGATCAAGGTCGACGGCACCAAGCGCCGCACGTTCCCCGTGCCCGGCTTCGACCCGGCGATCGTGAAGATCCGCGTCACCGGCGACCGGGTGAAGGTCCTCGACGCGATCCCGGTCACCACGCGGTCCGGCAAGGCCGTCACCGGCCTGTCGAACCAGGAGAGCCGCGACGAGAAGCCGTACACGTACGACGCGAAGACCCCTCTCGGGTACGACCCGAACGGTCTGGACACCGAGGGCGTCGTGCGGGCCGCGGACGGCACCTTCTGGCTGGTCGACGAGTACGGGCCCTCGCTCGTGCACGTGTCGGCGCGCGGCAAGGTGCTCACCCGGTACGTACCGAAGGGGCTGAACCTGAAGGACGCCGACTACCCGGTCGTCGAGGCGCTGCCGTCGGTGCTCCTGCACCGGAAGATCAACCGCGGCTTCGAGGGCCTGGCCCTGCTCCCGAACGGCGATCTGGTGATGGCGCTCCAGAGCCCGCTGTCCCTGCCCGACGGGAACGCCGGGGACGCCTCGCGCACCACCCGCCTGTTCCGCTTCTCCCCGAAGAAGCAGGCCGTCACGGCCGAGTACACGTACCGCTTCGACGCGGTGGGCGAGGTCGATCCGGGTGAGGACGACACCTCCGAGCTGAAGATCTCCTCCGTCGTGGCGCTCGGCGGCGACCGGCTCCTCGTCGAGGAGCGCACCGACAAGGCGGCCCGCCTCCAGGAGGTGCGGCTCACGCGCGGCGCCGACATTCTGGGCGACCGGTGGGACGACGCGACGACCTCGCCGTCCCTGGAGCAGCTCGACGACCCGGCGGCGGCGAAGGTGCCGGTGCTCAGGAAGCGGCTCGTGGTCGACCTGAACACCGTCGACGGGGTGCAGGACAAGATCGAGGGGGTGGCGGTCGTCGGACACGGCACGCTGGCCCTGATCAACGACAACGACTTCGGGATGACCGACGGCGCGGGGGCGTTCGACGCGAACGGACGGCTCGTGGACAGCGGGATCGAGACCCGGGTGACGTACGTGCGGCTGCCCAAGGGCGCGCTCCGCTAGGGAGTGTGTCGGGAGCGGGCCCCGCTGGGTGCGCCTCAGCGGGCCAGGCTCTCCAGATCGCTCGGCAGCAGCCCGCTCGGCAGCTCCGTCGGGATCTTCGACGGGAGGCCACTGGGCAGTTCGGTGGGCAACGCACTGGGCAGCTCGCTCGGCAGGCCGGGCGACGGCGACCGCGTCGCCTGCCTGCTGCCGCCGGGCGAAGGTCCGTCGTCGCCGCCCGACGAGCCGTCGCGCGTCACCAGCACGATCACGACCACGGCGATCACGACGAGGGCCACGATCGCGGCGATGACCTGGAAGCGGCCGGATCCGGTGCGCCGCGGCCCGCCGGACGGCGGACCGAAGCCACCGCCCGACGGTGGCGGACCGCTCGGCGGCACAGGCGGCTGCGGGGGCATGGGCGGCGTGGCCATGCCCCCAGGGTCGCCCGTCGGCGGGCCGCCGCGCGACCCTCCGCGGGAAACCGGCCCGGCGCGAATCAGCCGCGCGCGGCCAGCAGGTGGTCCATCGCCAGCTGGTCGAGCCGCTCGAACGCCATGCCGCGCTCGGCGGCGGACGTCACGTCGAACTCCTGATACGCGCTCGTGTCGGCGAGCAGCGCCGCCAGCCCGTCCGCGGCGGTGGGCTGCGCGAGCTCGTCCAGGCGCGAGGCCCGCAGCGCCTCCTGCACCTCGGGGTCGGCGCGGAAGGCCGCGGCGCGCTCCTTGAGGATCAGGTAGTTGCGCATGCAGCCCGCGGCGGAGGCCCAGACGCCGTCGATGTCCTCGGTCCGCGGCGGCTTGAAGTCGAAGTGGCGCGGGCCCGCGTAGCCGGCCGTCTCCAGCAGGTCGACCAGCCAGAACGCGGAGCGCAGATCACCGGCGCCGAAGCGCAGGTCCTGGTCGTACTTGATGCCGGTCTGGCCGTTGAGGTCGATGTGGAACAGCTTGCCCGCCCACAGCGCCTGCGCGATGCCGTGCGGGAAGTTCAGCCCCGCCATCTGCTCGTGGCCGACCTCGGGGTTCACGCCGTACATCTCGGGCCGCTCCAGCCGCTCGATGAAGGCGAGGGCGTGGCCGATGGTGGGCAGGAGGATGTCGCCGCGCGGCTCGTTGGGCTTGGGCTCGATGGCGAACCTCAGGTCGTAGCCCTGCTCGACGACGTACTCACCGAGCAGGTCGAAGGCCTCCTTCATCCGGTCGAGCGCGTTCCGGACGTCCTTGGCACCGCCCGACTCGGCGCCCTCGCGGCCGCCCCACGCCACATAGGTCTGCGCGCCCAGCTCGGCGGCGAGGTCGATGTTGCGGATCGTCTTGCGCAGCGCGTAGCGGCGCACGTCGCGGTCGTTGGCGGTGAAGCCGCCGTCCTTGAAGACCGGGTGCGTGAACAGGTTCGTCGTCGCCATCGGCACCACGATGCCGGTGGCGTCGAGCGCCTGCCGGAACCGCTTGATGTGCGACTCGCGCTCGCTCTCGGAGGCGCCGAACGGAATCAGGTCGTCGTCGTGGAACGTGACGCCGTACGCGCCGAGTTCGGCCAGGCGCCGCACCGACTCCACCGGGTCGAGCGCGGGCCGGGTGGCGTCGCCGAACGGGTCGCGGCCCTGCCAGCCGACCGTCCACAGGCCGAAGCTGAACTTGTCGTCGGGAGTGGGCTGGTACGTCATCTCGCGGCTCCCTCGCCGTTGCCCGGTGCGCGGCAACGTGTGCCGCACAGCCATTTCGTCATGGCGCTTTACAAATTAGTATGCGGGCACGCCGCTGGGAAGGGTCACTACGGGTACGAGTTCGTACGAGCCTTCGTACGACTCCTCGCGCAGGCCGTTCGCACACGTCCGCCAAGTCAGGAGAGCCGCATGTCCGCTGCCGACGGTCCCTTCGTCGTAGGGATCGACAGTTCCACGCAGTCCACCAAGGCACTGGTCGTCGACGTCGCCACCGGCGCGGTGGTGGCGAGCGGGCAGGCGCCGCACACGGTGACGACGGGTGCGGGCCGCGAGAGCGATCCCGAGGAGTGGTACGGGGCGCTGCGCGCGGCCGTCGCCCAGTGCGGGGACGCGGCCCGGCGGGCGTCCGCGGTCTCCGTCGGCGGGCAGCAGCACGGCCTGGTGACGCTGGACGCGCGGGGGCGCCCGGTGCGTCCGGCGCTGCTGTGGAACGACGTGCGCTCGGCGCCGCAGGCCCGCCGGCTGGTGGACGACCTCGGCGGGCCGAAGGTGTGGGCCGAACGGTTCGGCAGTGTTCCTGCCGCCTCCTTCACGGTCTCCAAGTGGGCGTGGCTGGCGGAGCACGAGCCGGAGTCGGTGCGGGCGACGGCGGCGGTGCGGCTGCCCCACGACTACCTGACCGGGCGGCTGACCGACACGGGCACGACGGATCGCGGCGACGCGTCCGGTACGGGGTGGTGGGCGGCCTCGACCGAGGCGTACGACCCCGATGTGCTGGGCCGAGTGGGCCTCGATCCCGCGCTGCTGCCGCGCGTGGTGGGGCCGGGCGAGGTGGCGGGGACCGTGCGCGACGGCGATGGTGAACTGCCGTTCTCCAAGGGCACGTTGGTGGCGGCGGGGACCGGGGACAACGCCGCCGCGGCGCTCGGCCTCGGGCTGCGGCCGGGCACGCCGGTGCTCAGCCTCGGCACCTCCGGGACGGTGTACGCCGTGTCGCGGCACCGGCCGGCGGATCCGTCGGGGACCGTCGCCGGGTTCGCGGACGCGCGCGGCGACTGGCTGCCGCTGGCCTGCACCCTGAACTGCACGCTCGCCGTGGACCGGATCGCGGCGCTGCTCGGTCTCGACCGGGAGGCGGTGGAACAGGGCGGCACGGCGACCGTGCTGCCCTACCTCGACGGCGAGCGGACACCCGCGCTGCCGGACGCCTCCGGCCTGTTGACCGGGCTGCGGCACGACACGACGGGCGGCCAGCTGCTCCAGGCCGCGTACGACGGGGCCGTGCACGCGCTCCTCGAAGCGCTCGACCGGGTGCTCGAAGGCGATGCCGAGGGCGCCGATCCCGCCGCGCCGCTGCTGCTCATCGGGGGCGGCGCGCGCGGCACGGCCTGGCAGGAGACGGTACGGAGGCTGTCCGGGCGGGGCGTCCAGGTGCCCGAGGCCCGCGAGCTCGTGGCACTCGGCGCGGCGGCTCAGGCGGCCGGTCTGCTCACCGGCGAGGACCCGGCCGCGGTGGCACGGCGCTGGGACACCGCGCGCGGCCCGGTCCTCGACCCGGTGGCCCGGGACGAGGAGACGGTGCGGCGGATCTCGGCCGTCCTGGGCGACGCGGCACCGCTGCTGGGGCGACGGTGAGCGACCGGAACACGGGCGGCGCCGGGCCGGGCCCACGCCGCCCGGCCGTCCCTGCGACGATGTCCGCATGACCGCACCTCTGCACCGACCGCGCCCGGGGACGCCGGACACCCAGCAGGCCATGCGCCGCCGCAATCTGTCCCGGGTGCTGCACACGGTGGCCGCCGAGGGACCGTTGTCGCGGGCGGCGGTGGCCCAGCACATCGGGTTGACCCGCGCCGCGGTCTCCACCCTCGTCGACGAGCTGACCCGGGCCGGGTTCCTGGAGGAACTGGGACCGCAGCGGCCCGGCGGCGTGGGACGGCCGGGCACCGCGCTCACGGTCAGCGGCCGGGGCCCGGCCGGGCTGGGGGCCGAGGTGGGCGTGGACCATCTCGCGGTGTGCGCCGTCGACCTGCGCGGTGCGGTACGCGCGCGTGCGCAGCGCCGGGTCGACAACCGGGGGCGCGCCCCGAAGCCGGTTCTGGCCGAACTCACCCTGCTGGTGCGGCAGGTGAGCGCCGAGGCGCAGGCGATGGGGCTGCGTCCGGCAGGGCTCGCGGTGGCGGTGCCCGGTCTGGTGGGGCGCGACACCCGTACCGTCGTGCGCGCCCCGAACCTCGACTGGCACGACACGGATGTCGCCACGCTGCTGCCGTCCGATGTGCCGCTGACGGTCGACAACGAGGCGAACTTCGGTGCCCTGGCCGAACTGTGGCTCGCCGACGGCGCCCCCGCCGACTTCCTGCACGTGTCCGCGGAGATCGGCATCGGTGCCGCGCTCGTCGTGGACGGACAACTGCTGCGCGGGACACGGGGGTTCGCCGGCGAGCTGGGTCATGTGCCGGTCCGGCCCGAGGGCCCGGCCTGTCCGTGCGGCGGGCGGGGCTGCCTGGAGCAGTACGCGGGTGAAGGGGCGGTGCTGCGCGCGGCGGGGATCGCGCCGGGGCCCGACCGGGTCTCCCTGCTGGCCGAGCGGGCCGCGGCCGGCGACGCCACCACCCGCAAGGCGCTGCGCGGCGCAGGCACCGCCCTCGGCATCGCGCTGACCGGCGCGGTCAACCTCCTCGACCCGCGCGCGGTGGTCCTCGGCGGCGCCCTGTCCCGGCTCGCGCCCTGGCTTCTGCCGCCCCTGGAGAAGGAGTTGAACCGGCGGCGGGCGGCTCCGGCGGACGGTGTCCTGGTATCCGGCCTCGGCCCGGACGGGCCGCTCCTGGGGGCGGCGCATTCGGTGGTGCGCGGGGTGCTGGACGATCCGGTGGGGGCCGTGGGGTAGGTCCGGGCGGCTCCGGGGGCGGGCCCGGGGGCGTCCTCTCCCCCGCCGCCCGGCAGCGTCGACCGCCAGTGGTCCCAACCTTTGAAGCGTCTCTGACATGCGGTTATACACAATGCTCGGGTTGTCCACAGATCGGGCGTGCCCTCTTCCGCGCCAACCTCGGCGCGCCGTACGGTACTTCACGCGAGGCGCCGTACTCCCGCTCCTGCGGCGGTCGTACGCGGGTCCGGTCGTCGGTGTCCGGCTCGCCCTCGCGCCTCCGACCGACCACCCCGCACAGAGCGGAGCACTCCCCTCATGAGCGACCCCCGGATGCTGACGGTCCGGCCCGAACCGGGCGACTACGCCTGGACGTTCGGCGGCGCACCGCCCGTCGCCCGCATCGCCCCGGGCACCGTGCTCGACCTGTACACCGAGGACTGCTACGGCGGGCGGGTCCGCTCGGAGAAGGACCTCGTGTCGGAGGTCTGCGCGTCCGGGTACCTCAATCCGCAGACGGGCCCCTTCCACATCGAGGGCGCCGAGCCGGGCGACACGGTCGCCGTGCACTTCGTGTCCGTGGAGCCCGCCCGTGACTGGGCGGCGTCCACGACGGTGCCGCTGTTCGGCGCGCTGACCTCCACCCGCACCACGGCCACCCTGCAGCCCCCGCTCCCCGAGCAGGTCTGGATCTGGCAGCTCGACCGCGACAAGCGCACCGCCCGGTTCACCGCGCGGGACGGCGACTTCACGACGGACCTGCCGATGGACCCGATGCACGGCACGGTCGGCGTGGCTCCGGCCGGCCTCGAAGTACGCTCCGCGCTGGTGCCGGACGCGCACGGAGGCAACATGGACACCCCCGAGATGAGGGCGGGCGTCACGTGCTACCTGGGGGTGAACGTGGAGGGCGCGCTGCTGAGCCTGGGCGACGGCCACGCCCGTCAGGGCGAGGGCGAGACCTGCGGGGTGGCCGTCGAATGCGCGATGCACACCGTCGTGGTCGTCGAACTGCTGAAGGGCGTGGCGACCCCGTGGCCGCGCATCGAGTCGGACACGCACATCATCTCGACGGGCTCGGCCCGCCCCCTCGAGGACGCGTTCCGGATATCGCAGCTCGACCTGGTGCGGTGGCTCGTACGGGACTACGGCTTCAGCGAGCTGGACGCCTACCAGTTCGCGTCGCAGACGGTCGAGTCCCCGGTGGCGAACGTCTGCGACACCAATTACACGTGCGTCGCCAAGCTCCGCAAGGAGTGGCTGCCGGCGCGCGAGACGCACCGCGGGATCCATGCGCGGCTGCGTGAGATCGCGGCGACGCTGCCGCGACCGGAGCCCTTCCGGGTCCCGTAGCACTGCCGGTTCACCACTGCCGGTTCACCTCCCCCCACCGTCCGCGCCAGCGAAAGGCAGGATCGTCATGGACCGAGCAAGACACCCGTTCTCCGGTGGTACCGGTGGCACCACCCGCCGCCGTCTCCTCCAGGCCGGGGCACTCGCCGCGGTACCCGGCTCCCTCCTGGCCACGGGGCGTGCCGACGCCCGGGCCGCCGCGGTCGACTACCCGTCGGCCCAGTCCGTCCCGGCCAGCACGTCCAACTACACGGCGTCCAGCCGGCCCTCCTCCTATCCGATCGACCATGTGATCGTGCATGTCACGCAGGAGACCTGGGCCGACGCCCTCGCCATCTTCCAGAACTCCGCCAAGCAGGTCTCCGCGCACTATGTCGTCCGGTCGGCCGACGGACACATCGCGCAGTGCGTGCGCGAGAAGAACATCGCCTGGCACGCGGGGAACTGGGACTACAACACGCGCAGCATCGGCATCGAGCACGAGGGCTGGGTGGACCAGCCGGAGTACTTCACGGACGCGCTGTACGAGCAGTCGGCGGCGCTGACGGCGTCGATCTGCGCGCGCTACGGGATCCCGGCCGACCGCGAGCACATCATCGGGCACGTCGAGGTGCCCGGCGCCACGCACACCGATCCGGGTCCGTACTGGGACTGGACGCGCTACATCCGACTGGTCAACTCGGCCTGACCGGTGCCCCGTACGCGCCCGGCCGACGGCGACCGGCCGGGCGCGGCGGATCTTCACGCACGTGTGCGGCATGTGCCACCTCACGAGATCGGCGCCGCGCTCCTTGTCGCCCTCCCTCCCCGGAGCGACGATGTCCCCAGCGTCACCAGTCGTCAGGAATGTGTCGGGGAGGCAGCGTTGACCGATCCATGGGTCGCCCTGGAGCCAGGCGCCGACGCGTCCGAGCGGGTGCGGGCGCTGCGCCGTGCCCATGACCGGTTCACCGCGGCGGGCGCCGTCGTCCGCCCGGTGCGGCCGGTGGTCGCCGCGTCCTGGCGCCGCTCGGCGGGCGCGCACGTCAGCCCGGACGACTCGGCGGCGGTGGAGCTGACCGACGGGGAGCTGGGCGCGTATCGGGCGCAGCATCCGCTGGCCCGGGTGATGCCGCTGTTCCGCGAGCTGATGGGGACGTTCGCGACCGACGGGGAGCACCTGCTGGCGGTGTGCGACGCGCAGGGCAGGCTCCTGTGGGTCGAGGGCCACACGGGTGCCCGGCGGCGGGCCGGCCGGATGAACTTCGTGCCGGGCGCCCGCTGGTCGGAGTCGGCGATGGGGACGAACGCGCCGGGCACGGCGGTCGCCGTGGACCGCGCCGTGCAGGTGTTCGCCGCCGAGCACTTCATCCGCGAGGTGCAGCCGTGGACGTGCGCGGCGGCGCCGGTGCACGATCCGCGCACCGGCCGTCTCCTCGGCGCGGTCGACATCACGGGCGGCGACGGGCTCGCGCATCCGCACAGCCTGGCGTTCGTGCAGGCGGTGGCGCGTGCCGCCGAGTCCCAGCTCGCCCTGCTGGCCCCGCCGCCCACCGGCGACCGGTCCCTGCGGCTGACCGTCCTGGGCCGCGACGAGGCGCTGCTGCTCACCCCGAGCGGCCACAAGCTCCGCCTCAGCCGCCGGCACAGCGAACTCCTCGTCCTGCTGGCCCGCCATCCGGAGGGCCTGACCGGCGACGAACTGCTCTGCCATCTGTACGAGGACGAGTCCGTGACACCGGTGACGCTGCGGGCGGAACTGGCGCGGCTGCGCCGGGTACTGGGCCCCGATCTCCTCACCTCGCGCCCTTACCGCCTCACGGTCCCCGTGGAGTCGGACCTGGAGACGGTGGAGCGCCGGCTCGGTTCGGGCGCGGTGACGGCGGCGGCCTCCTCGTATCCGGGGCCGCTGTTGCCCGCGTCGCAGGCTCCGGCGGTGGCTCGTATACGGCGCGGGCTCGCCGACGGGCTGCGCGCGGCCCTCATCGCTCGCGGCGACCCGGACCTGCTCGCCGACTGGGCGCACGCCCCGTGGGGCGAGGACGACCTCGGCGTCTGGCAGGCCCTCGCGGCGGCCCGGCCGACGCCGCCGGTCCTGGCGCGGCTGGCGGCGCTCGACGAGGAGCAGGGCGCGCAGGGCCCGTACGCAACGTAGCTGCAACGTCCGGGTTCCTAGCCTCCTGAGCGCAAGCTGCCCAACGGCGGGCAGCCGAGACAGGAGGCACCTCACGATGACCCGCTACGCAGCCCCCGGCACTCCGGGCTCCGTCGTCTCCTACGAGGCCCGCTACGACCACTTCATCGGCGGGGAGTACGTGCCGCCCGCCCGGGGCCAGTACTTCGAGAATCCGAGCCCGGTCAACGGTCAGCCGTTCACGGAGATCGCGCGCGGCACCGCGGAGGACGTGGAGCGCGCTCTCGACGCCGCGCACGCCGCAGCGCCGGCCTGGGGCCGTACATCGCCCGGCGCCCGCGGCGACATCCTTCTGAAGATCGCCGACCGTATGGAGCAGAACCTCGAACTCCTCGCGGTCGCGGAGAGCTGGGAGAACGGCAAGCCCGTCCGCGAGACGCTGGCCGCCGACATCCCGCTGGCCATCGACCACTTCCGCTACTTCGCGGGCGCGGTCCGGGCGCAGGAGGGCAGCCTCTCCGAGATCGACGACGACACGATCGCGTACCACTTCCACGAGCCGCTCGGTGTCGTCGCGCAGATCATCCCGTGGAACTTCCCGATCCTGATGGCGACCTGGAAGCTCGCCCCGGCCCTCGCCGCGGGCAACGCGGTCGTCATCAAACCGGCCGAGCAGACCCCGGCGTCGATCCACGTCCTGATGGACCTGATCAAGGATCTGCTGCCGCCGGGCGTCGTCAACATCGTCAACGGCTTCGGCGTCGAGGCGGGCAAGCCGCTGGCCTCGTCCGCGCGCGTGGCGAAGGTGGCCTTCACCGGCGAGACCACGACGGGCCGGCTGATCATGCAGTACGCCTCGGAGAACATCAAGCCGGTCACGCTGGAGCTGGGCGGCAAGAGCCCGAACATCTTCTTCGACGACGTCTGGGCGAAGGACGACGACTTCCGCGACAAGGCGCTCGAGGGCTTCACGATGTTCGCCCTCAACCAGGGCGAGGTCTGCACCTGCCCCTCGCGGGCGCTGATCCAGCAGGGTCACTACAGCGAGTTCATCGACGCGGCGATCGCCCGCACCGAGGCGATCAAGACCGGCCACCCCCTGGACACCGACACGATGATCGGCGCCCAGGCCTCCAACGACCAGCTCCAGAAGATCCTCTCCTACCTGGACATCGGCCAGCAGGAGGGCGCGAAGGTCCTCTCGGGCGGCCGGCGCATCGAGTACGACGGCGAACTGGCGGGCGGCTACTACGTCCAGCCCACGATCTTCGAGGGCTCCAACCGCATGCGCATCTTCCAGGAGGAGATCTTCGGCCCGGTCGTCTCGGTCGCCTCCTTCGCCGACTACGACGACGCCATCAAGATCGCCAACGACACGCTGTACGGCCTGGGCGCCGGCGTGTGGACCCGCGACATCAACACGGCGTACCGCGCGGGCCGCGCGATCCAGGCGGGCCGCGTCTGGACCAACTGCTACCACGCGTACCCGGCGCACGCGGCGTTCGGCGGCTACAAGCAGTCGGGCATCGGCCGCGAGAACCACAAGATGATGCTGGACCACTACCAGCAGACGAAGAACCTTCTGGTGTCGTACTCGGCGCAGAGGCTCGGCTTCTTCTAGGAGCACGAAAGAAGGCGCCTGAACTGGGCTTATATCCGTCAGGCACCTCCACGGATCCTCACAGGTCGGCTTCGAGTGCCTGGCGCCGCTCGGCCACCCACGTCCGGGCGGCGTGGATCTGGTCCGGAACGCCCGCGCGGACGAGGTCTTGCAGGGCGGGGTCGCCGCCACGGGCGCCCGCCCGAATGCCGTTGGTGGTGCGTTCCTGCCACCACAGGACCGTAGGGACAAGACGTCCCCGGTCGTCGACAGTGAGCCCGTAGGCGTCGGACACCAGGCGCAGTCGGCCGGCGGCCCACGCGGCGTCCGTTCCGGGGCCGAGACCGAGGAACTGCCAGCACAGGTGGGCCACGTCGTGGATACGCAGGCCGGGAGAGGCCAGGTCCCAGTCGATGAGAGCCACCGGCTTGAGCAGCGTCCCGTCCCGTCGGTACACAGTGTTGCGGGGCGAGAGGTCGTTGTGGCAGACCACCTCGCCGCCCTCGGCCAGCGGATGCCCCTCGGTGAAGTCGTGTGCGCGGCGCACCAGCGCGCACACCTCGCGCAGGGCGTCGTCGGTGCGGACCGCCGGATCGCCTCCTTCCAAGGGGACGTACCCGGCCACGTATTCCAGCACCTCGCGCCCCTGCGCGTCGCTACCCAGGTGCCGGGGCGCGCCCGGCAAGTTGTGCTCCTCGAAGAGGCCCAGGAGCCGACGCACGTACGGAGACCGGGCGGTGGGGCTTTTCCGGACGGTCCCCTCGACGAGCACTGCGCCGTTGACGTAGCCGCCGGGGAGGGGTTCCTCAAGCATGGGCGAACGGTTCTCCTTCTGAGGCATCGTGGCGCGTGGCTGCCTGTTCCGGGACAGGCGGTCGCTGCGTGAGCAGGCCGCGTCCCACTCCCATATACCGGTAGCCGGCGTCCTTCATGCCGGACGGGTCGAGCAGGTTCCGTCCGTCCAGGATGACGGGAGTGCGCATGGTCGGGCGCACGGCAGGCCAGTGGACCTCCAGCAATGCGGGCCATTCGGTGACGACGAGGGCGGCGTCGGCCTGCGCGTGCTGTTCCAGACAGCGAGGGGGGATTCGTAGGCCGCGCGCTGCTCCTGCCATTGACTGGTGATGCCGCTTTCGAGGGTGTGCTCGGGATTCCAGCCGAGGCAGGAGCGAATGCGGGTCGGGTCGGCGAGTGTGGCGGGGACATCTCCTGCCCGGCTCTTCGACCTGGTCACGGGACAGGAGCTCCTGTGATGCGCTCTACGTGGTCGAGGACAGCTGTCAGGACGGCGCTGCTGCCGCCGCCGACGTTGAAAACGGGCTGCCCGTGGTCGATGCGTGGGGCCGCGATGGTGGCGCGTAACGCGTCGTCGACGTGGGTGAAGTCGCGGCGTTGACGGCCGTCGCCGTATATCTGCAGGGGTTGGCCCTGGAGCGCGGCCCGCAGCACGCGGTGGATGAACATGTCCGGGCGCTGGCCGGGCCCGTAGACCGTGAAGTAGCGCAGCGGCGTGACCCGGGTGCGGGAGTCCTCGCGAGCCGCGTGGGCCAGGCACAGTTGTTCGGTGGCAAGGCGTGCGCGATCACGACGCCGCTTGGTCTGGACCGCCACGAGCCCGGCATGGGTCTTGGTTCTCTCGGCGTTCCGGTCTCTGGCACAGTCATCTTCCCCCCGATCGCCATTCTCCACCGCGGCGTTGCTCCGGAAACCAGGTGCGTCACCTACGTCCTGATCAGCTAGGGCGTATCGGGACACAAGGAGCGTGGGATAGCACCGACGTGCAGCCCGATGCATCGGACGCCGCCGCCGGGCTGCACGAGGTCGCCTCACCGGAAGACCACGCCGAGCTTCCTCGGCATCACCCACGCCGGCGTCGACCTGCTCTTTAACCGGCCACATCCCGGGCTGCTGGCCCAAGGATGACGAGGCGATCCGACGACCGCGTCGGACGCCGCCGAGCCGGTCGATGTGGACAGCAGCTTCACCTCACCTGATCCGCTGCCGGAGGGCTGGGACCCGTATTCGCGCACACTCGAAGTCTGATACGGGACGGGATTTGCGCTCCTTGCTGGCGGCCACGGTCGGGGCCGGATGTCCGTCGCACCGACTACGCTGGATCGACCCGGGCGCCTCGTGAGACTGCGTTCGTGCGGGGCCTTTGGGCCAACGTGCTGTAGGTGGTGCACAGGAAATCCGTCATGTCCTGCAGTGCATACCGGGTCGTGGCGGTGTGCTGCGCCGCCATGGCCATGCGGTGGCGAGTTGATTCGGGCAGCGACCTGAGCCGGTGCAGTCCGCGAGCCAGGCCGGACGGCGACGAGGTGTCGAGGAGCAGGCCGTTGACGCCGTCGTGCACATAGTGGGCGACTCCACCACGTTGTGGTCCCGTCACCGGCAGCCCCGCCTCCATGGCTTCCAAGATCGCGATTCCGAACTCCTCCTTGGCACTGGGGCATACATACCAAGTCGCCGGCCCGGATGCGGGATCCGCGAGTGCGCGCTCCAGCCGTCGGATGCTCATGTTCGGCATGGCAGGGACGATGGCGAGGCGGCTGGCAGCAGCGTTGTGGCCGCGTAGCAGCTCGTGAATCCTTCTGCGCGTTTCGTGCTCCTGCCGCGCCGGGGCGTTGTGGCTGCCGCCCACGATGACCAGCGTTGTGGAGCGCCACATTTCGGTCACCAGCCAGGTGTGGACCAGCATGTCTTGCTGCTTGACGGGATGCAGGCGTCCCACGCTCAGGAGAAGGGGAAGCTCGCGGTCCTGGGGCGACAGGGCATCCGTGCGGGAGCCGTCTGCGTAGAGGGCGTCGAGCATTTGTTTCCGCAGCGTGCTTTCGGCTGGGTCAGGTGTGTAGGGGGCTATGCCTTCGGGGGGTGCCGGGGGGCCGTCGGGTCCGTAGCGGTCCTCCAGTACCGGGAAGTGGCGGAGAAGGTGCTCTGCACCGGATGGTCCGGCAATGCCGATCACTTCGTCGGAGCGGTCGACCAGTCGGTCGGCGCAGAAGATGCGATGCAGGTCGTCGCGGAGTAGGTGTTCTTCGTCGCTCGCGGTCGAGCAGGTGTCCGTGTATGTGTGCGTCAGGGTGCGGTGGGGGTCTGGGGTCGCGGTGAAGACGGTCCGTGTTCCCGCGTGTTCTGCTGCGTCGGCTAGGGCGAGGCTGGCCTCGTCCCCGAAGCGCAAGTGGATGACGTCCACCTTTCGCGGCAGCGCGGCGAACAGTCGCCGTGCCCACCAGTTGAGGGCTGCGCGGTAGGGAGTCCACCCTTCGTGCGGAGGGGAGGCGGGTGCGTCGACGGGGAGGCGCAGAACGGTGTGGGCGGGTGTTCGGGGGCGCAGCAGGTTCATTTCGCGTTCGAGGCTGTCGTGGCCGGCGGTGACCACGGTCAGGACGTGTCCGATGTACTCGTTTGTGGCGAGTTGGTCCCCGAGGCCGCCCAGGAGTACGGACATTCCGCCGCTCAACCCCTGGCCCGGGGTGTCCAGATCTCCCTGGAGCATGGTCTGGGCGACGACTGTGCCGTGCTGCGCAGGGTGATCCGGCAGGGTTGCGGGCGGGTTGGCCAGGAGGCGTTCGTAGGGATCCGCCGCTTGGCCGGGGTCGGGCAGGTGGGTGTGCCCGCCCGGAAGGCTGTGCAGGTATCGCCACAGGGCATGCCGTGCACCGCGCTGGTCGTGGGCGGGCAGGGAGACGGCTTCGTCTGCGGTCAGGGGGCGCAGCCCGGCCGACTCCGCTCGGTCCAGCAGGAAGGGGATGTCGGCAGTGTCGAGGTGTGGCCCGGTGAGACGGTTTCGCAGGACTGCTTCGGCGTGTGGTTTCCCGTAGCAGCTTACGGTCACGGGCCACATGTCTGTCAGGACCGCGGCGACGGCGGGGTTGGCGAAGTCGTGCGCGAGAACCGCCTCCGGGGCGAGGGGAGCGGACAGGCGGCACAGCTGTCGCAGACGGGCCACCGTGATGTCCGCGGTATCGAGCGTCGCATGCGGCCCGCTGACACTTGAGGTGAAATCGGTGCTGTATTCGGCGTCGAGAAACTGCTGCAGTGTCCCGGTGGCCGGTGAGTCCGCCCGCGCCGTCACCTTGCGGAGGCGTGGTCCGTGAAAGAACGTGCGGCGAGCGTCGACCAGCAGGTCAGGTGCAGTGGGCGGCAGCGCCGACGTGGAGCAGCTGCCCGCCTGGGCTGGGGTGGACACGCGGTCTCCTCTACGCCAAAAGGATTCGATGCTGACGTTTCTTGACGTAGGGGCGATCTGGATGCAATCCGTTGCAGACGCTGCTGTCACCGCGGTGCGGACGGTTGAGTGCATCTGCTGCGGCACCTGCGGCTGAAAGGACGGTCATGCCTCGTGTTGTAGTCATCAGCCCGCCATTCGCGTCCCACGCCCGGCCCCTGTCGATCCTGGCGGCGGCACTCGCCCACGCCGGCGCGGAGGTGCACTTCGCATGTTCTGAGGCGTTTGCCGGGCTCGCATCACGGGCCGGCGTGCACTTTGAGCCCTTGACGGTCACGCGCAACGCGAACACGGGAGTCGCGGAAAGCACGAAGCAGCAGGGGGCGGAGCGACGCCGGCTGCTCGAGTTCTTCGCGGCGACACGCGCGGGGGCGGTGCCTGCCCTGGTGACCCAGGCCCGCCATCGCCGTGCCGACATGATGGCCGATCCGGGCCATGTGCTGGATGCCCTGCGTGCCGTTGATGCGCGCCTGCGTCCCGACTGGTACGTCGTCGACCAGCTCAGCTACTCGGCGACCCTCGCCCTGCACTGCCTGGGCGCTCGCTACGCCGCCTTCTGCCCCGGGCACCCCAGCTACGTGCTCGCGGAGCCGGACCAGTGGTTCGGTGTGCCCTACGACTGGCCCGAAGCGTTGCGGCCCGCCCCGCAGCCGCTGCGCGAGCTGATGGAGGCGGCACAGGACAACGACTCCGCCTTCACCGTCCTGTTCGAGGAATTCATCAGAGAAAGGGCGCCCCGGGTTCCCTTGGTGGAGCGGGCCTTCGCTCTTACCTCGTCCAGTGCCGTCGTGTATGCGTATCCTCCGCTGCCGTGGCTGCCGAGGGCGCCGAAAGCACCGCAGAGCATCTACGCAGGACACATGGTGGGCGAGGCCGAGTCTCTCGACGCGGAGTGGCGAGGTCGTGTGGCTGAGTTGCGCGAGCGGGCGGACCTTGTGGTCTTGGTGGCGTTGGGCACGTTCCTGAGTGTCCGCGATGACGTCCTGCGGACCGTGGTAGAGGGCGTACTGCGGATGGACACACGTGCCGCGGTCATCGTTGCGGCCGGTGAACGCGTGGCGGCGCTCAACGATCTGGCCGGAGAGCGCGTTCTCGTGGCAAGGTCCGTTCCCCAACAGGCTCTGTTGCGCCACGTCGACGTGATGGTGCATCACGGGGGCGGCAATTCGTTCACCGAATGCCTTCAGGCGGCAGTGCCCGCTCTCGTCCTTCCCTTCTCCAGTGACCAGTTCGCCATCGCGCGCGACGCGGAGCGCACGGGCGTGGGGATCGTGCGTGATCCCAACACCCTGTGCCCCGAAGAAGTTGCCTCGACCCTTGCCACACTCGCCACGGCGGCCCGTCCTGACATGCTCAAGTGGACCGCCTGCACTCAGTCGCGGGGGCCGCACTTCGCTGCTTCACGTTTGCTGTCAGCCATGGACTAACACGCGTCCAGCTCGTAGATCTGTCCTGCGTCCCTGCGCCCCGTCTTGACGAAGGCGGGGGCGCTCACCTGTGCCGCGTGAGGTCATGGATCACCTCACGCGCCGCGCGAGCGCCCGATGCCATCGCGCCCTGCACCGACCCAGTCGCCCGGAGGTCACCGCAAACGTAGCGGCCCGGCCCAACGCGTGAGGATGTGCTGAGCGAGTGCGGAGGTGTCATGACGGGAAGGGCATGGGTGACGGTGCGTGCCGCGACAAGCTGCCATGGATCCGTATCGGTCCCGTACATCTCGGACAGCACGTGGCGTACCTGCGCCTGACGGCCGGGCTCGTCAACGCCGAGCACCGACGTGGCGATGAGGGACCTGCTGTCCGCCGAGAAGGTCTTGGACACCTGAGTGAGCACGCAGGTGTTCAGCAGCCGGCCGTGCGCGTCGACAACAAGCGCGGGCTCGTCCAGAGGGGCTCGGCCCGCGCAGTGGTAGTAGGTGGTGACCGTGCGGTAGGCAGGAACCGGGGTGTTCGGCAGGAGCGCGGCTGTCGTCTCGGGGCCTGCGGCGACGACAACGGCGGCGGCGGGAATGACGGCGCCTGCGGCTGTGATCACTCCCTCGTCAGTCAGTTCTGCTACGGCTGTGTCGGTCTGGAGGGCCCCTGAGGGTAGAGCGCGCACCATTGCCCGCGGTACTGCCTCGATGCCGTCGGCGGGCAGGCACAGTGTGCCGCGCAGCATGCTGCGCCAGACGAGATGGAAGACGCGGCTGTCCGTCTCCAGTTGATCGTCCAGGAACACGCCGGCCAGGAAAGGCCGCAGAACCTGCTCGATCAGGCTGTCGGAGATGCCTGCACCTCGCAGGGCAGCCCGCGTGGTGCGGTGCGAGCCCTGCTTGATGAGCGCCGCCGGGAGCAGCATGTCGCGTGCGGACATGGCGCCGAGTGCGAGCGCGTCCCGGGCCGAGACCAGGCCGCCTTCGACGAACCCTCCGACTGCTGCGGGCCTCCGCAGCGGGTCGTAGAGCCGCACTCTTCTCGCGTCGGTGTGGACCTGCACTCCTGGTGTGAAGGGTCGCAGGCTCAGGTCGCGAAGATTCAGCCGCCGCTTGATCTGCGGATATGCGGTGTTGAACACCTGGAACCCACGGTCGACGACGAAGCCGTCCACGATGTCGGTGCGCATCCGCCCGCCCGCGGCGTTCGAGGCTTCAAGTACTTTCGTCGCGACCCCGGATGCGATCAGGTCGGCTGCGCAGGCCAAGCCAGCCGCCCCGGCCCCGACCACCACGACCGGACGCCCCGTGCTTTTGAGCGCGCCACTCATCGCATCACCTCTCCATTGGGCTGCAAGCGACTTTGGCAACCCTTCGTGACGTGGGCGTGCCCCGGATGCGTCGCCGGTGCTGTCCATGCCGCCGGACAAGGCTCTCGATACCAGCGCCCGAGGCCTTGTGGCCGGGCCTTTTGATGCCGACGTCGTGCGCCAGCGGGAAAAATAGTTGCTTTATCCGACAGTTCGCATCCAACAGCTTCATTGACTACGAAGAGTGGGCGTAAGGATGGACATCGGGCACCGTATCCGAGTCCGTTTCCGCTCATGATCCCCCAGGGAGCAGTCGTGATCGTCAAGAAGCTTCACGAAAACGGTGTGACGAGTGAGCACGCGTACGCAGCCGCAGTCGGGTCCATCGGCTTGTCCCTGATTTCGTGGGTCACGTCGACCAGAAGCGAAAATCTTGAGCGCGCCGACCGGTGGGGCATCTTCGTCGGCGAGTGGGCTCCCACCTTCTTCGCCCTCGGCCTGGCGCTGGCGAACTACGAGAGGGCCGACACCACCTGACGCGTGTGCAAGCTGCCTGGAAGCAGGACGGATGGATCCATGGATCTCACCCCGGGCCGATGGGCTCGATCTCCCATGCGGGAAGTCGAGCCCGTCACCGACACGTCGCCACGCACGCTCCCGCGGACGCTGCTCCGGCAGAACTGGCGGGACGTCATTTTTCTGCACTGGCAGGTAAATCCGTTCGAGGTCGCGGGCCTTCTCCCTTCCGGCACGGTCCCGGATCTTCACAACGGCCGCGCTTACGCCGGACTAGTCTTCTTCCGCATGCAAGGACTTCGATTCGCAGTGGGACCGTCTTGGCCGTACGTCGGGGAGTTCAACGAGGTGAACGTCCGGCTCTACAGCCGAGACGCCCAGGGACGCCGGGGAGTGGTGTTCCTGTCACTGGACTGTAACCGGCTCATTCCCACCCTCCTGGCTCGCTCGGTCTTCGGACTTCCCTACCACCACTCCCACATTTCTCGCCATCAACACCCAGCGGGCAGCCGTCTCATCTACCGCTCCGCACCCCGCCGCCGGAGCGGGGCAAGCTACGCATGGATCGACGTCGAGCAAAGGCCCTACAGCCCGTCGACCTTGGACTCTTTTCTGACAAACCGATGGGGACTGCACGAATCCCATAGGAACCGCACTTACTACTTCCCCAACGCCCATCCACCGTGGAAACTCCTGCCCTGCACCGTGCTCGGCTGGGACGCGACTGTCTTCTCGAACTGCGGTCTGACGCGTCCCTCCACCGAGCCGATCAGCGCCCTTTACTCCCCCGGCCTTCCCGTGCGCTTCGGGATGCCCGAGCGGATGAAACCTTTCGCCGGCTGATCGCTCACCGTGCACGGCTGCTTCGGCGGCTGGGCGGACCGAGTCAGACGAACACATCTCCCGAGCGGGCGGCAGCCGACCACGTTATGCTGACTACCGATCACAGGCTGCGTCTGTGCCCCGAGGGGCTCCGTACACACGCCAGCGCACGCAACCGCAAGAGGACCGTGCGAGCGTTATACGGATTAGTAATGTGTCCAATACCCCGCAGACGACAGCATGCACTCCTTGCGATGGCATCCACAGTGAAGCGTCCGACAACGACCCCGTTCGCGATAATTTTGACACGATCTACAGCACCTGGACCCCCAGGTAGAGCGCTGCGCGCGCCAGCGGTGCAGAAATCCGCAAGACGCCGAGGATGTCGCCCAGGCCGTTTTTTCTCGTCTGGCGCTTATCTTTCCGATACTGCCCCGCTCGAGGAAACTTAAGCGCCTGGCTGTACGGAATCACAGCAAACAAGGCAAATAAAACAGCACGCAACTCTATGGCCTTTATCACGCGTGACCGGAACGCATTGGAAATTCCGCTCGGGACCGTAAAAAGCCATACCCGGCGGGCTATCGGAATCCTCGCCGAACACGAGAAATCCCAAGCCGTGCGCACCACAGCCCCCAGGACGGATACGCTCTTCCAGGTCCTCGGGGGGCGGAGAACAGCGTGCTGTGACTTCGGTGCCGACCTCTCCCAGGACAGGGCGTCCTGTGACGTAGGTGACGGCAACCCGCTCGGCTGCGAGGAGGATGTTCAGGTCTTGGCGGATGAGGTCGGCGGAGGAGCGGCCCGCCTGGGCCGAAGGGAACCGGCTGCGTGAGACGGCCGCCGTGAACACCGCCACGCGCACCTCAAAAACGCGAGCAGTCCTCAAAAGCTGTGAATCAGCGGCCGTTCACCATGACTCGTCATTCAGGTGGACGAGCCCTTCGATGGAGTCCAGCTGGGCCCGCAGGGCGGGGTTGAGTGCTGAAGCGGTTGTCAGCAACAGCACCTGAAACGTGGGGTGTTCGGCGGCGTAGAGGTCATCTTCGCCGCCGTCGCCGGGAATCAGGTTGGGCTGGATCTCGAGGTGGCCGTCGGGGCTGTCCGCGCGGTGGTAGACGCCCCGGAAGTAGCTGTCGTGCTCGTTGAAGGCCAGCCCGAGGCGGCCGCCGACGAGGCGGGCAAGTTCGTCGGCGGTGTGACTGCCGGTGCCGTAGGTGTCGTAGTCGGTCATGGTGGGCGAGACCTTATGCCGCGACGCTCTCAGGGCGTTCGACGAGGTGGCCGCGTTCGAAGCGGGCGCCTGCTCTGACCAGGGCGACGAGGCGGGATGCGTTCACGGCTCGCCAGCGGGCCTGGGCGGACTCGACAAGCTTGAACACCATCTCCAGGGCAGTTGCGCGAGTTCCCATCAAAGACGGGCTTGCCCCGGTTAGTGGGGCACACGGCTGTGGCGCGAGCTGGGGATCAGCCTGCGCCACAGCGGTGAACCTGCCGCTCAGCAGGCGGACGATGTGCCGTCGTAGAGTCCGGAGTCGGCCCGGCCGTTGGTGACGCTGCGCAGGTAATAGCCGCAGGTGGGGCGCTGGGCGAAGTCGAAGGTGGCGCCCGGCTTCAGGTGCCAGATCTTGAAGTTCCTGTACGTCAGCGACTGGCCCGAGACTGCCCGCTCGGGCTGGTGGTCGGCGAGGACGACGTAGGCGTCGGCGCCGTAGAGCGTGGCCTTGCCCTGTGCGTCGAGGTAGAGGGAGCCACCGCCTTCGTTCACGCCGACGCCCCACGCCTTGCCCCCTGCCGTCAGGCCGTCCTTGACCGCTCTCGCGGTGAACGACATCAGGCGGCCCATCCGGTCGCGGGCGACGAAGTGGGAGTCGTTGATCGTGTCCGCGTAGTGGGGCCAGGAGAACATGCCGGTGGTGAAGGTGGCGTACGAATCGTAGGGGTCCGCGAGGGCCTCGCTACTGGTGATGCTTCCCCTGCACGCGTCGTACACGACGGAGCTGTTGATGTGGGTGCCGGCGCTGCCACCGCCGGATCCGCCGCCCTTGGCGACGACGGACTTGACGGAGGCCTGGAGGTCGGTGCCCTTCCACGCCGCGTAACGGCACTGGTCGCCGCCGGCGAAGTAGACGAACTCCGCGTTGTGGATGTCCTGGTTCACCTGTGCGTTGTTGCCGTCCGAAGCGGCGGTGAGGGTCCAGGTCGTACAGGAGTTGACGCCCGCGAGACCCATCACGGTGTCGCATTCGGGAGTGGCGCTGCCGGACGAGGGGGCCGAACCCGCCAGGACCACGACGTCGAGGCTGCCGCTCCCGCCGCGGATCGCGTCGATCGCGCGACCCATCGACGCGGCGACGACACCACCGTCGCCGTTCATCGTGAAGGCGGGGCCCGACCAGGACGCGCGGCTCGCGTCGCTCGCGCTGCCCAGGCGGACCCGGTCGGCCCGCGCCTCGACGGGCGGCGCCACAAGTCCCGCGCAGGTCAAGGCGAGTACCGAGGCCAGCAGCGCCGTGCGCAGGGCACCACGGCTGACGGAGAAGGGGTTCACGGAGGCTCCTTCCGCTCACACCTCCCGGTGCGGCGCGAGTACGCCGATCACACCCAGAGATGGACTCGGAACATACAAGTCGTGCTTCATCGACGCCATATGTAATCGCGGAAATCACACTCCTCAGCACGAGACTGCAGGACATTGCCCCTACACGTCGCGCTATATAGCGTTTCAGGCGGGTCGCCGCATTGCGTTACCCGAACGTAACAAGCGTTACATCTATGCAGACTCGTACACACGATGTAACTTCCGTGCTCGTACAGCCCGCCGGCTCCGCCGCAAGCGAAGAGAGACCTCCGTGACTTCCAGATCCGTATCGCGCCACCTCGTTCCGGCCGCAGCCACCACAGCGCTCGTCTGCCTCCTCGGAGCGTGCGGCAACGGCTCAGACGGCAAGGACGGCAAAGCCCCCGCCTCGCTGAAGATCGCCGGGGTCACGGTCGAGAAGAACGCGGAGCTGCATGCCTCGCTGCCGGACGCCGTCAAGAAGGCGGGCACCGTCCGCGTCGCCACCGACGTGCCGTACGCGCCCTTCGAGATGTTCGTGAAGGAGGGTGGCAGCGAACTGACCGGTCTGGACTACGACTTGGGGCGGGCGCTCGGGGCACGGCTCGGCGTGACCTTCACGTTCACCCCGCAGAAGTTCGACGGCATCGTCCCGGCGATCCAGGCCGGCAAGTTCGACGCGGCGATGTCGGCGATCACCGACAACAAGGAACGTCAGCAGGTCGTCGACTTCGTCGACTACTCGCAGTCGGGCTCCGGGATCCTCGTGGCGCACGGCAACCCACAGAAGATCGGGACGCTGGACGACCTGTGCGGCCGCAAGGTCGCCGTGCAGGCCGCGACGAACCAGCTGAAGCTGCTCAAGGCGCACCAGAAGGAGTGCGGCGGCAAGCAGATCGAGATCCAGACGTTCCCGAAGGACTCCGACGCCCAACTGGCGCTGCGCTCCGGCAAGGTGGACGCCGACGTCCTGACGAAGCCCGCGGCCGGCTGGACCGCGAAGACCGCCGACGCGGGCAGGGCCTTCGACCTGGTCGAGGATCCCGAGGCGCCCGGCGGCTACAACGCCTCCCCCAACGGCATCGCGATATCCAAGAAGCTGCCGCAGCTGACCGACGCCGTGCAGAAGGCACTCCAGACGCTCATCGACGACGGCACCGTCAAGAAGATCTACGCCAAGTACGGCGTCGCGTCGATCGCTCTGAAGAGCGCCACGAAGAACGCGGCGGTGGACTGATCATGACGACCGCTTCCGTCACCGCGGGCACGTCCCGCACCGATGCCCCGCCTCCCGACGAGCCGCGGATCGTGCCGGTCCGGCACTGGGGCCGCTGGATCGCGGCGCTCGCCGCCCTGTTGGCCGTCGGCGGCCTCGTCGGCTCGCTCGCGCAGAACGCCAACCTGCACTGGGACATCGTCGGGAACTACCTCTTCGAGGGGCTCATCTTCGACGGCCTGGCCACCACCCTGTGGCTGACCGTGGCCGCGATGACGCTCGGCCTGGTCCTGGGCACCCTGCTCGCCGTGCTGCGTCTGTCGCACAACCCGGTGCTGTACGGCCTGTCGACCCTGTTCGTCTGGGTCTTCCGGGGCACGCCGCTGCTCGTCCAGATCATCTTCTGGGGGTACGCCGCCGCTCTCTACAAGAAGGTGCTGATCGGGATCCCCTTCACGCACATCACCTTCTTCAGCGGGGACACCAACACCCTGCTCACCCCCTCGGTCGCCGCGTTGCTGGCGCTCGGGCTCAACGAGGCCGCCTACGCGAGCGAGATCGTGCGCGCCGGCATCCAGTCCGTCGACCCGGGGCAGACCGAGGCCGCCCACTCGCTCGGCATGCGGCCCGCCCTGACGATGCGCCGGATCGTGCTGCCGCAGGCGATGCGGGTGATCATTCCGCCGATGGGCAACGAGACGATCAACATGCTGAAGATGACCGCTCTGGTCTCGGTGATCGCCGCGCATGACCTGATGTCGAACATCCAGGACGTGTACGCGCAGAACTACCAGGTCATCCCGATGCTCATGGTCGCCAGCCTCTGGTATCTGGCCCTGGTCAGTCTGCTGAGCCTGCCGCAGGCCTGGCTGGAGCGCCGCTACGGCCGCGGTCAGTCCGGCGGCCGGGTGTCGCCCCTGGCCCGCCTGTTCTCCGGCGGTGTGCTTGCCAGGAAACCCGCGACTTCCCGGGCCGACACGAACGAGACCGCAAAGGATCCGGCATGACGACCGCCTCACCGACCGCGCACGGCGCCACGCCGACCACGGCCGAGCCCGTGGTGCGCGCCGAGGGTGTCCGCAAGAGCTTCGGCCGCCTGGAGGTGCTCAAGGGCATCGACCTGACCGTGGAGCCCGGTCAGGTGTGCTGCCTGCTCGGCCCCTCCGGTTCGGGCAAGTCGACCTTCCTGCGCTGCATCAACCATCTGGAGAAGATCGACGGCGGTCGCCTGACCGTGGCCGGTGTGCCCGTCGGCTACCGCGAACGCGGCGGCCGTCTCTACGAATTGCGCGAACGCGAGGTGGCCGAGCACCGGCGCTCCATCGGCATGGTGTTCCAGCGCTTCAACCTCTTCCCGCATCTGACCGCCCTGGAGAACGTGACCGAGGCGCCCGTACGAGTGGCACGCCGTCAGCGGGCGCAGGTCCGCGAGGAAGCGATGGAGCTGCTGGACCGTGTCGGCCTCGCCGACCGGGCGCAGCACCACCCCGCCCAGTTGTCCGGCGGCCAGCAGCAGCGTGTCGCGATCGCCCGCGCGCTGGCGATGAAGCCGCGGCTCATGCTGTTCGACGAGCCGACCTCCGCGCTCGATCCGGAGCTGGTGGGTGACGTGCTGGATGTCATGCGGTCCCTCGCCGAGGACGGCATGACCATGGTGGTGGTCACCCACGAGATCGGCTTCGCCCGCGAGGTGGCCGACACCGCCGTCTTCATGGACGACGGAGTCGTGGTGGAGGCGGGCGATCCGCGGGACGTGCTGACCCGGCCCCAGCAGGAGCGCACCCGTGCCTTCCTGTCGAAGGTCCTGTGAGCGCCCCGGTCGCCGGCCGTCCCACCGCGGACAGCCTCCTGGCGCACACCCGCACGTCTCTCCCCCGCTATCTCGACGAACTGGCACAGCTGGTCGCGGTGGACTCGGGCTCGTACGGCGCCGACGGGATCAACCGCGTCGCCGACTGGGTCGAGGGCCGCATGTACCGGCTCGGCTTCACCGTGGAGCGGCTGTCCGGGGGAAGGCTGCCCACGGGGCAGGCCGCCGGGGACGTTCTCGTGGCGCGCCGGGCGGGCGCTCTCGCGCACATGGACGGCGCGCGCCGCATCCTCCTGGCCGGCCACATGGACACCGTGTTCGACGACGGAACCGCAGCGGCGCGTCCCTTCACCGTGGAAGGTGATCACGCGCACGGCCCCGGCGTCAGCGACGACAAGGGCGGGCTCCTCGCCGGGATCCACGCCATCGACACGCTCGACGCGCTCGGCTGGGACCAGTACGCGGAACTCGTGCTGCTGGCGACGCCCGACGAGGAGATCGGGTCACCGGTGAGCCGCCCGGTGACCGAGGCCGCCGCGGCCGGGGCCGACTGTGCGCTCGCCCTGGAGTGCGCGCGGGAGAACGGGGACCTGGTCATCGCACGCAAGGGCGTGGCCGATCTCCGCGTCACGGTCACCGGCCGCGCCGCGCACGCGGGAATCGAACCGGAGCGGGGCGCCCACGCCGCCCTGGCCGCGGCCCACCTCGTGGTCGCTCTCCAGGCCCTCAACGGCCGGTTCCCGGACGTGAGCGTCAACGTCGGTGTGGTACGCGCCGGTTCACGGCCCAACATCGTGCCCGCCGAGGCGGAACTGCACGTCGAGGTCCGATCGTCGAGCGCACAGGGCCTGGACGACTGTCGCAGGGCGGTCGAGGACCTGGCGCGCACCCCGTCGGTTCCCGGCACGCGTGCGGTGGTCGAGGTCACGGACGTATGCCCGCCGATGGAGGAGACGGCGCCGGTCCGCCGTCTCGCCGAGACGGCCCTGCGGGTCGGTGCCGCGCTCGGCCTACGGGTCGGTGCGGCCGCGACCGGCGGCGTCGGCGACGCGAACATCATCGCCGGAACCGGTACTCCGGTTCTCGACGGACTCGGGCCGGTGGGCGGCGGGGACCACGGCCCCGACGAATGGCTGGACGTCTCCTCGGTTCCCGGGCGCGTCGCTCTCCTGGCCGCCCTGATCACCGAGTTCGGTGACCCACACGGCGGCCCGCGCCTGTGACCTGTCCGCGCGTCGGCCGACGCGCGGACAGCGCGATTTCCCCCGGGGCGCGCAGCCGCGTCCCGGGGGCTCACCGCACCACCGCCCCTCCCCTCTCTCCAGGAGCACACCGCGATGAGTACCTCTCCGAAGCACCGTCCGCTGCGTGGCGTCCGCCGCACCGTCGGCGCGGCCGGTATCGCCGTCTGTCTCGGCGTGATCGGCGCGAGCCCGGCTCCCGCCGCCCCGTCCGGGACGGCGCCCGCGCACCACGGTCCCGGTTCCCTCGTCCTGGTCGGCGGCGGCCTCAAGGACGACAACACGCAGGTGTACGGGGAGATCATCCGCCGCGCGGGCGGCCCCGGACGCGCCCGCATCGGCGTGCTGACCGCGGCGTCCGTGCCCGCGAGTCAGGACCCGGACGCGGGGGATCCGGAGAAGTGCAGCAACTCCGAGTGCAACGGCGCCTATTACGCCGGTCTTTTCCGTCGCCACGGTGCCGTGGACGCCCAGTGGATCCCGGTGGACCTGGATCACGTCGCCAACGCCGACTCCGACGCGGTGGTCTCGCAGATCGACTCGATGACCGGGTTCTTCTTCGGCGGCGGCGACCAGTACCGGTACGTCACCAGCCTGCTGCACGGCGACCGGCACACCGACTCCAAGGTGCTCGCCGCGATCCGCGCCAAGCTGGCCGACGGCGCCGTGGTCTCCGGGTCCAGCGCCGGCGCCCAGATCGCGTCCGGCCCCGACATGGTGACCGGCGGCGATTCCTACCCGGCGCTGCGGGACGGCAGCAGACCCGGCTACTTCGACGACCCGACCGTCCTCGGCTATCTGCCCCGCGGCGGTTTCGGCTTCCTGCGCTCCGGCCTGCTCGACACGCACACCGGTACCACCGGCCGCGAGGGACGTGCGCTGCGCCTGGCCGCCGACACCGGCCACGACCTCGTCTACGCCCTAGACGAGGACACGGCTCTCGTCGTCGACCGTCCGGGCGGCAGGCACGAGCGGGTGGGTGTCATCGGCAGCCAGGGCGTCAGCGTCCTGAACCTGTCCGCCGCCCACGAGGGACAAGGGCACGCGGGCTGGCACCTGCACAACGCCCGCTACAGCTATCTGACATCGGGCGACAGCTACGACCCTCGTACGGGGACGGTGACCACCCCGGGCAAGCACCGGATCGCCCCGGCCTCGTACGGACCGGTGCCGCCCAACACCGACGTCTTCTACTCCCCCGACAATGCGGTAGGCACGCCGTACAGCCTGCGCACCACCGCCCGCGCCCTGGCCGCTTCCACGCATCGCACCGCCACAGCGACCACGTACGAGAGCGGCCCCCGATTCGCCGTCACCCTGACCGAACCCCGCGGCTTCCGACCGCTCAGCGGGGACGGCACCACGCCGCAGACGCTGCTGGACCTGCGCATGGACATCGATCCCTGCGCCGACACCGACTGACCTGGCGCAGCACGCAACGCTAGGCTCGACGCACCGCTCACCCCGCAAAGGAACGCTCCATGGCCAAGGGCACCCTCGCCGACCAGATCCGCCAGCAGCTGGGAGAACTCAGCCCCGCGGAGCGCCGGGTCGGCAGGGTGCTCCTCGCCGACTACCCCGCCGCGGGCTTCGAGACCGTGGCCGTCGTGGCCGAGCGGGCCCGCGTGAGCGCCCCGACGGTACTCCGGTTCGTGGGCCGCTTCGGATTCCGCGGCTTTCCCGACTTCCAGTCCGGCTTGCGGGCGGAACTCGAGGAGCGCAGCGCCTCTCCCCTGTCCTTGTACGAGGCTGCGGACCGGGGCGCGAGCGAGCTGGAGGGCGATGAGAGCCTGCTGCATCAGGGCCGTCGGGTCTTCACGGCGGCGCTCGCGCAGACCTACGACGAACTGCCGCCGCACGACCTGGAGCGCGCCGTCGAGCTGCTGAGCGACCCGAAGCGCCGGATCACGCTCACCGGAGGCCGTTTCACCGCCCACCTCGCCCAGTATCTGGCGCTCCATCTGATGCAGCTGCGCGACGGCGTGTCGGTGCTGTCCGAGCGCACCGTCGAGCGGACCGCGGCGTTGACGAGCTGGGGCCGCCGTGACGTCCTGGTCGTCTTCGACTTCCGGCGTTACGAGCCGGACAAGGCGGCGCTCGCCGAGCTGCTGCACGAACGCGGCGGCCGGGTCGTCCTCTTCACCGACCCCTGGCTGTCACCGGCCGCCGCTCACTCCGAGGTGGTGCTGGCCGCCCAGGTGACCACACCTTCCCCATACGACAGCCTGGTGCCGACCATGGCCGTGATCGAGACGGTGGTGGCCGGTCTGGTGCGGGCCCTCGGTGAGGAGGCCCACGCCCGCCTCAAGGAAGGCGAAAGGCTTGCGCGGGCCACGGGTCTGCTCTCCTAGAGCGACGGATCTCCTAGATCCTCGGAGTCGCGGACAGTTCGGCGCGGTCCAGCTCGACCTGTCCGCTGCCCTCGCGGTGCACGAAGGAGACCGTGTTGGTACCGGCCTCCAGTGTCACCGGAATCGAGACCCGACCGTCGGGGAACGCCCCGTCGTGGGGTGCGGTGCGCGGGAAGTACACGGCGCCCCGGTCCGCGCCGCCGACCCGCAGGCCGAGGTGGGCGGGGAGCGGCCAGTCACGGGTGCCGTTGAGGTCGATGCTGGTGTTCTCCGGGTTGGCCGTGCTCGTGTAGTGGAGCAGGAGGCGGTACTCGCCCGCGGACGGGGCCTGCACGGAGAAGGCGGTGGACGCGCCCGACTGGTTCATGCCCGCGCGGTCGCCACCCGGGCGCGGGCCCGGAGATGGCCGGTGGCCCGCCCATCGTCGGCACCGATGTCCTTGACTCACTTTCGGTCGGCCGACTCGGGGAGAGACGAGCTCCTCGCCCGCTTCGCGCGGCCGGAACTCAGTCGGATCGAGCCGGCGTCGGGTGCACCGAGTCCGCGATGGCGACGAGTGACTGCGTCATGGCCTCCGAGGCCGGGCTCGGACGGCGTCCAGCCGCGAGGGTGATGCCGACTCGTGCGCCGACGAGGTCGAGCGAGATCGGCAGTGCGGCGAGCCGAGGGTCGCTGGCGCCGATGAGTTCCGGCAGCGCGGCCACCATGTCCGTTTCCACGAGGAGTTGGCGGATGGTGAGGAACGCGGTGGTCTCGACGCGGTCGTGGGGGCAGGGAGATGTCGTTGCGGTGGCCGTCATCGCCTGCGCCAGCGTGTTGAGCGCGTTGGTGTGGAACAGGGGCAGCACATGTAGAGGCTGTCGTCGGCGGTCAGGCGCAGCGAGTCGGCCACGGTCCGACCCCACCAGGCGAACTGGGCATGCGGGCAGCGCACGCCACGGGAGGGGCCGGTGGTGCCGGAGGTGAACAGGATGGCGGCTGTGTCATCGGGACGGGACGGGCGTGCGTCGAGCGCCTTCTCGATGCCGGGGACCGGCGCCTGCGGCGAACCGGTCACCCACACCTTCCCCGAGTATCCCACGTCCCCCACGCGTACGGCCAGCTCCTCCTCCTCGTACAGGAACCGCGGCTGCGACTCGTCCAGCACGTGTCGGAGCAGCCGTCCGTGCAGTGCCGTGTTGAGCGGGACCACGACCACGCCGAGCCAGGCACAGCCGAGCACCAGGTCGATCAGTTCGACGCGGTTGGACAGGAGCGCGGCGACCCGGTCCCCCGAGCGGCAGCCGCGGGCCGCCAGCGTGCCGGCCGCGGCTGATCCCAGCGCGGGGTCGCCGCCACCGCGGCGGCGACCCGGGAGCGTCAGGTGCGCGTCCAGCGCTGGTTGCTGCCGTTCGCGCAGGAGTAGAGCTGGATCAGAGTGCCGTCGGCCGTGCCGCCTCCGACGGCGTCGAGGCAGAGGCCGGACTGGACGCCGACGATGGAACCGTCGGAGCCCAGGCGCCACTTCTGGTTGTCGGCGCCCCAGCAACTGTAGATCTGGACCTTGGTGCCGTTGCCGGTGCCGCCGGCGTCCAGGCACTTGTCGCCGTAGACCCTGAGTTCACCAGCGGCGGTGTACGTCCACTGTTGATTGGTGCCGCCCGAGCAGTCCCACAGCTGGAGCTGGGTGCCGTCGGTGGTACTGGAGCCAGGCACGTCCAGGCAGCGACCCGAACCGACGCCCTTGATCGTTCCGACATCCGACGGGGGCGGCGTGGAGGAGCCGCCGTTGAGTGTGTTGAGGACGGTGGTGTAGGCAGCCTTCTTGCTGCCGTCGCCGTTGAACAGCAGCGGTGTGTCCCCTGAGCGCCACGAGTCGGTGTCGCGCACGCCCCAGACGGTGATGCCGAGGCAGCGCGGCACGGCCAGGCAGTCGTTGGTCACATTGGCGTACGTCGTGGCCGCGGCGCCCTGGATGTCGAGTTCGGTGATGGCCACATCGACGCCGAGAGCGGCGAAGTTCTGCAGGGTGGTACGGAAGTTGCTGTTGTAGGGGCTGCCGCTGTTGAAGTGCGACTGGAAGCCGACGCAGTCGATCGGCACGCCGCGCTGCTTGAAGTCCTTGACCATGTTGTACATGGCCTGCGTCTTGGCCCACGTCCAGTTCTCGACGTTGTAGTCGTTGTAGCAGAGCTTGGCGGCCGGGTCGGCGGCGCGCGCGGTGCGGAAGGCGACCTCGATCCAGTCGTTGCCGGTGCGCTGGAGGTTGGAGTCGCGCCGGGCTCCCGAACTGCCGTCGGCGAAGGCCTCGTTCACGACGTCCCACTGGGCGATCTTGCCTTTGTAGTGGCCCATCACGCCGTTGATGTGGTCGATCATGGCCTGGCGCAGGGTGCTGCCGCTGAGGCTCTGCATCCAGCTGGGCTGCTGGGAGTGCCAGGCCAGGGTGTGGCCGCGCACCTGCTTGCCGTTCTGCACCGCCCAGTTGTAGACGCGGTCGCCAGCGGTGAAGCTGAACTGGCCGCGCTGCGGTTCGGTGGCGTCGATCTTCATTTCGTTCTCGGCCGTCACCATGTTGAACTCGCGGCTCGCGATGGTGGTGTACGCCGAGTCGCCCAGCTTGCCCGAGGCGATGGCGGTGCCGAAGTAGCGGCCGCTCTGCGCCGCCGCGGCGCCGAGCGTACTCTCGGCGGCATGTGCGGGCGGCTGTGCGACGAGTGCGAGGGCCGCACCGAGGATGCAGACGACCAGCGATAACAGAAGACCGCGGAGTTTTCTGCGGACAACTGGTCTGGGTAGAACGTACGAGCCCATGACGGTGCCTCCAAGGTCGACATCATGGAAGGACTGAAAGTCATTCAGAGCCGACGCTCGGTCGATATATCGAACCATGGCCGGTTTCTCAGACAGGGATGATCGAGCGATTGACTGTGAATCGTCAATACTCCCCGCACAAGTTTCCGTTCTTCTTCCGAAACTTCCAGCTCCCTATTGACCGAAGTAACCGTTCGTCAACCACAAGGGGAGAGAAGCTTTTTGCGGCCAGATCGGTGACAGGCCTTGACCCGGCGAGCTCACGTTCCTAGCTTGTGGCGTCAATAATTCCGGGAATCTTCCGGAAATTTTTATAGCGTCTCCGCCCCTACCGCTTCCCCTGCCCGCCATGGAGGCCCTCCGATGTGGTTACGCCCCTCGTCCCCGCTCCGTCTCAGACGCCTGCTCACCGTTCTGTCGCCCCTGCTGCTCGTGGCCGCCTTCCTCGGTGCCCAGCCCGCCGCCGCTGCGACCGTCGACCCCAACGCCTCGTACGTGCTGGTCAACCGCAACAGCGGCAAAGCACTGGACGTCTACAACCTGGCGACCGGCGACGGCTCCCGCATCACCCAGTGGACCAGGAACGATCAGAGCCAGCAGCAGTGGCAGTTCGTCGACTCCGGCGACGGCTACTACCGCGTCAAGTCCCGCCTCTCGGGCAAAGTGCTGGACGTGTACAACTGGTCCACCGCGAACGGCGGCTCGATCGTCCAGTGGACCGACCTGAACGCCGCCAACCAGCAGTGGCGGCTGGTCGACAGCTCCGACGGTTATGTGCGGCTCGTCTCGCGCAACAGCAACAAGGCCCTAGAAGTACAGGGCGGCTCCACCGCCGACAACGCGAACATCGTCCAGTACGACGACTGGGGCGGCGCCAACCAGCAGTGGAAGCTCGTCAAGGCCGGCGACGACACCCCGGGCGCGTGCGATCTCCCGTCGTCCTACCGCTGGACATCGACAGGAGCGCTCGCGCAGCCCAAGTCGGGATGGGTGTCGCTCAAGGACTTCACCGTGGCCCCCTACAACGGCAAGCAGCTCGTCTACGCGACGACGCACGACACGGGGACGAGTTGGGGTTCGATGAACTTCAACCTGTTCAGCGACTGGTCGGAGATGGCCACAGCCGGCCAGAACACCATGCCGACGTCCACCGTCGCTCCCACGCTCTTCTACTTCGCGCCGAGGAACCTCTGGGTGCTCACCTACCAGTGGGGCGGCGCCGCCTTCTCGTACCGGACGTCGAGCGACCCCACCAACCCGAACGGCTGGTCGTCCCCGCAGACACTCTTCTCCGGAAGCATCGCCGACTCGGGAACGGGCCCCATCGACCAGACACTCATCGGTGACGGCACGAACATGTACCTCTTCTTCGCCGGTGACAACGGCAAGATCTACCGGGCCGCCATGCCGATCGGGAACTTCCCGGGCAGCTTCGGGACGACGTCGACCGTGGTCATGAGCGACACGACGAACAACCTGTTCGAAGCCCCGCAGGTCTACAAGATGCAGGGCCAGAACCGCTACCTCATGATGGTCGAGGCGATCGGCGCACAGGGCCGCTACTTCCGCTCGTTCACCGCCACCAGCCTCAACGGCTCGTGGACACCCCAGGCCACGACCGAGAGCAGCCCCTTCGCAGGCAAGGCCAACAGTGGCGCCACCTGGACCAACGACATCAGCCATGGCGAACTGATCCGCACCAGCCCCGATCAGACCATGACCGTCGATCCCTGCAACCTGCGATTGCTCTACCAGGGGCGCAGCCCCAACTCGGGCGGCGACTACGGCCTCCTGCCCTACCGCCCGGGGCTGCTCACCCTGCAGCGCTGACGACATGGCGTGGATCCGGCTCCAGCGGTCGGGGTCGGTGGCGAGGTCGTAGAGGCGGGTGCCGAGGGCGTAGGGGTTGCCGACGGCGAAGCCCGGCAGGCTGAGGACGGGGACTCCCTTGGTGAAGGGGAGCGGGCCTTCGAGTGTCGCGTCGCGCAGCTCGCCCGGGGAGAAGCGGCTGTCCATGTGGGTGGGCATGAGCGTGTACTCGCGCAGCGGCTGATTGTCGGGCCGGACGGAGGCCCGCATGTACACGTAGCGGCCGTCGGAGACGTTGACGTGGGCGCCGTAGGAGCCGAAGAGACCGGCCTCGCGGACGGGACCGTCGTCGGCGGTCGTGTCGCCGAGCGGGACGCCGAGCATGTCGGGGGTGCGCTCGAGGCCGAAGAAGTCCAGCAGGGTGGGGCCGATGTCGATGGTCTGGACGAGGGCGGAGCGGCGGCCGGTGGCGCGGGTGCGCGGGTCCCACGGGACGCCGAGCATGTCGGGGGTGCGCTCGAGGCCGAAGAAGTCCAGCAGGGTGGGGCCGATGTCGATGGTCTGGACGAGGGCGGAGCGGCGGCCGGTGGCGCGGGTGCGCGGGTCCCAGACGAAGAGCGGGGTGTGGATGTTCTCGTCGAACCAGGGCTGGACGTTCTTGCCCCACCAGCCGTGTTCGCCGAGCAGGAAGCCGTGGTCGGTGCAGACGATCAGGAGCGTGTCGTCCCACAGGCCGTGGGCGTCGAAGGCGTCCAGGACCTGTGCCAGGGAGGTGTCGCACATGGTGAGCAGGGCGGCGTACTCGTGGCGGGCGTGGGCGACGGTCCGCTCGTCCTCGGTGACGCGTTTGTAGTCGGGCCAGTCGAAGTGCGGGCCGTCGTAGGTCGCGTCGCGGGCGGCGTAGTGCTTCTTGTGCTCGGCGTAGGAGAAGAACGGCTCGTGCGGGTCGAAGGTCTCGATCTGCACGAACCAGCGGTCCTCGTCCCGGTTGGTGGCGATGAACTCCAGGCCGGCGTCGAAGGTGAGGTTCTGCGGGTGGTCGGCGGGGTCGGCGAGGTGCCGGCGGTTGCCCCAGTCCTGCCGCCAGATCCGGCCGCGGCGCAGGGTGTGCGTCGGCGGGATGTCCGGGTCGGCGACCTGGCCCTTCCACTTGTCGCCCTCCTGGCCGCGGAAGAAACGGCTTCGACCCCACCTGGTACGCCCGCTCCCCGCGCCGGGACCCCCGCTGCCCGGCACCGGACACCCCGGACGCCCGGCACGTCCTGCGCGGCGGCTCATATCTCTGCCATCCTTCTTACTGCAACCGCTACCGCGTCTCGGCCCGCACCGCCACCACCGCCGACTCCTTCAGCGGCAACTGCGGCTTCCGCACGACGAGCCGGGCTCACTCACCCGCAGGGAGGCCTCCGGGCTGCGCCCCCGCGGACGCATGAGGCAAGCGTCAGACCTCACCTGCTGTCCCACCCATGAAGAGCCTCCCCCGCTACGGTGTGCCGGTGCCGACTCCCCTGTTGCTCTGCGCCGACCCACTGCGACCCACCCGCTGCGATCCGCACTTCGCGGCGCAGGCCGCCGTCGCGCGCTCACTCGGGGCGGGTGTGGCCCTCGTCGATCACGACGCCCTGCTGGCGGGTCGTGCCGGTGAGGCGGTACGACGCGTTCCGCAGGGGCTCGGTCCGCTCTGGTACCGCGGGTGGATGATGACGGCCGAGGTCTACGCGGACCTCGGCGCCGCCTTGGAGGAGCGCGGCGCCCGTTTGTGCACCACGGCCGCGATGTACCGCTCGGCACACGAACTTCCCTCCTGGTACGAGACGTTCGCCGACGTCACTCCGGCCAGCGCTGTCATGCCCTGCCGCCCCGGTCTCCCGCCCACGGCCGCGGAGCTGGCGGATCTGGCCTCGGCCCTGCCTCCCGGGCCGGGCGTCGTGAAGGACTTCGTCAAGTCCCGCAAGGACGACTGGGACGGGGCGTGCCACCTCCCCGATCTCGCCGACACCGCGGCCGTGCACCGGGTCGTGAGCCGCTTCGTCGCGCTCCAGGAGGAGTTCCTCACGGGCGGCGTCGTGCTGCGCGCCTTCGAGTCGTTCGACCGTGCGGCGGGCGAGGCTCGCGTGTGGTGGCTGGACGGGGAGCGTCTCGCGATCACGGCACACCCCGACACTCCCGGACTCCTGCCGCGTCCCGACCTGACGGAGATCCAGCCGCTCGTACGCCGGCTGGGCTGCCGTTTCGTCACCACCGACGTCGCTCGCCGGACGGACGGTGCCTGGCGGGTGGTCGAGGTGGGCGACGGCCAGGTCAGCGACCTGCCGTCCGGCATCGACCCGGCCGCGGTTCTGGCCCCGCTGATCCGTCGACGCTGATGTGCCCCGCCGGTGGCAGGCGGGGCACATGCGGACCTCACACCCAGGGACGTACGCGTTCCGGCTCGGCGCCGCAACGGCCAGGGCTTCAACTCTTGCGGGCCACACCGCAGTACGCGACCTCCACGGCCTCTTCCGCGGGCTGCATGTCGTCCGGGCGCCAGGCCGACGTGGCGACGACGCCGGGGTCCACGGTCTCAAGACCGGTGAAGTAGGCGGCGATCTCTTCCGGCGAGCGCAAGTGGTAGGTGTTGGCCGACTGCGCGTTGTAGGCGGTCACGGCCGCGTTCAGCGCGTCGTTGGTGTTGATCCCGTCGCTCAGGGCCACGTAGCTTCCGGCGGGCAGCGCCTCCAGGTAGGTGGCGACCAGTTCCCGGGGGCGGTCGGCGTCCGACAGCTGCCCCATGATGCCGAGCAGGGTCAGGGCGACCGGCCGGCTGAAGTCCAGGGTGTCCGCCGCCTCGGCCAGGATGCGTTCCGGGTTCCGCACGTCCTCCGATATGTACGAGCACGCCCCTTCCGGGCTGCTCGTCAGCAGGGCACGGGCGTGGGCGAGCACGAGCGGGTCATTGTCGACGTAGACGATCCTGCTGTCCGGCGCGACGCGCTGGGCCACCTCGTGGGTGTTGTCGGCGGTGGGCAGCCCGGTGCCGATGTCGAGGAACTGCCTGATGCCGGCCTCGGCCGTGAGGAAGCGCACGGCACGCGTGAGGAAGGCGCGCTGCAGCCGGGCCACGGCCGCGAATTCCGGGAAGGTCGACAGAATGGCGTCGCCGACCTCACTGTCTACGGGGTAGTTGTCCTTGCCGCCCAGCAGGTAGTTCCAGACACGGGCCGAGTGCGGGCGGTCCGTCTGCAGCCTGCTCTTCACATCAGCGTTCACATCATCCATGGGCATAGCTTCACACGGCGCAAGGGATGCCATGGTCAACTCGGATGCGACAGACCTCTTTTCACGCCCCGTGGACAGGCCCGGCCCATCGCAGGAGCGGCAGGAGGCCGCCTGTTCCCGGCACTCCTGCCACCCCGCGTGTGCGGTCAGCCCACGGTGACCATCCGGGCCTTGCTCGGTACTCCGGCCGAGTCGAGCGCGAACAGCAGATAGCTGCCGGGCAGCGCCACTCCCGGGTCGGAGGGGATGCTGAGCGTGTACGACGTCGTGCTGTTGCGGGTGAACGTGAGCGGTACGCGGCGCTGGTCGTTGTCCGTGGAATGCGTGGCCGCCCCCGCCCGCACCAGGGCGAACGAGGTGACCGCCGAGTCCGTGGTCACGGGGACCGTCGCACCGTGGGCGACGCGAGCGGGCACGGTGCCGGTGATGACCGGGCGGGTGCGCTCGGTGCCGTCGGCGTTGAGCAGGTAGGGCGGTGTGAACACGGCGCCGTCGGCGTGGTTGGTGGCGCAGTCGCCGCACAGACCGCCGCCGCCGGAGAAGATGCGCCCGTCGGGCAGCAGGTTGGCCACGCTGTGGTAGTTGCGCGGCACGGCCATGCTCGCCATACGTGTGAACTGCCCCGTCGCCGGATCCCATATCTCCGGTGTGAGCGAGGAGGTCGCGTCGCTGAACGGGACCGGGTAGGACTGCCCGCCGAACACGGCGACCTTGCCGTCCGGCATGACCACGCTATTGCTGAAGGCGCGGGCGAAGTCCATGTCACCGGTGCGCGCGGCCACCGGGGTGCCTCCGCCGTTGAGGTCGACGGTGTACGCGCGCCGGGTGGCCGTCGTGTTCTCGTAGGCGGTCGCGCCGCCCAGGGTGAGGAGTTTGCCGATGTCGTACGCGACGGCGTTGCCGTTCATGGCGTCCGCGCTGTCGGCTCGCGTACCGGCGGCCGTCACGGAGCCGTCGCCCTCGGTGGAGATCCAGTTCATCTGTTTGCTCGGGCCCAGCTGGAGGACGCGGCCGTTCGAAGTGGCGTGCAACCACTGGTGGTTGTCGGCGCGGTACGGGCCCGCCGGGTCGGCGGTCATGGTGGTGGTCACGGGTACGCCGGACAGCTTGCGCCAGGTACCGGTGGCCGCCGACCAGACCTCGCCGTCCTTGCCGCCGCGGGCCCCGCTCCAGGAGCCGCCGAGGACGAAGGCGTCGCCGCCTGAGAGCAGGGTCATGGCCTGGTAGCCGCGGGCGATGTTCATGTCGCCGGTGGCCGACCAGGTGTCGGTGGCCGGATCGTAGAGGCTCGCGCGTTCGGCGTTGCTGCCGCCGGTGACCAACACGCGCCCGTCCTTGAGGACCGCGATGCCGGGGCAGAACATGTCGTGCTTGGTGTTGTCGACGCGTCGTTGTGTGACGGCTCCGGTGGCGAGGTCCATGATCGCCGTCTGGGTGTAGCCATTGCTTCCGCCGAAGCGGTCGACGCCGTACGCGGACCAGGCGAGCAGTTTGTTGTTCGGCAGCAGCGCGGTGGCCACGGGAACCAGCGGGAAGCCGGTGATCCGTCCCCAGGAGCCGGCGGTCGCCGGGTTGGCCGGGGCGCTGAGGCGGAGCTCCGCCGCCGAGGACCACGGCCCGCGCCCGCCCGCCTCCGTGGTGGCCGTCAGGCGGACGTAGCGCGCGCTGACGGTACGGGAGAAGGTGGCGCCCTTGACGGTGTCGTCGTCCTTCCATGTGCCGCTCGCGACCGGGGCCCCGAACGTGCTGCCGTCCGTGCTGGTCGTGACGGTGTAGGCGCCGACCCGGCCGTTGGCGCCCGACCGGCGCGGCTGGTAGGTGAGGGCCGAGACGTCGCGGGCGCTCTTCATGTCGATCGTGATGCTGTGTGGCAGCGGCGCGGCGGTGCCGGAGTACCGGCTGTGCCACATGGTGTCCGGATCACCGTCGAGGACGTTGGCGGCGGCGTTCGCCGCGGCGCCCGCTTCCTCGTCGCTCGCCGTCGCGGTCCATCCCGTCCGCGGCAGGTCGACGACGGAGGCGGGTGAGCCGGGGTCGCCGAGGAGGTTGATCTCGGCCGCGGACGACCAGGGTCCGCGGTTGCCGGCCTCGCTCGTCGCGGTGAGCCGCACGTAGCGGGCGCCCTGGGCGGCGAAGCTCAGGGTCTTGGCGGTCGCGTCGTCGCCGAGGGTGCCGGAGGCGACGGCGAATCCCCAACTCGTACCGTCTGCGCTCAGGTGAATGGCGTACGAACCCACCCTGCCGTTGGGGCTGTTGGTGCGCGGCTGGTAGACGAGTGCGGATACGACGGCCGTCCGGTGCATGTCGACGGTGAGGGTGTGCGGCAGCGGTGCGGCGGTGCCGCTCCACCTGCTGTGCCAGATGGTGGCGGTGCTTCCGTCGAGCACGTTCGCGGCACGTCCGTTCTCGGACGCCGTCTCCTCGTCGCTCGCGGAGACGGTCCAGCCGTCCCGTGACAGGACGGGCGCGGTCGGTTCCATGGCGTCCGCGGGCACCACGGGCTCGTGCGGAGCCGCCATCGGGTGGCGGGGGTCGGGCGCACCGGCGCCGGAGGCCGCGGTGGCCGCGCCGCCTCCCGTCAGCGGAAGGAGCGCGGCGACGACGGCGGCGAGCGCCAGCGCTATGAGGCCGGTGGATCTGAGTCTGCCGAGCGCGAAGCGCCGGAACGGTCGGGTCTGCATGTGGTCCCCCCATAGGTGCGCGACAGGCGCGCAGACGAGGGCATGACCATGCCCAAGGGTCGAGTGGGTGTAAAGGGCGTTCTCGCGCGAATCGGCCGAGTCGGGCGTCCGCATGGGTCCGCGCGGCGTAGGTCGCGGCGGCGCACCGGAGCACGCGCACTGGTACGGGCGCAGTAGTGGACTCCCCCGCAGCCGACGTGCCCGCCGTGCTCCAACTGCGTCCACGGAAAGCGGGATTCGCCGCTGCCCAGCAGGTCACCGGCGTGCGCGGAGGTGGCAGGCCGCGCGCCGTGCCCATGACGGTCCCGGCCGCAGCGTGGACCGCCGCGCCCGGGGCAGTCATGGGCACGGCAAAGCCCCGGGCGCGGTGACGGGACCGCGCGACTCGGCCGATGCCGTCACATCGGCGGAGCCGTCGCCGGTCGCCGCGGCACGGGGCCCGTTTCCCTCTCGACAGGAGAAGACCGTGACCCTGGTACGCCTTCGAAGACGCGGGCGCTCACGGAGCGGGCCCGCGCCCCGCACGGCGGGCTTCCTGCCCGTCCTGGCCCTCCTCGGTCTCGTACTGGCGGCTCCCGCGCAGGCACGCGCGGACACCGCCTTCTCGGCGAAGGTCGACTTCGGCACCGCGGCCACCGCGCCCGTGAGCGGTTACGCACTCGACTACGGACAGCCCTTCGGCGCCCGCACCGGCGCCGGCCAGGGCTCCGGACTCAGCTACGGCTGGGTCGGCCTGACGAACAGCACGCCGCTCGACCTGACCGGCAACGGCCGGGACAGGGGCACCGCCGAGCCCGACCGGCTCCTCGCGACCTTCGTGCACATGCAGCTCCCCGCCTCGTCGGCCGGCGTGAAGACCCCGGGCCGCTGGGAAATGGCCGTCCCCGACGGCACCTACACCGTGACGGTCGCGGTGGGCGACGCCACGAGCGTGGACAGCACCCACGCGCTCCAGATCGAGAACCAGAACGCTGTCGACGGCTTCGTGCCCACGTCCGCCTCCAGATACCGGACCGCCACCGTGCAGGCGGCCGTGGCGGACGGCCGGCTGACCATCAGTCCGGTCGGCGGCAGCAACACGAAGATCGCGTACGTGACCGTCGCGCCGCTCGCCGACGCCGCCGCTCATCCGGAGGTCAGGACGGTGACCCCGGCGAACACGGCGACCGGCGCGGCACCGACCGGCAGCGTCGTGGCGGACCTCAGACTGGTCGGCCCCGGCGTCGACACCGCGAGCCTCACCTCCGGCACGGTCACCCTCCAGGAATCGGTCACCGGAGCGGCCGTGCCCGCCCACGTGATCACGAGCGGCGGCGGCGACGTCATCAACCTGTCGCCGACGACCGCGCTCAAGGCGAACACCCGCTACCGCTTCACCGTCACCAGCGGCGCCCGGGACCTGGACGGGCGTGCCTTCACTCCGTGGACCTCGGTGTTCACCACCGGAGCGGGCGGCGGCACCGGCGGCATCGCCTTCGACAAGGTGGCCACGTCCGCGACGGGAAAGAGCTTCGCCTCCGTGCTGAAGGGACCCGACGGCAGGCTGTACGCGTCCACGCTGGACGGCTACATCATGCGGTACGCCATCGCCGCCGACGGCACCCTGAGCGGCGCGGAGACGATCTCGACCGTGCGCGCGGACGCGACGGCCCGCGGACTGCCGGGAGCACCCAACCGCTCCGTCATCGGGATGGCGTTCGACCCGTCCTCCACGGCGGCCGCCCCGGTGCTGTGGATCACCTCCAACACCATGTACGCGGGAGGCACACCGAACGAGCCGGACTGGTCCAGCAGCATCGCCAGGCTGAGCGGTCCGGGCCTCACCACGTACACCGAGGTGATCAGCCACCTGCCGCGTTCGGTGAAGGACCACGAGACCAACTCCCTCGCCTTCGGCCCCGACGGAGCCCTGTACGTGACGCAGGGCGCCAACAACGCCATGGGCGCCGCCGATCCGACGTGGGGCAACCGCCCCGAGCACCTGCTCAACGCCGCCGTGCTCCGGCTCGACCCGGCCAAGCTCCCGGCGTCCGGCGCGGTCGACGTGCGGACCGAGAGCCCGGGAACGTACGACCCGTTCGCCGCCGACGCGCCCCTGACCCTCTATGCGACGGGCGTGCGGAACGCCTACGACCTGGTGTGGCACACCAACGGCCACCTCTACACACCTACCAACGGGTCCGCGGCCGGGGGCAACACACCCGCCACGCCCACCCCGCTGCCCGCCGCCTGCTCCCGCCGGATCGACGCGGCGACGGCCGGTGCCTACTCGGGTCCGACCGTGCCGGGGATCACGTCCAACCCCGTGGCGGAGACCGACTACGTCTTCGACGTCAAGAAGAACCGGTACTACGGGCATCCCAACCCGGCCCGCTGCGAGTGGGTGCTGGCCGGGGGCAACCCCACGTCGGACACCACTCCCTTCGAGGTCACCGGCTACCCGGTGGGTACCCGGCCCGACCGCAATCTGGACGCGGCCGGAATGTACGACGCCGGACTGCACGCGTCCGCCGACGGGGTCGTGGAGTACCGGGGCGACGCCTTCGGCGGCGCGCTCAAGGGCACGCTCCTCGTGGTCCGTTACAGCAGCGGCCAGGACATCGAGGTGTTCGGCGTCGACGCGCAGGGGAGGTTGTCGGCGCCCACGACGGGCATCACCGGGTTCACCGGATTCCAGCAGCCGCTGGACATCACGGAGGACACGACCAAGGGCACGCTGTACGTCACGGAACAGGGCGCTTCGAAGATCACCCTGCTCAGGCCCAGGGTGACGTCGGCAGCCGGGTCGGCCGGGCACTGACGACGCGGCTCGGTGTCCCACTGCCGTGACGCGGGACAGCGCGGTGCGCCGCATGAGCGACGCACCGCGCGGAGCGGGGGTGTCAGCCGTGCGAGACGTTGAGTCCGTAGAAGGCGACGCGCGCGCCCTTGGTCGTGCTGCTGGACGAGGACTGGTTGTAGGAACCGGCCTTGAAGTACTGCTTGTACGGGAAGAACGACGAGGGTATGGCGTAGTGGGTGGTGCTGCCGTTGACGGTCACGTCGAGCGTGTTTCCACCGGAGACGGTCGTACTCGGCACAGAAGCTGAGCTTCTTCTAGGAGCACGAAAGAAGGCGCCTGATCTGGGCTTTCGCCCGTCAGGCGACTTCCGGGCGACCCACTCGGATCCGGGCGCCAGTTGGCGGTGGCCTGCTTCACCGCGCCGTCCGGTGGCGGAACAGGGCCTCGCCTCGACGTTCTGGCCCGCGACCGCTCCCCCGGCCCGCCCGCGCTCAACTCGGCCGTGCCAAAGGGGCCATGAGATCCGCCGCGCTTCACGCGCCCCCGCGCAACTCCACGGCGTACGGCGGCTCCGCCCCGGCCCGTGAGCAGGTGATGGCCGCCGCCCGTGCCGCGAACCGCAGGACCTCGCTCCAGTCGGCCGGGCCGAGTCCGGCGAGCCCCGCACGGGAGAGGCGGTCGCGGGTGGCGAGGGCGTGCAGCAGTGCCGCGTTCACCGTGTCGCCGGCCCCGATCGTGTCGACGACCTCGACGTCCACGCCGGGCACCGAGCAGGAGCCGCCGCCCCCTGCCGTGAAGGCCGTCAGACCTTCACCGCCCCGGGTCACGACGACGGCCGAGGGGCCGGCCGCGAGCCAGCCCTCGATGTCGCCGCCGAGCCACTGCGCGTCCTCCTCGCTGAGCTTGAGCAGGGAGACGTACGGCAGCCAGCTCCTGAAGCGGGCCCGGTAGGCGTCCGCGTCGGGGATCAGGCCGGCGCGGATGTTCGGGTCGAGGGCGACGAAGACGCCCCGGGCGGACTCGCGCCGCATCAGCTCCTCGTACGCGCTCGCGCCCGGTTCGAGGACGAGCGAGCAGGTGCCGACGGACAACGCCCGTACGTCGGCGGGCAATTGAGCGGGGACCGCGAACAGGCGGTCGGCGCTGCCCTCCGTGTAGAAGGAGTACTCCGCCGAACCTCCCTCGCCGACGGACGCGACCGCGAGCGTGGTCGGCTCGGGGCCGCGCTGGACGAGGCCGACCGCCACGCCTTCCTTCTCCAGGCGGGACACCAGTGCCGCGCCGAAGGCATCGGTAGAGACGCGGGAGCAGAACGCGACGTCCGCGCCGAGCCGTCCGAGCGCGACGGCCGTGTTGTACGGGCCGCCGCCGCGCGCGGGCAGCAAAGGGGCGAGCGGGTCGCCGGTGCCGCCCTGCGGCACCAGGTCGATCAGGGCTTCACCGGCGACGACGATCACGCCAGGGCTTCCTTTCCGGTCAGGGTGATCCCCTTGGAGTCGGGGCGCAGGGTGAGGACGGAGACAGCGGTGACGACGGCGACGCAGCAGCCCATGACCGCGTACGTACCGCGGTAGCCGATGCTGTCGTAGCCGAGCCCGGCGAGCGGGGAGATGACGGCGGCGCCGAGCTGGGTGGCCAGCTGGAATCCGACCAGATAGATCGTGGACGACAGCCGGGGCTCGAAGTGGCGGTTGATGTACTTGAAGATCGCGATCAGCATGATCGGCAGCTCGACGGAGTGCAGCAGCTTCACCGCGGAGATCGCGAGGGCGCCGGTGACCAGGCCGGAGAGCAGGATCCGGGCCGCCATGATGCCGCCGGAGATGAGCAGCGACTTCTTCGGCCCGATGCGGTTGACCAGGAACGGCGCGAGCGCCATGCCGCCCGCTTCGAGGAAGACCTGTACGGAGTTGAGGTCGGAGAACATCCGGTTGCCCTCGGCCTCGGTGGCGAAGAGCGAGGTGAAGTAGGAGGGGAACATCGCGTCGTAGGTGTTGTACGTCGCCGTCACCGCGACCACGAAGAGGAGCAGACCCCAGAAGGCGGGGTAGGAGAAGAGGGACTTCACGTCCGAGAGCGAGACCGAGGAGGCCGCCTCGTCGACGGCCGCGGCGCGGCGGCCGTCCGCGACCCGGATCGCGACGGTCAGGCCGACGAAGACGGCGGCGGCGACGGACGCGGCCCAGAAGTTCAGGTTCGGGTCGATGTTGAACAGGCGGCCCGCGAAGAACGTCGCGGCGGCCCAGCCGAGCGAGCCGAACATGCGGGCCCGGCCGAACTCGAAGCCGTGGAAGCGGCCGAGGCGCTCGGTGTAGCTCTCCAGGGTCGCGACGGCGACGGCGAAGGCCATGGCGAGGTAGGCGGAGCCGACGACGAGGCCGAGGGCGAAGTGCTGCTTGAGCAGCGGCCCGTACACGTAGATGTACATCGGGCCGACCAGCAGCATCAGGCCGCCGATCCAGTACAGGAGGTTCTTGCGCAGGCCGAGGCGGTCCTGGAGGTACCCGTAGACCGGCATCGTGATCAGACATCCGATGGCGTTCGCGCTGATCACGAGCGAGCTGCGGCCGGCGCTCAGACCGATGTCCTGGGTCAGCCAGATCGAGAACAGCGACCAGGACAGCGACCACGTCACGAAGAACATGAAGAGCGCGGCGCTGGCCAGGGTGAAGTTCACCCTCCGCCGGCTGTGCCCGGGGGCCGCCCCCGAGTCCTGCTGGGCGTGACCGCCGGCGGCCGACGACGCCGCTTCCTGCTGCATGGTCATGTGTGCGCTCCCTCGCGCCAGGCCCCGCTTCGTGCGAGCGGAGCCGCCTCATCATGCCGGAATGAGCCATTCCGAATCCAGTCCCTAACACGTGCTAGGGCGGGCTAACTATCACGTGTTAGGTTCCGTTTGGCAAGAGGCCGGACACGCGCCGGCAATCCAGCCGACACAGCAGGCCCCCTGGGTCCCACGACAGGAAGTGACGCCACGATGTCCGAGCGGAACGACCGGAACGACCCGCACGACCGGAACACACCCCGCCTCCACGTACGGCCCGCCGCCGGCCAGTGGTGCAACGACCCCAACGGCCCGCTCTTCCACGACGGCCGCTACCACCTCTTCTTCCAGCACAACCCGGCCCGGCCCGTCTGGGGCGACATCCACTGGGGCCACGCCTCCAGCCCCGACCTCATGACCTGGACCGATCACGGCATCGCGCTCACCCCGACCCCCGGCAGCCGCGACGAGCTGGGCGCCTGGTCCGGCTGCGCGGTCGTCGAGGACGGTGTGCCCACCGCCGTCTACACCGGCATGGACCGCACCGACGGCATCGGCTCGGTCATGCTCGCGCGCGCCGCCGACGAGGCGATCACCACGCTGAAGGCCGAGCCGGAGCCCGTCGTCCCGGGCCCGCCGCCCGGCCTCGACCTGCTCGCCTTCCGCGACCCGTACCTCTTCTCGTACGAGGGCCAACGCTGGGCCGTGATCGGTGCGGGGCACCGTGGCGCACCGGGCGCGGGCGGCCGTCCCGACGTGTTGCTCTACCGCGTCGACTCGCTCACCGAGTGGACTTATGCCGGCTCGCTCCTGGACGCGGCCCACCCGCTCGCGGCCCGCCACGCCGCGCCCGCCGACGCGTGGGAGTGCCCCGCGCTGCTGCCCACCGGGGACGGCCGCTGGATCCTGCTCCTGTCGCTGTGGGCCGCCGACATCACGTACTCGACGACGTACCTGATCGGCGAACTCGCGCCGTCCGCCGCCGGGTTGACCTTCGTTCCGTCCTCGGGCGGCATGCTCGACCACGGCCGCGACCTCTACGCCGCCACCGCCCTCGTCGAGGACGACCGGACCCTGCTGTGGGGCTGGAGCTGGGAGTCGCGTACCGAGGAGGAGTCCGTGGCCGCCGGCTGGGCGGGCTGCCTCAGCCACCCGCGGGAGATCGGCGTCCACGCGGACGGCACGGTGCGCCTCGCGCCCGCGCGGGAGTTGGCGGGGCTGCGAGGTGCCGAGCTGACCGTGGGGGACGCGCTTCCGGCCGCGTACGAGATCGAACTGGACGCGGTCGTCGGCCATCCCGACTCCGAGGTCGAGCTGCGCCTCGGGGACACGGTCGCGCTGCGGCTGAACCCGACGCGCGGGCTCGCCACCCTCGACCGGACGAACGCGGCCGCCACCTCGCACCATCCGCTGCCCAGAACCGCGCGGGTCACCGCCGTCGTGCCGGGCGGGACCCGGGCTCGGCTGCGGGTTCTGGTCGACGGTCCCCTGGTCGAGGTGTTCGTCGACGAGCGGGCCATGCTGACGGAGAAGGTGCACCCGGCGCCGGAAGGGGTGATCGGGGTGGGGGTCGTGCGGGGGGCCGCGGAGGTTCGGGTGTCGGGGTGGGAGCTGGGATGACGCCGTGACTTCCACGCGTACACGACTCCCCCGTGGGCGCGGGGAGCTGAGTACGGCAGGACCACCGGCCTTCCGCACGGGAGGAAACAGCGACGGGGCTGACGCGGGCCGCCCTCACACGGTCGTGGGTCCCCGCACCGACGCGCGTTCCACCACCGGGCAGTCGAGCAGCACTCCCGCCGTCCGGTCGATCTCCCGCCCCGCGTCCGCCGCGTCGAGCAGCGCGCGGACCGCCTGCGCGCCCATCTCGTAGTGCGGCAGCGCGACCGTGGTGAGTGCCGGGACCAGATGGGCCGCCATCTGGTCCTGGTCGTCGTAGCCGACGAGGGACAGCTCGCGCGGTACGTCGATGCCGAGCCGGGCGGCGGCCAGCATCGCGCCGGCCGCGACGCGGTCGTTGGCACAGACGATGCCCGTCGGGCGGGGCTCACCGGGACGGTCGAGGATCCGCAGGGCCGCCGCGTAGCCCTCGTCGATCTGCCAGCCCGCCCGCGTCGTCCACTCCTCGCGCGCCGTGAGGCCGGCGGCGCGCAGACCGTCGGTGAATCCGCGGGCGCGGTCGGACGCCGCGATGTTGCCGCTCTCGCCCCCGAGCAGCGCGATGTCGCGGTGGCCCGCACCGATCAGCACGTCCACGGCACGGCGGCCGCCACCCCGCTCGTCCGCCACCACATACGCGTACGAACTCGGCTGGTGCGGGAGGCAGTTGGCGAGCACCGTGCGGGCCGGATCCAGGCCGTCCGGGACCCGGGCGCGGCGCATCGACATCGCCGCGTAGACGACGCCGTCGACCCGGCGGGCGCGCAGTTCGGCGATGGCCTCGGCCTCGGCGTCCGGGGCGCCCCGCGACTCCAGGAGCAGGACCTGGTGGCCGCGTTCGCGGGCCGCGTCCATCGCGCCGAGCACCATCCGCCCGGCGAACGGGCTCGTCGCGATCTCGTCGCTGAGCAGTCCGATGACCGCGCTGCGCTTGCGCCGCAGCGAACGGGCCACCTCGTCGGGACGGTAGCCGAGTTCGTCCGCCGCCCTCTTGATCCGCTCCTGCGTGCCGGCGGAGAGGTTGCCCGCCGCGCGGCCGCTGAAGACGAAGGAGACTGCGGCCCGTGACACTCCGGCGAGTTCGGCGACGTCGCGGGCGGTGGGGCGGCGGTTCACGGTTCGTCCTCGATTCCTGGGGCGCTGGGTCACGCCCGTCGCGGTGCACGGCCGTGCGTACGCCCAGTATCGCCGTACGAGGTCACGGGCGTCGTCGATAGGGTGCCCGAATGGCGGACAGGGGTGGTTCGAGCGGCAGGGGCGTCGGCGGGCGCGGGCGTGACGCGGCCGGTACCGGTGGTGCGCCGGACGCCGGGTCCGGTGATCGGGCAGGGGCGGCGCTGCCGGGGGGCGCCGCGCGGGCGACCTCCCGTGACGTGGCGCGGCTCGCGGGCGTGTCGCACACCGCCGTGTCGTTCGTGTTCAACGGCCGCGCCGACGGCAATCTCTCCGCCGAGACCCAGCGCCGCATCCGGGAGGCCGCGGCACGGCTCGACTACCGGCCGAACGCCGTGGCACGCGGTCTGCGCAGTCGGCGTACCGCCGTGATCGGTCTGGTCACCGACCACATCGCGTCGTCGCCGTTCGCGGGCGCGCTGCTGCGCGGCGCGATGGAAACGGCCTGGGAGCACGAACACCTCCTGCTGACCGTCGACTCCTCGGGCGACGCGGCGAAGGAGGACGCCGCCGTCGCCGAGCTGCTCGACCGGCGGGTCGACGGCATCGTCTACGCGGCGATGTCGCTGCGCCGCGCACGGCGGCTGCCGAGGGGGCTCGACCGCACGCCGACCGTGCTGGCCAACTGCCTTCCCCCGGAGGGGAGTCCGTACGCCGCGGTGGTGCCCGCGGAGCGGGCCGGCGGACGGACCGCGGCGCGGCTGCTGCTCGATGCCGGGCACCGTCGGCTCGCCTTCGTCGGCGGGCTCGACGACATCGCGACCGCCGAGCGGCTGCGCGGCTTCCGTGACGCGCTGCGCGGGGCCGGGCTGCGCGCGGCGGCCGAGGACGTGGTGCGCACGGGCGGGGAGATCTCGGCAGGGTACGAGGGCGCCCGGCGCGTCCTCGACCGGCCGCGGCCGGACCGTCCGACGGGCATCGTCTGCTACAACGACCGCGTCGCGGCTGGGGTGTTGCACGCCGCCGCCCGGCTCGGCATCGACGTACCGGGTGAGGTGTCCCTCGTCGGCTACGACGACCAGGAGCACATGGCGGCTTTCCTCGACCCGCCGTTGACCAGCGTCGCGCTGCCGCATCGCGCGATGGGCGAGGAGGCGGTGCGGCTGCTGCTCGACGCCATCGGCGCGCGGCGCGCACCCGAGGCGGAGGTGCGCAGACTGGCGTGCGCGGCGGTCCTGCGGGAGTCGGTGGGGGACGGACCGGGCGTCGGGCCCTGACGGACCCCCGGAGAGCCGAACGGCCGGGAACGACCCGTTTCGGGCAGTGACCTAAATCGTGTCAGGAAAATGAACTCGCCCCCTTCCAACCTTTAACGAGTTAGGCCTACAGTCCTGGTCGACCCCCGTTGCCCCGTTACCCCCGCCAGTGAAGCTGGGAGAACCGAGGACCGATGACGCCCATGACACCCCCTGGACCGCGCCTGAACCGCAGGGCCCTCTTCCGTACGGCCACCGCTCTCGGCGCCGGCGCGGCGCTGCTGCCCGCCGCCTCACCCGCGCAGGCCGCCGCTCCGACGGCACGCAAGGCGAAGCAGACGGGCGCCCACTACCGCGACACGTACCACTTCACGGTCCCCGACCAGTGGAAGAACGACCCTCAGCGGCCGATCTGGATCGACGGCGAGTACCACTACTACTACCTCTACAACCCGGACTACCTGACGGGCGGGACGGAGTCCGGTACCACCTGGCGCCTGGCCACCAGCACCGATCTCGTGGCGTTCCGCGACCGGGGCGTGGCCGTGCCCAAGGACACGACGGCGAACGGTGACGTGTGGTCGGGGTGCGCGGTGGTCGACACCGGCAACACGGCCGGGTTCGGGGCGGGCGCCGTCATCGTCGTCGTGACGATGGAGCCGGACAGCACCGCCGACACCCAGGCGCAGTACCTCTATTACTCCACCGACGGCGGCCGCAGCTTCACCCATCACGGCACCGACCCGGTCCTCCCCAACCCCGGCGTCAAGGACTTCCGCGACCCGAAGGTGATCCGTGACGAGGAGCGCGGCCGCTGGGTGATGGCCCTCGCCGAGAAGACCAAGGTCGGCATCTACCACTCCGACGACCTCAAGTCCTGGACGTACGCGAGCGGCTTCCTCCACGACGGCCTCGGCACGCTGGAGTGCCCGGACCTGTTCCACATCACCGGCACCGGCGGCGCGGCCACCTGGGTGCTCGGCGTGAGTGCCAACGGCAAGGCGTCCGGCCTGCCCAACACGTACGCGTACTGGACCGGTTCCTTCGACGGCACCGCCTTCACGCCCGACGCCGCGGACCCTCAGTGGCTCGACCACGGCTTCGACTTCTACGGTGCCGTCACCTTCGACAAGCACCGCGCCGACGGCTCGGTCGACCCGGCCATGCGGTACGCGATCGGCTGGATGAACAACTGGGACTACCCGAACACGACGCCCACCATCGACTCCGACGGCTTCAACGGCACCGACTCGATCGTCCGCGAGGTGACCCTCCGCAAGGACGCGTCCGGCACGCTGTTCCTCGCCACGGCTCCGGTCAGCGCGCTCGACGCCCACGTCTCGAAGACCGTAGACCTCGGGGATCTCACGGTCGACGGGCAGCTCGCACTCTCCTACAGCGGCATCTCGTACGAGCTGACGTGCGAGATCAGCTGGGCCGGCGCGCTCACCGGGGCGGGCGTCCAGCTGCGCAGATCCGTCGACGGCGGGCGCCACATCGACGCGGGCGTCTACGACGACTTCGCCTTCGTCAATCGCCGAGGCGTGCCGAACCCGGACGCCTCCGGGAAGTACCAGGAGAGCCACACGCCCTTCGACGCGCGTACACGGTCGGTGCGGCTGCGCGCGCTCGTGGACCGGACGACCGTCGAGGTGTTCTTCGACGACGGGCGGTACGTGCACTCGATGGAGGCGTTCCCCTATCTGGTCGACACCGGGATCGCGCTGTTCACCACCGGGGGTGCGGCGGTGTTCCGGAACACCGTGATCCGGGAGTTCACCGTCTGAGGCCGGCCGCGGCGGGGGTGAGCGACCAGGCTCTGCCCGTCGCCTGGACGCCAGGCAGCCGGGCTCCGGGCCCGCGGACGCATGAGGTAAGAAGACATCCGTGACCGAACCGCCCCAGACCGCCACCCAGCACGCGTTCATCGCCCTCGCGCCGCCCGACGACGCGAAGGACGAGCTGGCGCACGCGCTGAGCCCGGCCTACGCCGCCCATCCCGACCTGCGCTGGAACCGCATCGAGGACTGGCACATCACCCTGGCCTTCCTCGGCGAGCTGCCGGTACAGACCGTGCAGCGGCTTCGGTCACCCCTCGCCGACCTGGCGGCCACCCGTCCCGCCCTCGAACTGGCGCTCCTCGGCGGCGGGCACTTCGACGAGCGCGTGCTGTGGAGCGGCATCGAGGGCGATCTCGACGGTCTGCACGAGCTCGCCGAAGCAGTACGGGCGCGGGTCAGGGACTGCGGCGTCGACTTCGTCGAACGTCCGCTGCGGCCCCACCTCACGCTGGCCCGCGCCCGCCGCTCCGACAGCGCGTCCGTGACCGCGGCGGCCGCCTGCCTCGACGGCTTCACCGGACGCCCTTGGCGGACCGAACGCCTCCATCTGGTTGGCAGCACGGTGAAAGGCCACCCGGGCCCGCGGCGCTATCAGGACATCGCCGCATGGACCCTGGTCATGGAGAGTGGGTACGCCGATTCGAAACCGTCACAGATTGCTGAGGACGCAATGAGCGAACTGACGAAGCCCGAGGTCGACGTCCCGGAGGGGGCCGCTCCTACCGAGTTGACCATCCGGGATCTGGTCGTCGGGGACGGGCCCGAGGTGAAGCCGGGCATGGTGGTCCGGGTCCACTACGTCGGGGTGACCTTCGAGTCCGGGAAGGAGTTCGACGCCTCCTGGGACCGGGGCCGGCCGTTCAAGTTCGCCCTGGGCGGTGGCAGGGTCATCAAGGGCTGGGACCGAGGAGTGAAGGGGATGAAGGTCGGCGGGCGACGCGAGATCATCGTTCCCCCGCGTCTCGGCTACGGCAATCAGTCGCCCTCACCGTTGATCCCGGCGGGCTCGACCCTCGTCTTCGTGGTGGACCTGCTGGACTCGTATTCCAGTACGTCCGGGTGGAGCAACTCCTAGCCACCTCAGCAGATGTCCTCACCTGTCGAGGCGGTAGCCGTGGCCGCGCAGGGTGGTGATCTCCGGTATCTGCGCGGGACGGGCCGTGCCGGCGACTGCTGTGGTGAGGCGGTGGCGCAGGCTCGCCATGGTGACGTCGAGGGTTTTGGTGGAGCCGAACCAGTTCTCGTCCCACACCTCGGCCATGAGCGTTTCGCGGGAGACCGCTTCGCCCGCGCGGGTGGACAGTGCGGCCGGCTGGGACCGTGCGGGCGGCGCGCGCGGCCTTCGTGGTCGCGGGTCTCGCACCGTCCGGCCCGGCGTGCGCACCTCCGGCGGGCAGCAGCGCGAACGCGAGCCCGGCCGACAGTGCGGCCGCGCCGCGCCGCGCGCTTCCTCTTGTCATCATTGCTCTCCTCCAGGAGCCGTCGGGGTGCGAGGGGTGTGCCCCCGATGGCTGCGAAGAGTGTCAACTACCGCGTCCAGGCCGCTGGTTGCATCGGCCTGGCGGAAAGCGGCCAGGCACCTCCCCGCCACGGGGGTTGCCTGAGACACGTTCGGGCGCCTCGCCCGCACGAAGGCGCCCGGGGCCCGTGCGTGTGCTTCCTCAGGGGTGGTCCAGTCCGGCGCCGAAGTCCGCGAACCAGTTCAGCATGTCGGGCCTTGTCACGGCCCCCTCGGCGGCGACGTCGGTGACGTTCGCGCCCTGGAGGATACGTTTGACGGGGACCTCCAGCTTCTTGCCCGTGAGGGTGTGGGGTACGGCCGCGACGGGGACGATAGCGTCGGGTACGTGGCGGGGTGAGAGGTGCTGTCTGATCGCGCCGATGAGTTCGGCGCGCAGGGTGTCGTCGAACCGTTCGCCGTCCGCGGGGACGACGAACAGCGGCATGTAGTAGCGGCCGTCCGGGAGTTCGGCGCCGATGACGAGGCTGTCCGCGATCCGCGGGTGCCGTTCGACGACGGCGTAGAGGTCGGCCGATCCCATGCGCACGCCCATGCGGTTCAGGGTGGAGTCGGAGCGTCCCGCCACCGTGACGGACAGGTCGGTGCCGACGGTGACCCAGTCCCCGTGCCGCCACACTCCCGGATAGACGTCGAAGTAGCTGCGGGTGTAGCGCGTGTCGTCCGGGTCGTCGACGAAGCGGAGCGGCATCGACGGCAGCGGCGCCGTGACCACCAGTTCGCCCTGTTCCCCGACGACCGGCCGTCCCTCGGCGTCCCACGAGGCGAGGGCGACGCCCAGGGCGGGACCGGAGAGCCGGCCTCTGCGGCGCGGCAGCAGCGGGGAGCCGCCGGCCAGGACCGAGCAGACGTCGGTGCCGCCGCAGATCGACTGGAGTGCGATGCCGGGGCCCAGCCGGTCGTGGACCCAGTCCCAGGTGGTGCCGGGCATCGCGGAGCCGGTCTGCAGGAGCGTGCGCAGCGCCCCGAGGTCCGCCTCGCCGGCCGGGTGGGCGTCTGCCTTCTCCGCCGCGATCAGGTAGGCGGCGCCGAGGCCGACGGTCGTGGCACGGGTGCGTTCGGCGATGCGCCAGAGGCCGTTGATGTCGGGGTGGGTGGGGCTGCCGTCGTACAGGACGAGCGTGCTTCCGTGGAGCAGGCCGCCGACCATGAAGTTCCACACCATCCAGCTGGTCGAGGTGTGGAAGAGGTAGCGGTCGGCGGCGCGCAGGCCGACGCCGAGCCCGAGGGCCTTGAGCAGTTCGACGACGATCCCGCCGTGGCCGTGCACGATGCCCTTGGGGACGCCGGTGGTGCCCGAGGACCACAGGATCCACAGGGGGTGGTCGAAAGGGACGTCGGCGAAGGTGAGCGGGGCCTTCCGGTCGGCCAGGTCGGTCCAGCGATGACGGGTCAGGTCCGGCCGCCCCGGCCAGGCCGGCTCGCCCTCGGCCACGTACAGGCGGTCGACGGCGATGAGGTGGCGGACCGTGGGCAGGCCGTGCAGGAGTTCGGCGATGTGCGGGCGCCGGTCGTACGTCCTGCCTCCGTGGCGGTAGCCGTCGGCGGCGATCAGGACCGTCGGCCGCGCCTGGCGGAGCCGGGACAGGACGCTGGGTGTGCCGAAGTCGGGTGAACAGACCGTCCAGGTGGCGCCGACGGCCGCGGTGGCGAGGAGAGCGACCACGGCTTGCGGAATGTTCGGCAGGTATCCGGCGACGCAGTCGCCGGGCCCCACCCCCATCTCGCGCAGCGCCTCGGCCGCACCCGCCACCTCCTGGGTCAGCCGTCCCCAGGAGATCTCCTCGGGGTCGCCGGTCTCGGTGACGGCCACGAGCGCGGGGCGCGCGTCGGTGGCGTGGGCGAGGCACTGCCGGGCGAAGTTGAGGCGTGCTCCGGTGAACCAGCGCGCGCCGGGCATCGTAGGGTCGGCGAGCACCTCGTCGTAGCGGCTGACGGTGTCCAGGCCGTAGTACTCCCACACCGACGACCAGAATCCGGGGAGGTCCTTGGTGCTCCACCGCCACAGCTCGGCGTAGTCGGCGAAGGACAGTCCGCGTTCCCGGCGCAGCCAGTGCAGGTAGTCGGTGACGCCGGTGTGCGTGTCGTTCATGCCGACGCCTTCGGGTCCCGGGCGGGCGTGCGGCAGCCGAGGTCCCGCAGAAGGTCCAGGGCGCGGGGCCAGGCGCCGTGGCCGGACGCGGGGTTGAGGTGGCCGACCGGCCCGACGTCGACCAGGCGGCTCCCCCAGGCCCTGGCGAGTGCGGCGACGCGGTCGAAGCGGGCCAGGGGGTCGTTGGTGCTCGCCGCGACGATGCTGGGGAACAGCAGCGGTCCGGTGGGGGTCGGGAGCCAGCCGTTCGCGCGCAGGGTCGCGGGGTCCGGGTGGCCGTCGGGCAGCGGGGTCCCGAAGTCCGGGGGCGTCGCGAGCAGGGCGCCGTGCACCGGGCGGTGGTGGCGGGCCGCCCAGTGCACGGTGGTGTGCACCCCGGCGCTGTGCGCGACCAGGACCACCGGGCCCGGGACGGCGGCCAGCACGGTGTCCAGCGCCGTCACCTGCGCGTCCCGGCTGCCCCGGGCGTCCTCCGGAGGCGGTACGGTCACGGCCCCGTCGAGCCGCGCCGCCAGGTGCGTCTGCCAGTGGTCGGGAACGTGGTCGCGCAGTCCTGGCACGAACACGACCGTGGGCGTGGGCAGGGGGTTCATGTGGAGAGCTCCGTTGTTCTGAGGGGCCGGGAGGAGACGGATCTGAGGGCCCTGTCGTAGTGGCGTCTGCCAAGGGTGAACGCCAGGCCCGCCACCAGTGCGGCGAGCGGGATCACCCGGAGGGCGGTGTCCAGCCCGAACCGGTCGGCGAGCAGGCCCGTCACCGCGGGTCCCGGGGCCAGGCCGAGCAGGCTGTTGGCCAGCGTGAGCGTGGCCATGGCGGTCGCCGCGACGGCGGCCGGGGTCAGACTCGCCACCATGGCGGCGGCAGGTCCCGCGGTGGCGTTGGACAGCAGCGTGCCGAACCCTACGAGGATCAACTGCGGTGCACCGGGAGGCAGTTGGAATCCGAAGGTGAGCAGGATGAGCGAGCCGACGCTGCACACGACGGCGACGGTCCACTTGAGGTGCGGGTCGCGGCGGCCGAGGCGGTCGCTCACCATGCCGCCGCCGACCATCCCGATCCCGGTGATCAGCGCGAAGACTCCGGCCGTCAGCCCGGCCTTGCCGGTGGCCAGCCCGTAGTAGCGGTCGAGGAAGCTGGGCATCCAGGCGAGCAGCGCCATCGCGATGAACATCTGCAGCCCGCTGCCGACGTAGGCGCACAGCACGGAGAGGGAGGAGAACAGGCGCGGCAGCAGCGCCCGCACCGGGCCCCCCGTGCCCGGTGCGGCGCCCCTTTCGACGCCGGACGGCGTGAGTTTCCGCTCGGTCACGACGATGCCGTAGACCGCGGCGAGCACCAGGCCGAGCAGGCCCATGACGGCGAACGTCCAGCGCCAGCCCAGCAGTTCGGCCAGTACGCCGCCGATCGAGACGCCGAGGACGGAGCCGAAGGCGCCGCCGGCGATGAAGGCGCCCGAGAGCGTGGCCCGCATCGTCACCGGGAACACGCTCAGCACCACCGCGATGCCGACGCTTCCGTACGCCGCCTCGCCGACGCCGACCATGAAGCGGCCCAGGAACATCTGGCCGTAGCTCGCGGCGACGGCGCAGCCCAGGGTCGCCAGGCTCCACACCACCGCCGCGAGGACCAGGCTCCTGACCCGGCCCCAGCGGTCGGCGAGCAGCGACAGCGGGAAGGTGAGCAGGCCGACCATCAGGGCGACGATGCCGCTCAGGGTGCCCAACTGGGCGTCGGAGAGCAGCCATTCGGCCTTCAGCAGCGGGAACACCGCGTTCAGGACCTGCCGCGACATGTAGTCGGAGAGCAGGAGCCCGAAGCTGAGGGCGAACACCAGCCACGCGTAGCCGCGGGTCATCGGCCGGCGCT